>CALJVA010000071.1 GCA_937975135.1 uncultured Thermoactinomycetaceae bacterium | reverse complement strand
TGTTTTCCTCTGATAGTTGAATTTTGTGTACCGGCTGCCCGTCCACAGTGATATCGCTCGAAGTTGGGTTAGTGTCATTCACTTGAGGAGTTGCCCGTTGAATTACTGTAACTGCTCCAGAAGACTGGTCCGAAATATCCTCTGACTTCGAAACAACATCACTAGTTTGAATCGTTACTGAAGGCGCATCCTTTGTCAAGGCAAATGCGGTCATGGGCAACACAGCCAGCAACAAGACAGCCGTAATTAAAAAACGTTTCACTCTCATTTTTTCACCTCATTTTTTCTTTTCCCCGACTACTTAAAAACAGTCTATCCTATCGATTGTTAAATTTTTGTTAAATAATTCTGTATTTCGGAAAAAGAGGAAGTCAACTGAGGAACTTCGTAATCTGGGACGAGAACTATGCTCACGGCTATCGAGGCAGTCGGTCCATTAAATCCACGACGATATGACCGAACCACGTGTGTAGATGGCGGGGAAGCAGATAGAGATGAGTCAGTTTAAGACAGCATTCCAATCCTCCGGGAATCCAATTCGCTCCAACTCCACTACTTCGCTATATTCGGAAAGCAATGCCTCCAATCGAATGATGAAATAAAGCCACTTGTTCCGTTCAGGAATAAGATCCTTTAAAACATAAAGATGAGCAAAAATTTTACCCTGATCAATCCCAGCGCTTAACCGATCATAGCTGATTCGTTGCAATGTACGAATAGCAAAATCAACATAGGATATGACGAGACCGCGGTTCTTTAAAATTTCGACCTGTTCTTCAAATGCAGCAGGCCTCTTAAAAGGAAGGTATATTATTGGAATTCATAAAATCCCTCCATAAAAAATAAGGCCCACCTTGGTACGCATTGTTAAGAGGCGTGGTGGGAACTGTTAACTTTAACTTACAAGCGTTATGAAATAATGTCAACGAAAACAAGTCATTCAAGTTTGAAACGGCTGCATATCCCAGCACCAGTCGCCATCATGAAAGACGCTGTTGCTTATTTTTTTCTTCATCACTTGGCAAATTGTTGTTTTTCCTACACCCATTGTACCGCCGATCAGAAATAGTTGTTTCATATTAATATCGCTCGCTTCCCATCAGCAATCTCAACTTTAAGTACAGCACACAATATCTAGTAAAACAAAACCCTCACCTTTTCTAGTTGTCTATTTAATGACTCCGGTGAATGTTTCCCTAGCTCAATTGTTTCAACAAGATTGGCAAGTATTTCCAATGATTCTTTCTGTGGTTTACGCAAACTCATCCTCGCTGAAATAGCATTTAGATGACGATTCATTGATTTTCCTCCTCCCCAAACAGCTCCATTTGTTCAACAACTTCTTTCTGGGGCATGTTACTTACATTCAAACTATAATCATCGCGGCCAAATTCGCAACGTTTCAACACGGATTGGGGAATTTTAGCAAACGTGATTTGCGGATAGTCCTGTGGGTTAATATTGTATGCTTTACAGCATATCAGCAATGTCTCATCCTCATTCATTTGAGATTGAATTTGATCTACCAATTCTCTTGTCACTAGCTGAGTTGTTGTAAAAATAAAATCAGTTTCCGTTGATTTCCCATGTTTCCAAAAAACTGTTTCGTCAGGATCGTAAGTAAAACCATGAAGTTTACACATCGCTTCGGAAAGCATTTCTGCGTTATATTCTTTACTAATAACCCAATTTCCGAACCTATCCTTTTCGAGTAGACTCGGGGCAAGTCTATAGTAGCGAAAACCGCCTCCGCTTTTCCAACCAACAGATTTGCTAATGCCACCTTGATCTGTTCCATCAATCACTTTTTTCATTCTTGGGATGATATGAGTGTGGCAATGTTCACCTAACTCAATCATGATCCAACGGCGCCCCATTTTGTGTGCTACAGCACCAGTGGTTCCAGATCCAGCGAATGAGTCTAGCACCCAATCACCCTTGTCTGTGACTAAATCAATCAAAGTCATAAGAAGCTTCTCAGGTTTAGGGTAGTCAAATGCTTTCTTGCTCCCGAATAGCTTTTCCATTTCTTTAGCAGCATCATTGTTCGTCCCATGCTCATCGAGGATGGATCTTATTACTTTTCCATCTTTTGGCGTATAAACTTTGTGATGAGCTGTCCAGCCGTGTCTTGTTTTGACAACTCTAATCTTCCCTTTTTGCAACTCTTTATAGAAAGTTTCCTCTGATTTTTGCGAGTAGATCTTCAAATTCGTTCCATCTTCACACACATAATGAATTATTATCGGATTTTGTAAGCCTGGTCTGGATAAGGTATCCCAATAATATCTTCCGTTTTCATCTTCTTCGTTATATCTTTCCAGATACTTCTCGTCCTGAATCCGTGATCATTAACTGATGAAAATGCGAGAAAAAGCAGGCAAATAC
>CALJVA010000070.1 GCA_937975135.1 uncultured Thermoactinomycetaceae bacterium | reverse complement strand
GCCAAAAACCTTTTTGATAACAGTTCAGCCTTCTTAATAGATATTAAGTCTATGGCCGGTTTAGGCAAATAATAATTGACTAAATTGGATATATCACCAAAGTGTTTACCGACAAGTAAAGATATTTGTGCCTCTCTTCCAACTTTACTAATGAAATTTGGGATTCTCCCCTGAGCTGTATCATAAGAAATTATCACTAGATGAGTCGACGGTATCGTTAACATATCAGCGATTACTCTATTGATATGATCATCGCCAAATCCATAACCGTACGTAACAAGAGCGGAATTAGGGCGGCACAATGCAGCAGAAAAATCCCTAAATAACTCTGCATAAGGATATTGCAGTGTCTCAACGTCCTTGGCAGGGTTGGGATAAATCATGACTTTGTTAGTAGGGTCATCTATATCATAAAAAAATTTAAATGGAGTAGGGGCACCGAACGGAACAGGCCACTTTCTTATTACTTTGTCAGCGTAATGCCAATCAAGTGAACCATGCAATTTCGTTAACTTTACAACCCCTTCTAAATATCTCGGCTCACCTCTTATCCCCGGGGGATTATAATGCATGTCTATATCAATACGAGATGAACGAAAAATTGGTGTTAGAGTCCCAACAAAACGGTCAATTACGCGTAAGCCAATTAAGTCACAAGCAAATTCAATCAATCGATCATAATTAGTTGTAAAAATATTCAACCGTTCTCGAGTAGCTGTTCTGCTTGCAAAACTCATTAGGAATGAGGTCAAAATACTTTGAGCTAATTTACCTTCTTCAGAACCTCCGTTGATACTGTCAGCAATTCCTTGTTCTGTTTTTAGCAAACTTTCAATAAAATCGTTTAAGACTTTTTTGATCGCATCTTTCCAATTTTGCAACTCTGGATCTTGGATAATTTCCAGACCTTCTATTAATGCAAGAGCAGCACGAATTTGATCTTCAATATTGGCTTCTCCACGTCCGCAAGCCTTTGCTGACCTTTCAGCATACTCATTCTATTGTTTCTCATACTTGCAATTGAATTTATCTACCTTTCCCATTCCAGCAGCAGGTGAATTTGTCAAAGAACTGATTGATGCCGTAAAGCCACTGCCAAGTAAAAGAGACAGGTGCTCGCTTTGAAAAAGAGCAGATAACCAAGGTTCAATTTGAGACCTCGCTTCCCTTTTTTCATCATCTGTTAATACATCTCCGAACTTTTTCAACTCCGCTCCAACTCGATACAAATTTGGCGCCCAGTCTATCATTTTGTCCTCCAAAATCATAACTTTTGCTTCACCATTATAAATTTTGCATCAACTGCGAAGAAAAACGGCAAGATGAAAAAGAGATGCAATGCGAAAATTCGACGCAATTTACCAAATATCCTTCCATTATTTTCTGAATTTATAGTCGAAAATGAGGGTTCTTCCTTTCTTTGAATTAATCGAAAGAAAAATGCCCACGCTTATTGAAAGCAATTGGGCATTCAAATATGGTAGAACAGTAATGTCACTATCAAAACTCCTAATCAGGCCGATTCTCATTAATTTTCTCAAACACCGATTTCATGATCCACGATTTGACGGCGTTCTGGAAGTCCGGGTTGTCCATGATCATGGCAAACATGCGGTCGTTTTGTCCCATGCGGCCGATGACTTTCTCAAGGAACACTTCGTCAAACACGTACTTGAAGTTGTCGATCGTGTTATTGCGGGCCGACTGGACAATCTGCTCTTCTTCCAATATGTCTTGCTCGATCTGATCGAAGAACAGCTTGTCGGCGCCCTTGAAATCAGTGCCAAAGCGTTTGTTAAGCATGTCGATAATCGAGGACAGGTACACCTGTTTTTCTTCCCGAACGATCCCCGTCCCGACATCCGTCATCCCTTTGAGCTTTATCGGCTCCTCGCCCATCAGCGAGATATTTCCGTTGCTCGTCTCCTGCAAGCGGTAATATTCGAGTGCCACATCATCGTCGAGGTTGACATGTTTCGCTCCTCGAGTCGGCAGTTTCCGCAGCAGCAACTGCCCATACGCGTACAACTTGTGCAACGGCACGGACTGGAAAGGTGCAATCTGCGTGATAAACGCATAAGCCCGAATATAAGCGGCCAGTGTGCTGCGGAACTCCTCCTGCTCCTCCTTTGTTTTCGCCTTGAAACGATCGACGGCGGGATCGACGTACTGGTGCAGCCGGCCGATATCGGATTTTTGTTGCTGCGCCTTCGGACGGAAAAATACTTTGCAAAATGCGTCGATCTCGGACTGCCAGTAGATTTGGAAGTCGTCCAGCTTGTTTTTGAGGTCGCTGAGCAGATTCAGATCCGTTTCCTGCTCCAGCTCCGTCTTTCCGTAGTAGGGCAGAAACGCTTTTTTGATGTCTTCGGGTTCGTTGACGAAATCGAGGACGAAGGTGTCTTCTTTTCCAGGGTATGTGCGGTTGAGCCGGGATAACGTCTGAACCGCCTGGATGCCGGACAACTTTTTGTCCACGAACATGGTGTGCAACAGCGGCTGATCGAAACCGGTCTGATATTTATCGGCCACGATCAACACCTGGTAATCGTCCGTATCGAACTTGGCGGGCAGTTCTTTCTCGCCGAAACCGTTGAGCTGCGGCTCCGTGTACTCTTGGCCGTCATCGATGACGGTTCCCGAGAAGGCGACAAGCGTCCGAATATCGTTGTAACCCTTTTCGCGGATATAGGCGTCAAAAGCCTGCTTGTACCGCAGGGCGTGAAGCCGGGAGCTGGTCACCACCATCGCTTTCGCTCTGCCGCCGATTTTGTGGCGGGTGATACGCCGGAAATGTTCGATCATCACTTCCGTCTTCTGCGCCAGGTTGTGCGGATGCAAGCTCACAAACCGGGCAATGGACCGTTTGGCGGCACGCTCGTCCACGAGCGGATCGTCCTCGATCGCTTTGGCCAGCTTATAGTAGGTCTTGTAAGTGACATAATTTTTCAACACGTCCAGGATGAAGCCCTCTTCGATCGCCTGGCGCATCGAATAAAGGTGGAACGGCTGGTATTCGCCGTTCTCGTCCTTGCGTCCGAACATTTCGATCGTTTTGTGTTTCGGCGTGGCGGTAAAGGCAAAATAGCTCAAGTTGCGCTGCCGTCCCCGCTTGGCGAGTTCCTTCAGGATTTCTTCTTCCGCGTCGTCCGCCGCCGCATCCAACTGGGCTTGCAGCTTCTCGGCTTCTTCCAGCGTCGGGGCGGCCAGCACCTGCTTGATCGCATCCGCCGCTTTGCCGGTTTGGGAGCTGTGCGCTTCGTCCACAATCAGGGCGAAGTTTTTGCCGCTCAAATTGCCGACCTGGTCCAAAATGTATCCAAACTTCTGCAGTGTCGTAATGATAATCTTGGCGCCGCTGTTCAAGGCCTGCGCCAACTGTTTGGAGTTATCCTTGATCGGTCGGACGACACCCTGAACATGTTCAAACTGATAAATGGTGTCCTGCAGCTGCCGATCCAACACGATCCGGTCGGTAATGACGATGACGGAGTGAAAGATCGGTTTATTGTCTTTATCATGCAGACTCGACAGCCGATGGGCAAGCCAAGCAATCGTATTGCTTTTGCCGCTGCCGGCCGAATGCTGAATCAGGTAGTTGTGACCGGGTCCGTTCTGCAGCACGTCGGCTTCGATTTTCCGCACGGCGTCGAGCTGATGAAAACGGGGGAAAATCATCGTTTCTTTGCGGATCGTCTTACCGTCGACTACTTTTTCCTCCACCTGCAAGTGCAGGAATCTGTGAAGGATATCCAGCCAGCTGTCCCGCTGCCAAATATCCCACCACAAATAAGACGTGCGAAAACCGGTCTCGTCGTCCGGCGGGTTGCCCGCGCCATTGTTATAACCCCGGTTAAACGGCAGAAAGTGCGTCTGGCTGCCGTTCAGGCGCGTGGTCATGTACGCTTCGTCCGGGTCGACGGCGAAATGGACAAGCGCCCGCTTTTTGAATTGGAAAAGGAGTTCGTTCGGGGCCCGATCATGTTTATACTGCCGCTTGGCGTGCTCGACGGTTTGGCCGGTAAAATGGTTTTTCAGCTCGACCGTAGCCACGGGCAAACCGTTGACGGCGAGTACCATGTCCAGCGAATTTTCGTTGCGGGTGCTGTAACGGACCTGCCGCGTGACAGTCAGAATGTTTTGCTCGTACTTAGCCTTTGCTTCGGGGTTCAGACCGCTGGCCGGCTTGAAAAAGGCCATTTTGATCGGGACGTTGTAGAGGTCGAACCCTTTGCGCAGCACTTTCAGCATGCCGTCACGCTGCAGCACCTGAACGAGCCGCTTGATGACTTCCTTCTCCGTATCAGCGCCAAAAAAGCCGACCAGCCGGTTCCACTCGTCCGGTTGGCTCGCCCGGATAAATCGGATCACCGTCTTCGGGAACAACGCCAGTTCCCGATCGTATTCGGCCGGATCGCCTTTCTCGTAGCCTCCATATTCGATCAGGTGCGTCTCGATGGCGTCCTCCAGCGCCCGTTCGGTATGTAAGGGTGACATGGGCGTTCACTCCTTTCCTGCGGGTATCGGATCAGCCGACACCGCCAATTTTTCCCGCAGCACGTCGATTTGGCCGGTCACGGCGGCGGTGATAAGGGCTTGGCGGTATTCTTGGATAGTAGCAATTTGTTTTTCAATATTTGTTATTATCTTATCAATATTCGATAACCTGCTATTGAGCCAATCGACAATGGCTCTTTGCTCTTCAATCGGGGGAATCACGACCCAAAGTTCGATGAGCTCGGATGCGTTTATTGCTGGATAACTAACGCCTACTGAACGCGCAACTATCTCGTTTATAAAGCCTTCGTTGCGGACATACTTACCAAGAAAACTGTTTAGCAATTGATCTTTTGCTCGAAGGACTGCAAAACCCGTTGAGACGACAAGATTTTCCGGAGCATCTTTTATATATGTGATTGCTTTAAGATAAGTTCTAACAGTCGATATTATCACATCTCCAGACCGAACTTTTCGCCGGGCTCTTGATGGAGCGTTTTTGAACAGATAGTATGTTGCATCCGATATTTCTCCATAGGAACTGACGTTCCCGATTTCAATATACAATAATTCCTGTTCAGGATCTGTGTTTTCGGATAATGTTTCCGGGTTAAGATAAACATGGTACTTGAGTTTTTCTATTCTCCAATGAGCCGGCACTTCCCCCAACCACTTAATTCCCGAATCTTTCATCGGAACGTTGGGATCAAGTCCCTTTGTCACCGCCTGCGTGATAAGCGCCTGCCGCTTCTCTTGCAAGAGATGGATCAAGCGCTGCTTTTTCTCAACGAGTTGATCGAGTTTGGCGGTTTGTTGGTCGAGGAAAGATGAGATAATTTTCTGTTCTTCAATGTTTGGAATGGCTATCTTGAAATCGGACAAAAAACTTTCTGGAACACGTTTTTGTCCTGCAGCACCAACCATATTTGCCTCGCCATTCTTCAAGAAAGGGTCAGATTTGATAATATAAAAAAGAAACCGAACATCCAATTTGTCATTTGGTCGTAGCACGTGAAATTCAGTAGAACCAAAGCCGATTTTATTTACCAGTGAGTGAGCAACCGCCGCTTTTCCATTTTCAAAACAAGGGGTGATTTTGGCTAAAATCACATCACCTTCTCGAAAGTAAGTGTAGCCGGAATATACATCGGAGATGGTTTTCTCCAAGGCATTGCTGATTTCACCCGTTTCAGAAACCGACTCCATAGGGAGAAAGGTAACATTCGCATCACTAGAATAATGTCGAATTTCCTGTTTTGAGGGGTTCAATTTGACAAGATGACGCAATCTATATACACGCCAATGACTCGGTACACTAAAAGACTGCTTAATATCAGATGGTCTCATTTCAACATGCGTTTGAAGTCTCTTAGAACTTTTCATGAAATTATATCACCCATTAGATTTAGGATCTCCGATTCCAAATTTCGGATATCTGCCTCAATCTCCTCCAACGGCCGCATCGGCGTGTACTCATAGAAATGCCGGGTAAACGGAATCTCGTAACCGATCTTCGTCTTCTCCTCGTCGATCCACGCGTCCGGCACGAACGGCTTCACTTCCCGTTCAAAGTACTCGTGGATGTCTTCTTTTAGCGGGACGTTTTCGTAATCCCGCAGTTCCGGATCGGGTTCGGGATTTCCCTTTGCATCCAGGCAAACATCAGCCGTCTCGTCCCGCTCAGACAAAGCAGAGAGAATCGCCTTCTGAATCGGAGCTTCAAGCTTCTGTCCTGCCGTCTTGAACGCCTGTTTCAACACTTTCACAAACTCGTCCCGGTTCTTGTACAGCTTGTCCGATCGCAGCGACAGAAGCACGTCCAGGATCTCCTGCTGACGCTTTTTGCCGGCTTCGATATCCGCTTTGGCAGCCTCGCCTTTCTTGCGGGATGAAGCCAAATTTTTGAACGCAGACTGCTCCCTGAGCAGCCCGATGCGCTCATCCGACACTTGAAAGTTCAGGCGCAGCGGCCGCTCGACCGTAATCCGCCGATAGCCGAAGTCGGCGTTGTCGAAAATTTTGCTGTACTTCCCTTCCGTAAATTCCCCGTGAATCCGGGTAATCTCGTCGATATGGGCGTCGGACAGCTCGTTGCGCTTGTCGCCCAGGCTCTTGCGCATTTTTTGGAAAAACGACACCGCATTGATGAGTTGGATTTTCCCTTTTCGTCGGGCGCTCTTCCGGTTGGTAACGACCCAGATGTATGTCGAGATGCCGGTGTTGTAAAACAACTGATCCGGCAACGCCACGATCGCTTCCAGCCAATCGTTTTCGATAATCCAACGCCGGATGTTGCTTTCCCCGGAATCGGCGCCTCCCGTAAAAAGCGGAGAACCGTTGAAGACGATGGCCAGACGACTGCCGCCTTCCGAGACCGGTTTCATTTTCGAGATCATATGCTGCAAAAATAACAACGATCCGTCGTTAATGCGCGGCAGACCTGCGCCGAAACGGCCGCTGTAACCGAGATTTTCGTGTTCGTCCCGGATCACCTTCTCGACCTTTTTCCACTCGACACCAAAAGGCGGATTGCTGAGCATGTAATCAAACTTCTCGTGTTTCAGTTGGTCATTGGAAAAGCTGTTCCCGAACTTGATGCGGGACGGGTCCTGTCCTTTCAGCAGCATGTCGGCTTTGCAGATCGCATACGATTCCGGGTTCAGCTCCTGGCCGAACACTTTGAGCTGCGCATTCGGGTTCAGCGAATGCAACACTTCTTCGGCCACGGACAGCATGCCGCCGGTGCCGCAAGCCGGGTCGTACAACGTGCGGATAATGCCTTTTTTGCGTAAGTCGGCGTTCTCGTCTTCGTTGTAAAGAAGGTATACCATCAGCTTGATGACTTCGCGGGGCGTAAAATGCTCCCCGGCCGTCTCGTTCGATTGCTCGGCAAACCGCCGAATGAGTTCCTCGAAGATATACCCCATCGTGATGTTATCGATGCGTTCCGGATGAAGATCGATCCCCGCAAACTTTTCCACCACCTGGTACAGCAGGTTGGCCTCGTCCAGTCGGCGGATCTGGTCGGAGAAACTGAAGTAGTCCATAATGTCCCGCGCATCGTCCGAAAAACCCTGAATGTAGTTCGTCAGGTTGGCCGCAATGTTGTTCGGATCGGCCAGAAGAGACGGAAAATCGTACCGGCTGATATTGTAAAACTTTTGTCCCGCTTCCCGTTGCAGAACGGGAGCCACGTGCTGGATGTTCTTGGCACGCAGTTCTTCTAGGCGCTTCAGCACGGCTTCTTTGGTTGGCGCCAGTACGCAGTCTAAGCGGCGCAAAACGGTAAACGGCAGGATAACCTTGCCGTAGTCGGATTGTTTGTAATCGCCGCGCAACAGGTCGGCAACGGACCAGATAAAATTGGCCATTTCACGGAAATTGACGCTCATGGTGCTCTCCTCTCTTGGTTTCGCTTTCACTTTTAGAATAGCTCATTTATATGACAATAGATTGTCACTAAATGTATGTTCCCTTGTCTTGTTTCATCCTCGAAGTCGGGTTAATCGTAACCCATCCGTTCTACCCAAGAAGCAATTCGACAAAAACTGATCCTAATCCTTTTTCTCCAGTATCAAAGTACCAATTCAGCCGTTACACACCCAAATGATTCGGGTAACTTCATTCATATAAGAATTTCGGCTCCCCGAATGAAACAGTAACATTCTAGCTGATAAGTTGAAGGCATGCCTTTCATAGCTGTCACAAAAAAAGGAGTTGCCGAGATTGCACATCAAGATATAATAAGGGATGGAAAGTATCCATGCACATCATCTGCCGATGAGAATGAGACCTCGACGAGGCTTCCGCTTCGTGCGAGGTCTCATTCTTTATACTTATTGTTCAAACCTGTGGTATAATCCAGGTTTAATTTAGGTTTAATAAGGTTATACCCACAGTATAATTCAAGTTAAATATAAACACACGGATATGATTAATATATCGGTATCGGCTTGCCAGTACTTTGATTCACGGATTCCTGATACAGCAACTGCATCGATTGTATGAACTGGCCCCATTCCGGATTGACCTGCCTGTCATTTTCAGAGAGATAGTACAAATATTTATACATCACCCTGGGCTCCTTCGGATCCGCCATTCGCATGATGTGAATGTAATAAGATAAATTCATATGCTTGAACAGCACTAACCGAAAAAATTCCAATTGTATTTTTGAATGAATCATATGATCGCTGGTCACGAATTTTCGCATATTCCTTTACGTTTAACACTGTCACAAAGACCTCTTGATCTATAACAACGGTGGCAAAGTATTTTTAATTTTGGAATTTATCTAAGTTAAGATACCGACATCAATAAAATCGTTAAGGTTTTCAGGGTATAGTGTTACCTTCTCGCCGTCCAAGTTAAATTCCAACTCTACTGGTCCATCCTGGGAATACTACTTTCACGATATCCGTAGGATTAACGGCCCCCTTGAAATTTTTGCCCACTCTTGCAGCACTTTGATGTAGACTTCATTTCCTTTACCAACATCCGCTTCTGTAATTCAAACCATATCCGTTCCGATAATCACCGATTTATACATGCTCCACTCCCCTTATCTTATTTACCTTCGGCTGCAAACTGCTTGATTCTTTCTTCGATCTGATCCCGCACACGCTGAAACACTTTCCATTTCTCCTCTTCCGTGCCTGTGGCTTTGGCCGGATCTTCAAATCCCCAATGAAGCCGTGTTACGTGCGGCGGTGTGATCGGGCATTTATCGTTGGCGTCTCCGCAAAGCGTTATGACGTAATCCGCTTTGTTCAAAATCTCCGGATCAATCACATCCGAGGTTTGTTTGGAGATGTCAATCCCTTTTTCCGCCATTGCTTTGACGGCATTGGGATTCAGACCATGCGCTTCAATACCCGCGCTGTACACTTCGTACTTGTCACCAAGATATTTTTTCCCGAATCCTTCTGCCATCTGGCTGCGGCAAGAATTACCGGTACATAAAAAGTAAACGATTTTTTTGGTCATATCAGTTGAGTCCATATAATTGTGTAAAATGGTAGACTTCCAAGAACAAAGGGAGCCA
>CALJVA010000069.1 GCA_937975135.1 uncultured Thermoactinomycetaceae bacterium | reverse complement strand
CCCATTCACGATACTCACCTTCATGGACAATAACAGTATCCCCTGCTTCAGCCATAGAAGCAGCCTTATTAATTGTAAAAAAAGGATCTTGTTTCGTCCCTTGTCCAAGGTCTGATCCATTTTTGGCTACATGATATTCATTATTCATGTTTCTCCCCCTTTTAGTTATACAGCTAGAGGTAACGATACATCTAACGTTAAAAAAAATGATACCCTCCTCTTTATACCGCCGCTCGCATCGTTTTTGGTAGTTTGGAAATCATTTTCCCTTCATAAAAGGTACTCTACGATTTAACAAACACGGTCTTTATCGATGTAAAGAATTCCTTCGCGGCTTCCCCCTGTTCCCGAGAATGTGAACTGGAAGACTTCATACCCCCGAATGGCGCTTGATATTCTACACCCGTCGTTTCCGAATTTACACGCACTAGTCCAGCTTCAATATCGTCTACAAATGATAGAATGTGACCGATGTTTTTCGTAAAGATAGAAGCACTTAACCCGTATGCCACATCATTAGCCAATTCAATAGCTTCTTCGACAGTGTCCACCTTCATTAAAACTAATACGGGACCAAAAATCTCTTCCTGGGCAATCGCCATGGATGAGGTGACTTTATCAAATATCGTCGGACGAATATAGAGACCGTTTTTTAAATCATCGTCCTGCGGCTCATCTCCACCATAGAGTAAATCAGCTCCTTCGTCGATCCCTTTTTGAATGTATTGTTTAACGATTTCAAACTGAGATTTGTTCGCACAAGGCCCCATCCAAGTTTCCTCTTTTAAACCATCACCAACCTTAATTTCTTTTACTTTGTCGAGTAATTTTTTCTTAAACGCCTCATAAATCCCGCTTTGTACGATGACCCGGCTACTGCATGTACACTTTTGTCCCGTCGTTTTTAATCCTCCATTCAGTACCGCCTCTACCGCTTTATCAAGATCACAGTCATCCGCGATAATAATCGGGTTCTTTCCTCCCATCTCTAATTGATATTTCCCTCCACGGGCGGCAACCGTTTGACCAATCTGAACTCCAACGTTGTTCGAACCAGTAAAAGTGACAGCATCCACATCTGGACTTTCTGCCAATCCCCGGCCGATGATTGAACCCCTACCAGTAACCAAATTGAGCACACCTTCGGGGATTCCAGCTTGATCAAAACACTCGACCAATTTTGCAACTGTCACTGCCGCTTCGGTTGCTGGTTTTAACACAACAGTATTGCCGTAGACAAGAGCCGGCGCTATTTTCCACACCGGAATCGCGACGGGAAAATTCCACGGAGTAATGACCCCAACCACCCCGACCGGTACTCGTTTGCTAAACATTAAAGCAGAGCGATCCGTCGACGGAATGACATCGCCAATTTTTCGTGTTCCTTCGCCCGCATAATACTTTAGAATGGCAATACCACGTGCCGTTTCCCCTTTCGCTTCGGGTAAGGTCTTACCCATCTCTCGGGTCATTGTTTCCGCAATCTCATCAAGACGGTTTTCGAGTATTTGCGCAACTTTATAGAGATACTCCCCACGTTCTGAACCGGACAACTTTCCCCAACTTTTTTGCACTGATTTTGCCACCTGTATGGCATAATCGAGATCTGCTATACTGGAACTCTGCACCTTCCCGACGATTTCGTTAATATCCGCAGGGTTATAAGAGGGGATCACTTCCCCCGTTGATGATTTTCTCCATGCACCGTTAACATAATTTAAATACACGCTTTCCTCAGTAGTAACTATAGACATATGTACCCTCCTAATTCGTCGTTGTCGATATTACTGTTCCTTTACTGGGTTGACCAGAATGCCAATCTCCGGAATCTCGATTTCAACTTGATCGCCCTCCCTCAGCGTAAAGTCATTGTCCGGGACAATGCAAGTCCCTGTTAACAGCACAGTTCCGTTGAAAATGACATTATCTTTCATTAAGTAGGAAACAAGTTCGTCATACTGTCTTTCTAACTGAGAAGTACTGCCCCAATCTTCAAACACCTTCCTACCTTCTCTGTAAATTCGACAGAAAATGGAAAGTCGATACGGATCATCCACCGTTTCGGCAAGTCGTATGGCTGGACCAATCGCACAAGAGTTCCGCCAAATTTTGGCCTGGGACAAGTACAGTGGATTCTCTCCCTCAATATCGCGACTGCTCAGATCATTACCAATTGTGTAACCTAATATTTCCCCTTTTCTGTTCAAGACAAGACCAAGCTCCGGCTCCGGAACTTGCCAGTGAGAATCAGTTCTCAAATAAATGGGGGTGTGTGGCCCAACCGTTCGTCGACTGGTGGACTTTAGGAATAGTTCCGGCCTCTCGGCTGTATAAACCTTATCGTAAAAGGATTCACTTGTCGTTTTTGCTTCAAAATTTCTTGCATCCTTACTCCGTCGATAGGTCACCCCGGATGCCCACACTTCATAGGCATCGATAGGTACAAGTAAAGTCAAATCTTCTAAATGTTTCTCGATCGGCTGTGAACGATTCACGGTTTGCATTACCAAGGATAAACATGATACCTTATGCGTCTCTGCCTGTTCGATTAACGCTAAAAAATCTTTATACGGCAAGGGGTAGATTGCTGAATCTTCGGTCACGGCCGCTAATTGTTTGGATCCGTTGGTCTTCTGGTAACGAATGATTCTCATAGGAACCTCCCTCTCGAAATAAAAAATTATTTTAGCATGCTCGTTAATCTTATGTTCGACGCTTCTTCATTGCTTTTCTGGAATTTCCGCAGTTACTCAACTATTAATCAAATAAGTTTATTTATACTACAAACTATTTTATTAAACAATTGTCACGATGATATTCATGTAAAGGACATATTTAAGTCAAAATCACATCAA
>CALJVA010000068.1 GCA_937975135.1 uncultured Thermoactinomycetaceae bacterium | reverse complement strand
GGTTTATTCATGACCGGCGGATCAGATTTTCACAATGACAGCCACCAGTTGGGGCAGTTTGGTTACAGATGATTTAACAAAAAGACAAGCATTTGGCCAACCTAATGCTAGAAAATCGTTATGCTGGAGCAGACTTTGAGCGGGAATATCCCTATACTCTTCAGGTAGTCTTTAATGAATCTATTTGCTTTGAAATCGTGAACCAAATCTCGACAGGCTTCAGGATCGTCTGTTTCTCAAGCAAATAGGCAATGGAGACATCATACTTTTTCGCCAATCGTTTAACAGTTTGTAAAGAAGGTTCGTTTCAACCTTGTTCGTAATATCCGTAAGCACTTTTTGATAACTCCAAGAACTTCGCTACTTCCTTTTGCGATAAATTATTTTTCTTTCTAACTCAGCCATTCATTACATCTTCAGATCTTTTTTATTCTTCTCCATCTGTTCTTTCCAATGTAGATTGTAGAAACTGATTCAAATACTTTCGTTCTTCTGGGGATAATTTCTTAGCAGTTTCGATTAATTGAAGGATGTCTGTAGGAAGTCGGTCTTCTTCGTCTACAAAAAATTGAGAGAGAGGTATATCGAAGATTTTACAAACATTTACAATGACGTCGATAGGCGGCTGTTTGTCACCACGTTCAATTTGCGATAGATATGGTTGTGATATTTTTATTTTTTCAGCCAGTTCGGTCAATGTCATTCCTTTATCTTTTCTAAGTTGGCGCATCCTTTGACCAATTTCCATAACGACCCTCCATTCAATGGCAATCAGCAATTAATTCTACGAAAATCATATGTTTTTCCCAACGAGACAGCAACAGAATTAAGGCGATAATTGATAATAGCAATATTTATATTGACTTATTATTACATATGGTTATATAATGGTGACAGAGTTAAGTCTAAAAACTCATTAATAATTAGCGCATTAAGGAGGAGACAGTTATGACTAGGATCAGGGATGTCAATTCAATTCTGGATCAAGCGTCCATTGATCGCGTATGGGCACATATGGAATGGATGTCAAGTGAAGTACCGGAGCGTATATCGGGCTGGGAGGCTGCTCGTACTCAGTCTGATTATCTTACGCGGCAGTTACAATCCTACGGTTACTCTGCCCGTCAAGATACCTTTCCGGGTCTTGTCAGTTACCCGAGAAGGGGAGGGCTGACGCTTCTCGTACCCGAACGTCGTACGATCAAAGGGATGACTTTTGCTCACAGTATCAACACACCGGCAGAGGGGCTCGAAGGAGAGGTTGTCTATGTCGGTGCCGGTGGAGAGGCCGACTATCAGGATAAGGATGTCCGTGGGAAAATCGTTCTCGCTGAGCTCTCTTATGCACCGCCACGGCCGGAGAAGACGCGTCTTGCGGCGAAACATGGAGCACTTGGGATCGTCCTGATCAATTGGGGTGAAGACGATAACCCTTCTATCCCCATGGGTACGATTAAACCGGTATGGGGAAATCCGACGATTGATAACATCGATCAGATGCCTGATCTTCCAGCCATCGGTATCTCTCGCGTTGAAGGAGTGAGGCTCCGTGATCTCCTTCGCCAGGGTACAGGCGTACGAGCCAGAATAGTGGCTGATGCCGATCGTGAGTGGCGGACGATGCACCAGCCATACGGAATTCTGGGAACCGGCACGACAGGTGATTGGATCCTGCTTGCCGATCATCTGGATTCCTGGGGAGGCGGTGCTACTGACAACACTTCAGGGAATGCGGTCACCCTGGAGGTAGCCCGAATACTGGCTGAGTACCGAAGCGAACTGCGCCGGGATGTGCGGGTAGCATTCTGGGAAGCGCATGAGGCTGGAATTATGGAGGGGAGCACCTGGTTCGTCGATCGTTACTGGGATGCGATCACTCGGGGGTTGATTGGGTATATCAACATCGACTCCGCTGGGATGAAATACGCAGATAAATATGAAGCCGAGCTTTCACCGGAACTTTGGTCCTTTCACCGGGAGGTGATGCAGTCCGCGCTCGGTTATGTGACAGAGCCGCGCAAGCTTAACAAATACGGCGACCAATCCTTTTTCGGTGTTGGTGCAGCGGCTATACTAGGGCGAAGTTCGTTTCCTGAAGAGTTGGTGAAACGTTGGCACGGCGCAATTCTCGGTTCATGGTACCACAGCACCGATGACACTATGGCGATGGTTGATAAGGATGTGCTCGCCCAAGATCTGAGGATTTCTCTCGCCTATGCTTGGGAGTTGGCGACTCGGCCGATCTTGCCTTACGATTTTCGCGATATGATGAAAATTTTACGTGAAACACTCGAAACGTACAAGAGAGACTCTGACGGAACGATCGATCTAGAAGAACCGTTACAATTTTCCCGCAAACTGGAGACTGCAGCTTACGGGATCTATCAAAAGTCACGTGCCCTTTCGTCAAAGTTCAACGATAACGATACGTCGAAGGATTTACAAGAAGAAGCAGAGCGTCTCAATACCGGACTTAAGCAACTCTCCCGCATTATGACACCCGTTATGAGTACGGTCATCGGCCGCTATGGGCACGATACGTATGGATTAAGTACTCTTCACTATTGGATTCCAAGTCTTGCAGATCTTAAATTGTTGAAAGAACGTGATGCTATGTCGGGTGAGCATGCATTACTTTGGGGGAAATTAATCCGGGAACGTAATCGACTTACAGATTCGCTGGCGGACGCTTTGCAGACAGCAACGGATCTCATTTCAGTATGACTGTTTCACTAGAATGCGAGTGAAGGAGGATTCACAAGATTGAATGATTTAGAGAAAAAAGTGCTGAACGTGATTGACGAGAACTGGGAATCGGAAGTTCATTTCTTACGGGGTTTGATACAACGGCCGAGTATTTTAGGAAATGAGGCAGTGGTTCAGAATTTTATCTCCCGGCATTTAGCTGACATGGGGCTGGAAGTTGATCACTGGGAGGTCGATCATGGGGAAATTTCAAAGGAACCATACTATTCCCCCGTGGAGTGGTCTTATGAGGGGCGTCCAGTTGTTGTCAGTACCTGGCACGCTGCTGAAGGGGGTGGCCGGTCCCTGATTCTTAACGGGCACGTCGATGTCGTGCCTGTAGGAGCTGAAAATCAGTGGTCTTATGATCCTTGGGGAGGGGAGGTTGAGAGCGGACGTATGTACGGCCGTGGTGCTGGCGACATGAAGGCGGGAGTCGCCGCCATGATCTATGCCGTTAAAGCACTGAAGGAGTCCGGGATCAACCTAAGGGGAGATGTGATTTTGGAAACGGTTATAGAAGAAGAGTGTACAGGAAACGGTACACTTGCAACCATAGCGCGCGGATACCGTGGGGATGCGGCAATCATTCCGGAGCCGAGCAAGCAAGCGGTGCTCGAATCTCATGTAGGCGTCATGTGGGTACGTGTGACCGTTCGGGGATTAGGGGCCCACGCTAACTCGGCAAGTGATTCGGCTAATGCCATCCTGAAAGCGTGTGATTTAATACGGGCGGTCAAGGAATTGGAGGAACAGGTCAATGTACTTGAGGAACGTCCCAGCCTCTATAAGTCTCTTCAACACCCGCTAAACTACAATGTGGGTACTATAACGGCAGGTGATTGGACTTCTTCGGTGCCTTCTGAATGCACCTTCACTGTGCGAATATCTGCTTTTCCCGGTGCCGATCTGGATCAAGTTCAAACTCAATTCAAATCCTTTTTACTGGAAGCGGCTAGTAAAGATGAGTGGCTATCAAAGAATTTGCCGGAGATCAGTTTTTATGCTTTTCGTGCAGATGGGTGTACGATAAGTCGCCATCAACCGATTATGGCAACCCTGAATCGATCACATCAAAGAGTCACAGGGAGAGATGTGGAAATTCATACGGAAACGGCAACGAGTGATATGCGTGTTTTCAATCAGTATGGTATTCCTGCAACATGGTATGGTCCAATAGCTGGTAATCTTCATGCTCCCGATGAATGGGTGGATCTTGAGAGCCTAAGGGAAACAACAAAAGTGTTGGCTTTAGCTGTTATGGACTGGTGTGGTGTTTCTTTCAAAAATTATTAAAACGGGGGTTATACGATGAACCGTAAAAAAATGACGGCTATTTTCATGGGATTGTTTTTTATCGGTTTCGTTGCTTTGTCTGGGTGTTCTCAAGTTACTGGAGGCGAATCACCCGATGTTGCTAAAGATACAGTCAAGATCGGTGTGACAGGTCCGCTTACTGGGGAAACAGCGAATACAGGGATCGCTATTAAAGAAGGAATGGAATTGGCTGTAAAGGAATGGAATGACCAGGGCGGAATCGAAATCGATGGTCAAAGTTTGGAAGTGGAGATGATTTTTGAAGATAATCAAGGGCAACCATCAGAAGGAGTAAGCGCTGCAGAAAAATTGTTAAACAATGACAATGTCGATTTTTTAATAGGGGATGCTTTTGCTAGCTCGGTGACAATGGCTATTATGGACTTGGCGCCACAATATGAAATGCCCATTCTTAGTGGAGCTTCAGTAAGTGGAGAAATATCTAGAAAGGTTGAGGGGGACCCTGAGAAATATAAGTATTTTTGGAAAGGACAACATAACAGTTCTTTTTATGGAGAAAGTGTCTACTATACGATTGAATCATTGGTCGAGAATGGGGATTTTGAGCCGGGGGACAAAACTGTGGCTTTCGTAATGGAAGACACGGATTACGGGCGTTCTATTGTGGATGATGCGAGCAGATTATTTGAAGAAAACGGATGGGAGATCGTTTCCGTTGACCCGGTAAGTATGGATTACACGGATTTTTACCCTCAACTTACCAAAATTCAATCATTAAACCCGGACGTTCTTGTTAGTTGCTTTACTTCCGTCTCATCTGGGGTAGCTTTGGTGAAGCAATTTCAGGAAACAGGCGTCAACTCGTTTCACATGGGGGTTTATTACCCCATAAGAACAGAATTTTTGGAACAAGCGCAAGGGTCAGCAGATGGATTGGTTTGGGCACCTTTGACCTTTGCCCCGTCAATATGGGAGGATCAAAAGATTTTTGCGGAGACTATAACGGAACATTTTGACTTCGATATATCTTCTGTGACGAATGATCATGCAGTGGGCTATGATACGATGAATAACGCCCTCACTGCCATTGATCAAGCCCAAAGTCTTGATCCTGACAAAATTGTGGAACAATTATCGCAACTTCAGCGGAGAGGGTTGCTTGGTACATATGAGTTTGATCAAAGCAACCATACCGCAAAAGGAGGCCCAGATTTTCTACCTGTACCTGCTTCACAAATTCAAAATGGGAAAAATGTTGCCATATGGCCGGATAATGTGGCTAACGGAGAATATCAGCCTCAACCATGGGTTGAATAGGGTGATTCGGATGAGCAATGTTGCGATTCTACAAGTGAAAAAAGTGAAGAAGACTTTCGGAGGGTTAGTTGCTTTAAATAATGTGGATTTGGAACTGGCTTCAAACGAAATTCTTGGGCTGATTGGACCAAATGGTGCCGGTAAGACAACGTTGTTTAATGTTATTGCAGGTGTATTAAGGCCCGATTCTGGAACAATTCTATTCAACGGAAAGGACATTACAAAGAAACGTCCAGATCGTCGTTGCCTGTTAGGGATTGCCAGAACATTTCAAATAGCAAAACCATTTAAGAATATGAGTCTTATAGAAAATGTTACAGTTGGTGCTTATTTTGGTACGAAACGGAAAAGAATTTCTTCGGCTAAGAAAAAAGCCGAAGAAATGTTGGATTTTGTTGGCATGGGTGATCTTTTGAACGAGGAAGCGAAAAACCTGTCCATAGGGAATCGACAGAAACTTGAATTGGCACGTGCTTTAGCCACGGAACCACAAGTGCTTTTGCTGGATGAAGTGATTGGTGGTCTTACGCCAACGGAGGCTAATGAAATGATAGAAATTATTAAAAGGATTAGAGAAAAGGGGGTTTCTGTGATCATGATTGAACACGTCATGAAAGCGGTGATGAGTGTGTCCGACCGTATGATTGTACTCAACTATGGTGAAATTCTAGCTAAAGGAACCCCCAAAGAAATTGCGGAAAATCCGTCGGTAATCGAAGCATATCTCGGAGGGTTTAAGCATGCTTGATGTACGCGGGATTGATGTTTATTACGGAGAAGTCCAAGTTATCCATGATATGTCCTTTAGGGTAAGGAAAGGGGATATCATTTCCTTGTTAGGATCAAATGGTGCTGGAAAAACCACTACGTTAAAAACGATATCAGGACTTCTTCGCCCCAAAAATGGAGGAATTTATTTTGAAGAAATCCGCCTTGACAAAATTCAACCATCTTCAGTTATATCGAAAGGTATTTCCCACGTTCCGGAAGGACGAAGGCTTTTTCCGAAAATGACGGTAGAGGAAAATCTCATGATGGGAGCTTTTGAAAAAAGTTTGTGGGGCAATCGAATGCAAAATATACGTAATGTATATAATCTATTTCCTAGAT
>CALJVA010000067.1 GCA_937975135.1 uncultured Thermoactinomycetaceae bacterium | reverse complement strand
AGAGAGGCTCGGGTGCGCTCTGTAAAGGAAGGAACGTCCAATTCCTCAAACTCTCGAGTTTTCATAATGTTTTTCACTGCATTGACAGGACGACGCTCCCGCCGATATTGCTCAACATATTCCAGCAATTTATCCCGCCCTTGTGTTCCAACTACCACATCCACCCCTGGGATCGAAAGCACCTCTGCTGGCGATGTTTGAGCGTAACATCCGGTGACGACAATTACTGCGTCGGGATTTCGTCGTACTGCTCGACGAATCATTTGACGGCTTTTCTTATCACCGGTATTGGTGACGGTACAAGTATTTATTACATAAACATCGGCTGTACTATCGAAATCGGTTCGTTCATATCCGGCCCGTTGAAATAACTGCCAAATCGCTTCGGTCTCATACGAATTTACTTTACAACCTAAGGTATGAAAAGCGACTCTACTCATTCTTTCACCTCCATATCTCCACTTACATAAAGCATACAAGTGACTAACACAAGTGAAGCTGTTTCTGTTCGTAAGATTCGTGGCCCCAAAGAAAGGGGGATTGCCCCTGCTTCTTTTGCTTCCTCAATCTCAGCAGCTGAAAATCCACCCTCCGGACCGATGATTATTAGTACTGAGGAATAAGAAGATAGTGATACCAATGCTTCAGTAAGGGACGTACCTCCTCCCTCATAAGCAATAAAGCATTGGTCAAACTGTGGTACCTCAGACAACAACTCCTGCCAACCACGTAAAGGAGCAACAGACGGAATCCGACCACGATGGGATTGTTCTGCTGCTTCCTTCACAATTCGCTGCCAGCGCTGAAGCCGTCTCTCCGCTTTATTGGGGGATAATTGGACAATGGTGTGTTGAGAGGAAAAAGGAAAAAAAGAGGTTACACCAAGCTCTGTTCCCTTTTGCAATACCCAATCCATCTTATCCCCTTTGGGTAAAGACTGGGCCACAGTAATCTGTAGTCGCGGCTCTCCCCTAGAGGGTGTCTTTCTCTTAATGGAGCATATTACCCCTTCCTTTTGGATTTGGACAATTTCCGCTAGATAATCAAATCCCGCTCCATCACAAAGTAGGATCGTATCTCCAGGCTGAAAGCGCATCACATTTTTTATATGGTGAACATCATCCCCTTGGATGATGATCTCATTTCCATCGATCTGTTTTGGGGAGAAAAAATAGCGTTGCATAACTCAAGCTCCTAACATTCTACCATTTTTTTTGCTACAATTGCTACCCAATCCTCATCGTGAATCCTTTCCATTATTTTTAGACCCACTTCTGACAGTGCTTTTTCCACCAAATCGGCTTTATTCGCCACAATTCCCGCCCCGATAAATATTCCTCCGGGTTGAAGCGCAGATGGCAGGTCTTCTACCAAACGCAGAATAATTTCTGCGAGTAGGTTGGCGACAATTAGATGAGCAGGCTTTTCCTGACACTGTAAAAGATCCCCTTGCAAAACCTGTATCTGGTGTTCATGTCCGCTTAAAAGAACATTCTCTTTTGCACTTTTTACTGCAATTTCATCCAGATCAATGGCTAAGACGGTCTTAGCCCCCATCTTTGCAGCCGCTATGCTTAAAATCCCACTTCCACAGCCTACATCAATTATGTGCATTCCTGGCTGAAGCCACTTTTCTAACAAGCGCAAGCACTGAAGTGTTGTAGGATGGGTTCCAGTCCCAAAGGCCATACCAGGGTCTAACTCAATCACAATCTCTCCTGTTGTTTGTGGTGTATACTCTTCCCAGCGAGGCTTCACGGTTAACTTTTCTGTCACCCGAATCGGTTTATAAAACTTTTTCCACGCATGAGCCCAAGACTCCTCTGTCACGTTCCGCAACATAACGCGACCGGGCCCCGGATCAAGTCCATATCCTTTCAAGTTATCCACCAATTTTTTTATCTGCTGTACTAGTTCAGAGTGGTTACAGTTACCGGGTAGATAGCCCTTTACAATGGCTCCTTCCGCTGGATAATCATCTTCAGAAAGGGAGATGATCTCTCCATAAGGGCTCTCCCAGTCCCGGGTAAGCACTTCTGAGTCCTCAATCGCAACCCCATTTAGCCCCAGTTCTAGCATCTTATTTGTAACAGCCTCTACTGCTTCACTGCTGGTATGGACACTTATTTCAAGCCAATTCTTGTTCAATCTAACCCGCCCCTCCTATAGTAAATAAAAGACGGGCCACTGCCCGTCCAACACCTTCCAAACCATATCTTCATTTATTCCAACTTTACAGATCTTCTGGAAAGGTTGATACACTTGATAAGGGTGGCCCCTCTACTTTGTTACTTACAAAAAGAGGAATTTAGGCACACCCAATACCATCAGCCTCTAAAAGTGGTATCAATAGACCAATTCGTCTTGTTTCATCACTTATTTTTTCCATTCGTGCAAGAAGAAAACTAATCACGCATAAGTTTTCTCCACTTGTCAAAAAAGCCCTCTTTTTGTTCATTGACATAATCGCCACTTACTTTAGCAAACTTACGAAGCAGCTGTTTTTGTTCCTCTGTCAGATTGGTTGGCGTAACTACTCGAATCCGCACCCGCTGGTCCCCTTTGCCGTAACCGCGGAGGTGAGGGATTCCCTTTCCTCGTAGACGGAACTCTACTCCGCTCTGAGTTCCTGGGGGGATCTTAATCTTGGCACGCCCATCCAATGTAGGAACAACAACTTCATCTCCCAATGCAACTTGGGTAAAGGTGACCGGGAGTTCACAAACCACGTCATTATCTTCGCGCGTAAACATCTCATGAGGTTCTACTTCAATCAATATATACAAGTCTCCAGGACGGCCACCATTTATTCCCGGCTCTCCTTCACCTGTCACACGCAATTGTGCTCCATCGTGAATTCCAGCAGGAATTTTGATATGAATTTTTCTTTTTCGTCGCTCTCTTCCACTGCCACTACACGTTGTACATTTATCACGGATAATCGTTCCTTTTCCACCACATGTGTAACAAGGACGACGATTTACAATCCGACCAAAGGGAGTATTTTGTGCCCTTTCTTCTTCTCCCGTTCCACGACAAGTTGCACATGTTTCAGGGGAGGTTCCGGGTCTTGCACCACTTCCGTTACAAGTGCGACACGTTTCGGTTCGAGGAACGATTATATCCATTTCTTTCCCAAAGGCAGCATCTTTAAACGATATTTTTAACCGATATTCCAGATCGGCTCCACTTCTCGGTGCATTGGGATCCCTTCGCTGTCCGCCAAAAAACATATCAAAAATATCACCAAAACCAAAGTCAGTACTACCAAAGCCACCAAAGCCACCTCCACCGGCAGCTCCAGGATCCGTATGACCAAATTGATCATATCTCGCTTTTTTCTGGGGATCACTTAAAACCTCATATGCCTCTTTCACTTCTTTAAATTTTTCTTCAGCATCCGGTGATTTATTGACATCAGGATGGTACTTCCGTGCTAATTTGCGGTACGCTTTCCGGATTTCCTCCTGACTAGCATCTCTTCCGACCCCCAGCACTTCATAATAGTCACGTTTACTCACCGGATCACCCCCTTTTCACCATAAGAAATGGTGTGATGAATCCCAAAACAGAAAAAACGGGAAAAGTCAAAGCCATCGGTGATTTTCACCATGGCTTTGACCTCTATAGAAAAAAGCGGAAAGTTACTTCTCTTTTTTATCATCGTCGACGACTTCATAGTCGGCATCTACTACATCATCTTTCTCTTTTTCATCCTTTGTGTCAGTTTGCGCTTGCTTTGCTTCTTGAGCTGCTTTCTCGTACAACTTCACGGAAAGCTGCTGTACCACTTGCTCCAGTTCTTCCAGTGCTTTTTTGATTTCTTCAGTATCCGATCCTTCTAATGCTTTCTTTAGCGCTTCCTTCTTCTCATTGGCCTGATCAACATCAGATTTCTCCACTTTATCCTCAAGGTCTTTCAATGTTTTTTCAGTGGTGAAAATCATTTGATCAGCACGGTTTCTTAACTCCACTTCCTCTTTACGCTTCTGATCCTCTTCGGCATGCTCTTCTGCCTCACGGATCATGCGTTGAATCTCCTCTTCTGTCAACCCGCTCGATGATTGAATGGTGATATCTTTACTCTTTCCTGTCGCTTTGTCTTGAGCGGACACATTCACAATTCCGTTGGCATCAATTTTAAAGGTAACCTCGATTTGTGGAACGCCCCGGGGAGCAGGTGGGATATCCTGAAGCTGAAAACGACCCAAAGTTTTATTATCCTTGGCCATGGGCCGCTCTCCCTGGAGAACATGAATATCGACTACCGTTTGATTATCTGCAGCTGTGGAGAAAATTTGGGATTTCTCAGTCGGAATCGTGGTATTTCGCTCAATCAGCGTAGTGAAGACTCCACCCAAGGTTTCAATCCCGAGAGATAAGGGAGTTACGTCCAGCAAGACTACGTCTTTTACCTCTCCTGATAGGACACCACCTTGGATAGCTGCACCCATCGCAACGACTTCGTCAGGGTTTACGCCCTTGCTGGGCTCTTTACCTGTCAATTCCTTAATCGCTTCTTGTACAGCGGGAATTCGTGTGGAACCTCCTACTAGGATTACCTTATCAACATCACTTGGCGACAATCCTGCATCTTTAAGCGCTTGGCGGGTTGGTCCCATGGTCCGTTCCACCAAGTGAGCGGATAGCTCCTCAAACTTGGCACGGCTTAACGTAACTTCAAGGTGCTTGGGACCAGTTTCATCTGCAGTTAAGAAAGGTAGTGAAATCGTGGTCGTCAATACACCTGATAGATCATGCTTTGCTTTCTCTGCTGCATCTTTCATCCGCTGAAGTGCCATCCGATCTTTAGAAAGATCAATTCCATGCTCTTTTTTAAATTCCGCTACAAGATAATCGATGATCACTTGATCAAAATCATCGCCACCTAATTGGTTGTCGCCACTTGTAGCTTTTACTTCAAAAAAGCCATCTCCCATCTCCAAGATGGAAACGTCAAAGGTTCCTCCACCCAAGTCAAAGACCAAAATCGTCTGATCATCTGTCTTATCCATACCATATGCCAGGGCTGCAGCTGTCGGTTCGTTAATAATTCGTAGTACTTCCAAGCCAGCAATTCGCCCTGCATCTTTGGTGGCTTGTCGCTGGCTGTCGTTAAAATAAGCAGGAACAGTAATCACTGCTTGTGTTACCTTTTCGCCGAGGTAAGCTTCTGCATCCGTCTTCAGCTTTTGCAGAATCATCGATGAAATTTCCTGTGGTGTGTATGTTTTCTCATCAATCTTTACTTTATAATCACTACCCATGTGTCGTTTTATGGACATGATCGTCTTATCTGGATTGGTAATTGCTTGTCGTTTGGCTGCTTCACCAATCAAGCGCTCTCCGCTTTTAGAAAAACCGACGACAGAGGCTGTGGTACGACCTCCTTCGGCATTGGGAATTACAACTGGTTCATCTCCATCCATAAATGCGACACATGAATTGGTCGTTCCCAGGTCAATTCCGATTACTTTTCCCATGACAACCTATCCTCCCAGTCTAGAATTAAACCTCTATTTAAGTTAAATACTTACCTGTACCATCGCAGGTCTTAATACTCGGTCTTTAAATCGGTAACCCTTTTGTAGCTCCTCAACTACTATTCCTGATTCGTATTTATCACTTTCCACTTGAGCTACAGCATTGTGCACATGGGGATCAAAAGGTTGGCCTACCGATTCGATTGGGGTAAGACCACTCTCTTTAAGCACTTGCATAAACTGACGATAAATAATGTCCACTCCCTGATGCAGTGCTTCTTCTTGACCACTTTCCTTGCTAGCCGAAAGAGCACGTTCTAAATTATCTACAACAGGTAACAACTTTTCTAGCAATGGTCCTGCAGCATACTTAATCAGCTCTTCTCGCTCCCTGCGGGTACGTCTACGGTAATTTTCCAAATCCGCCAATGCCTTTAGGTACTTACCGTGGTACTCCTCCGCCTTTTTCTTCCAATCAATCTCCTCCTCTTGAGGAGAATCCTTCTTCTCATCTGAATCAACGTGTACTTCTGCGGTATCATCAGACATATGTACTTCTTCTTTCTTCACTTCTTCTTTGGTCTCGTCGTTTTGCTTTTCCTGACGATCCTTATTATCTAAACTCATTACCTGACTCTCCTTCCTACTCCGACAAGTATTCTTCGTCACGCATCCGCACCACCGTGTGGATTCGGAGGATTGCAGTACTTACTTCACTTGCCGCCTGTAAAGCATGATACTTTACCAATAAAGAATCCACAACACCCATTTCAATCATATCCACAACCGTACCGCGGTCACAGTCAATGCCTAGAGAGTCAGAACGGCGTTTCCATTGTAATGCTTTTACTTCTTCCACCTTTTCCAATGGATTAAAACCTGCATTAGCAACCACTTGAGCCATTGGCCGTTGTAAAGCTTCAGCAACCGCAGCGATTCCGAATCCTTCCATTCCCTGAACGGTATCCCCATACTTTTCAACATCTCGGGCGAGTGCCAGTTCCGTGGCTCCTCCCCCCGGAATAAATCCTCCTCGTAATGCCGCCTGCACAGCAGCCGCAGCATCCTTACATATGCGCTCCCGCTCGCCGACCACTTCCTCTGTAGCCGCTCCTACTAAGATGGTCGCTGAAGGTTTTCCTGTACCTCCTGTAATCCGGATCCGCTGAAAACGCTCATCCTCTTCAACTGTAGCACAGGAACCCAAAATTTCCTCTAGCTCTTCAGGGGACCTATCCAGACCGGTTCGCTTCACCATTCGTGCACCGGTATGTTCAGCTACTTTTATTAAGTCGCTTTTTTTGACCCGATTCACAACAATGACCGAGGCCTCTGTCAGTATCTCCTCAGCCACAGGGTCTACACCTTGCCCTACAACGACAAGTCCTACATCTAATTCAACCAGCTGCTCAATGGTTTTGCGAAATGCTTCTTTTAACTCCATATACTTTGAAAAGCCGGCCTCTGTACGTAATACCTCTTCCTCCAATTGCTCTGGCTCCAACGCATCCGCTACGACCAACACCCGCGGATTTTCCAAAAAAGAAGGCATTTGTACATTAAGCCGTCCTTTATTAAGAAGTACACCAGAAAAAACTCCACTCTCCACTCGAGGGTGAGCCACCACGGTATCTGATAGCTTAAAGTTTTTTTCCAAAAGCTTTTCTCGACCGACAAGGTGGGCAGCTTCCATTACCAGGTTGGTGATATCCTCCTGTTCACGACCAGCGGTAAAAGCAATTCGTTGCAGCCACTCATCCTCTAAATCCCATATTGGACGTGCTTTCATCTGCATTTGCTCCAAGGCAAAGCGGACACCATATTGGATCCCGGCGATTACTTTTGCAACCGGAACACCTCGCTTTACCTGCTTAACCCCTTCATCTACCAATGCCGCCGCTAACAGAGTAGCAGTAGTCGTTCCATCACCCACTTCTTCCTGCTGAGCGCGTGCAATATTAACCACCATTTGTGCGGCAGGATGCTTTACATCCATACGTTCTAATATCGTTACCCCGTCGTTGGTGACAACAACCTCTCCTCGGCCATTGACCAACATGGTATCCAGCCCTTTGGGGCCTAGCGTACCTTCAACAGCAGCAGCTACAGCACGGACAGCAGTAGCATTGCTTTGCAAGGCGTTCATCCGTGCTTCCCCGGGATCTGCACTCTCCAGTTCTTTGTGACGCTCCAAATAACTCTCCTCGCTTTCCTTGGGCATAGGGAGAGCGGGGTAGCGATTCTCCCCGCAAAAAGCAATTCATACTGAATTGTAAATATACCCTTAGGACATGGCATGAGGATGAGATAGCTCCTGCCAAGCCTTGATCTAAACTTATATCAGGATGCATGATCCCTCATTAAATTTTTGATCCGAAACAGATTGAAATAAATGAATAAGACATAAGTCCACATACTTTAAATACATAGGAAAGATGCCTTGGCATCCAACCCTCTAATTTCTCCGCTCTCAACCATAAAGGCGTCGGAGATGTTCGGAAAAATCTTTGGTTAAGATATCTAAAAGACCAATTACCTTTTTATAGTTCATACGAGTGGGACCCAACACACCTATAATACCCAATGGGCGTCCTTTTAGTGTGTAGGTTGCCGAAACAATGCTGCATTGACTTACTTCCTCTAAATTGTTTTCATGACCGATTCGAACTTGGACCCCTTCTTCCATCAAAGGAAAAAGTTGCAGAACCGTTTTTCCCTCTTCAAATAGACTTAATATCCCCTTCATTTTTTCCAGATCACGAAATTCAGGTTGATCGAGCATATTGGTCGTTCCACTAAAGTGGACCTTTACATTGGGATCCGCTTGCAACAGTTCAGCTGCGAGATCAAGGACATACTCACATTGATCTACATGTCGTAACAATTCTTCTCGCAACTTTTCATAGACGGTATCTTTTAACTTGTACAAAGGAACCCCTACTAGTTTGGCATTTAAAAGATTTACCAGCTTTTCAATGGAAGTAAGGGAAATCCCTTCTGGCACCTTAATACGCCGTTTCTCTACATGTCCCGTATCTGTCACTATAACCGAGACGGCGACTCGTTCAGATAATGGAACTACCTGAATATGTTTCAGCTTAGTTCCAAAAACCTGTGGTCCCAAAATAATCGTCGTGTAGTTGGTAATCTGAGCAAGTATTTTAGCTGTTTCTGCGATCATCTGTTCCAATTCATCAATTTTAAGCGCAAATAGATTTCGCAGCGCTTTAATTTCATTCCGTGGAGGACGAACTGTCGGGATCAGATGGTCCACATAGAAACGATACCCCAAGTTAGAGGGAATACGGCCAGCGGATGTGTGCGGCTGCTCTAGGTATCCAAGTTCTTCTAAATCAGCCATTTCATTCCTTATTGTTGCAGCACTAAAGCCCACATCTTTACGCTTAGAAATACTACGTGATCCTACAGGTTCAGCTGTACGAATATAATCATCCACAACCGATTGAAGAATGAGCCGCTGCCTTTGGGATAACATCTGCCCCACCTCCTTGTTAGCACTCCCAGTGACCGAGTGCTAAAATGCTTTCTTTAAAAGTACCAAAGGGACAGGTCATTGTCAATGTTTACTCAGGCTTTACCTGCCTCACCTATAAAGGCAGCAAATACCTCATTTCCAAATAGTAATCCTTGAGATGTCAACTTAATCCGCGCTTCATCTGCTAACAGTAGGCCACGACTTTCCAATGATTTTATAACATGTCCAAAAACTTCATCCAGGGAACGACGATATCGATGAAAAAAGCGTTCTTTCGATACACCTTCTAAAAGTCGCAAGCCTAGAATCAAAAAGTCTTCCATCGACTCTTCGTCAGTAACTGCTCTTTCTTCTCCAACCGGTCGCATCCCACGATTGCTACATTTTATATACTCTTTAATCCCCTTTACATTAGCATAACGAATTCCATGAATGTAACCGTGAGCCCCAGCCCCAAATCCATAATAAGCCCCGTTGTGCCAATAGGTTAAATTGTGTCGACTCTCTCTCCCAGGTTGAGCAAAATTGCTCACTTCGTATTGTTTGTAACCTGCTTTTGACAAAAATTCTTGAGCCAATTTGTACATAGCCAGCTCTTCATCCTCAGAGGGCAGGGGCAATTTACCTTGGTGGTGTAAGGTATGAAAAGGTGTCCCCTCTTCAATCTGCAGGCTATATAAGGAGATATGAGACGGAGATAAACTTACTGTTCGTAGCAATGTTTGTTCCAAGTCAGCAATTCGCTGGTCAGGAAGACCAAACATCAGATCAAGAGATAGATTATCAAACCCTACAGCACGAGCATCTTCGACGCTACGAACAATATCCTCTGCGTTATGGATCCGGCCAATTCGTCGCAACAAATCGGGTCGAAATGTTTGGGCTCCAAAACTAAGGCGGTTGACACCTCCCGCTTTCATTACCTTTAGCTTCTCCAACTGTGTCGTTCCCGGGTTGGCCTCCACAGTAAATTCAATCTGCTCAGACCACACTGGAAAATATCGTTGAATCGCCTCAAGTAAACGTTCTAATTGGTCTGGCTCAAGAACCGTTGGTGTTCCCCCACCAATAAAGATAGAGTCAATCCGGTCAGGTGGATATCGCTCTACTGTATTGGCCATTTCCCGTTCCAATGCTAACAGATAATCGTCCACGGGCTGACCACGAACTACATACGTGTTAAAGTCGCAATAATGACAGATGTTCGTACAAAAAGGAATATGAAGATAGATTGCTCGTGGCAACATAAAACATCCTTCTTTCAGGTCTGGCCTCCTGTGATTTTCTTTTCCAACCCTTGATTGATTCTGGCCCAACAGCTGCTTATGATTTTGTATCTTTTTCAAGCGATTACTTGCTCTCATCAATTTTTAGTACGGCCATAAAGGCTTCTTGAGGTACCTCCACACTTCCCACATGCTTCATTCGCTTTTTACCCTCTTTTTGCTTTTCTAAGAGTTTTCTTTTCCGACTCACATCCCCACCGTAACATTTGGCCAACACGTTTTTACGCATGGCGCGAATTGTTTCCCGAGCAATAACTCGGTTTCCTATTGCCGCCTGTATCGGGATCTCAAACATTTGTCGAGGAATTAGCTCCCTAAGCTTCTCTACAAGTTGTCGGCCACGATGATAAGCATGGTCCTTGTGGACGATAAAGGAGAGAGCATCAACTGGTTCGCCATTTAAAAGAATGTCCATTTTCACCAGTTTGGAGGTTTTATATCCGATCAATTCATAATCAAAGGAAGCATATCCTCTGGTTCCCGATTTTAACTGATCAAAAAAGTCGTAGACAATTTCCGCCAAGGGCAATTCATAAATAATATTTACCCTGTTTTCGTCTAGGTATTGCATATCGATAAAGGTACCTCTTTTATTTTGACTTAGCTCCATTACAGAGCCCACATACTCTTGTGGTGTCATAATACTTGCACGAACCATGGGCTCTTCAACAAAGTCAATTTCCTGCTGGGGAGGCATATGGGTCGGGTTTTCGATCTCAACCATAGTCCCATCAGTTTTATGAACGCGATAAACAACACTGGGGGCAGTTGTAATAATTGGAATATCAAATTCCCGCTCGATCCGTTCTTGGATAATTTCCATATGAAGCAACCCTAAAAAACCACACCGAAACCCAAAACCAAGTGCTCCAGAAGTCTCTGGCTCATAAGAGAGAGAAGCATCGTTTAGCTCCAATTTCTCCAACGCCTCTCGCAGGTCATCATAATCGGAAGAATCAATCGGGTAAATTCCACAATAAACCATCGGGTTGATCCGCCGATATCCAGGCAATGGCGTCTCAGCAGGCCGCTCTTCATCCGTGATGGTATCTCCTACATGGGTATCCCGCACATTTTTAATACCGGCTACAACAAACCCTACTTCCCCTGCTACCAATTCATCTACCTCTACAGGTCGCGGAGTAAAAGTTCCTACCTCTGTGACCTCAAAGGTCTTTCCTGTAGCCATCATTTTAATCCGCATTCCCTTTTTCAAGACACCATCAACGATACGAATATAGGTGATTACACCCCGATATGGATCATAAACCGAATCAAAAATCAACGCCTTTAAGGGTGCTTCTGGATCCCCAGCTGGAGGAGGCACCTTTTCTACTACTTGTTCTAAAATCTCTTCAATGCCAATATTCTCCTTCGCTGACGCGAGGACTGCTTCACTTGCATCCAAGCCAATCACATCTTCAATTTCTTGCCGTACCCGGTCCGGATCAGCACTGGGCAAATCTATCTTATTGATCACTGGAATGATCTCCAAGTCCCCTTCCAGAGCTAAGTAAACATTGGCCAATGTCTGGGCCTCTACTCCCTGGGCTGCATCCACAACGAGCAAGGCTCCTTCACAGGCCTCTAGGCTTCGTGATACCTCATAGGTAAAGTCAACATGACCAGGTGTATCGATGAGGTTTAATATATATTCCTCCCCATCTTTTGCCTTATAAGTGAGACGAACCGAATTGAGCTTAATGGTAATTCCCCGTTCACGTTCTAAATCCATCTGATCTAAAAACTGATCTGTTTTCTCACGTTCAGTTAGCGCACCGGTTGCCTCCAAAATACGATCCGCTAAAGTAGATTTACCATGGTCAATATGTGCGATGATAGAAAAGTTACGGATTTTCTTTTGCCGTTTATCCATTTATAGTTCCCTCCTGCTTTCGACGGGGAAAACTGCATTTTTTTATTATATCAAAAAAGCCACACCTATGATACAGGCCCCTCTAGAGGATGGGCGAATTACAATGTGATTCATCCTTTGATTCATTATGGGAAATAAAAATGTGGATGCAAAATCTCTATTTAGCAAAAAGATAAACATAAAATACATTACTCAATGCTCTAAAGGGAAGGTTTGTGTGATCAGGAAGCTTACGATATAAAATATAAAGATAACTTCCACGGAAAAGAGGGAAAAAAGTGAATCTCAATAAGATAACGCTACTTTCTCCTGTATTCGTGATGGGTGATATTACTGTTTTGATCCTATTTTCTTTGCTGGGAAGATCCTTCCACAAGATGGAGTTTGACTTTTCTTCTTTTCTTCTCACGACTCTTCCTTTTCTCTTTTTCTGGATATTCATCGGTCTGTTGATCGGTGTTTTTTCTCAAAACATTCATCTCCAGATTTGGGTAATGATCAAAAAAGTAGCTTTAAATACTCTGATTGCCGTTCCCTTAGCGATTTTACTTCGTCAGCTTATTCTTGGTCGGCCTACAGATCTCAGTTTTCTGTATGCTTCATGGGCAGCCGTTTTTTCCTTTATTTTGCTATGGCGATTGTTATTTACTTGGTACCGATCTAAATTCCACCGTGCATAAATACTCCCCCTAGATAAAATAAGTTTCTTTATATAAGACTTGTTTTATTAAGAGTGGATACAAAATATTTTTTATTATAAATGAATGTATTTTTTATTAAAATTATTAGGTGACAATACCATTAACGCCGATTATTATTGGTATTAGGAAATAAGTACTGTAAAATATTTTTACATTATCGTTCTTTTTTCATAAAAGCCTTGACATAGTAGTATTGATAATTTAAGATTGTGTGTGAATACAATATTTCACAATGATTCTAGAAATGTTGGGATCTTACAGTAGCGGAGATTTTATCCGCTACTGTGCCCAATTTCCCTCTCAGTTGGTACATACTTCCTTTGGTCTATCTAGTTATTGTTCAGTATCCAAAGGAAAGGCACCTTTTTACTCCTTGTAAAAACGAATCATAGACAGAATGGAGGAAATCCATTGAGAAGATGGTCAATTGTTTTCATCGCATTTCTCTTGATGCTAGGAATGATCCCCTCTATCGAAGCGGCCCAAGCCAACCAAGAAGAGAACAGCTCTTTTCGCAATTTGGAAGTAACCGAACCATTCGTAGAATATATCGTCAACGGAAAAGCCCGAATTTACGAAGGGACATTCCATTATCGTGTTAAAGATAAAAACCGAATATTGATCACCGGATGGACCATGACCTCTGTAGGTGCACCAGAATGGGGAAACTTTCATGTATCGATCCATCTACCAAAGAGTAGATCTGCACTTAAAACAGATTTAACCCTTGAAATGTTTGAGATTTCTGCAAAGGATGGCTCTGAAATAAATAAGTTGGTTATACCACTTCAGGAAGGAGATTCTCCAGTTACCAACGAGGCATTCAAAGATGTTCAAATCAATAAACCCCATGTAATCTACTATGTATATGGAGAAGCTAAAACACCTGGTGGATTTTATAAATACGCCGTTCAAGAAGGACATGATTATTTAGTCGAAGGAATCGGAGCAGCTTCTGCCACAAGCTCAGATTGGGGAATCTTCACAGAGAAGATCACGATTCCTTTAGAAAAAATGCCCATCAACGGAGCTTTAATCATGGAATTATACAAACAAAAAAGCTCAACTGGCGAATGGATTTACACTCACCATATTCTCATGGACCAAACACCCTGGCCATAAAATAAAAGCAGCCGATCCTTAAGGATCGGCTGCTTTTATTATTGATCTAATAAAGAAACTAACGCCTCCAAGGCTTTTCGTGTACCTTGTTCCAATCCCTGTCCCACTCCATTGCCAATTCGGGATAGTAAGTTTTCTTCCTGCGATTTCTCTACGAAGTTGGTTTGCTCCATCTTTTTTGTTACTTTTTCTTTAGGGAGCGGATTCTCTGATTCATATACATGACCTAATACAGAGATTTCCAAACGTCCATTTTCCGGTGTGATTTGGAGGGCCCGTGGTGCTCCTTCACTTCCTTGCATTTTTTGCATGTTTTTCTCCGCTGTATCAATTCCTAGAAAGATTCCAAATATCGTTGCCAGCAAAAGAGAGATCGCTTGTAAAGTAAATCTCATTCTATCCACCTACTATAAAATTTATAAATCGTTAGCATAAAGGTTCTCTGGAACAAAGTTATACTCTTTATGAATCATTTCCGCCAGCAGGTGCATCAACAGGCACTGCCTGAAAATGAATCTCCGCTAATGCGTGAGCCAAAGCTTCAGCTGTGCGGTAAGCCTCTTCAAATGTATTGTCAACCCCTCCCACTTCAATCAAGATACTTCGCGGCGAGAGCGATTGGTTATATTCTCCATTTCCAGTAGCTCTACTTTTTCGAAAAACACCTTTTGATAATCCAGGATACAATTCGTCAAGCTTTTTATGCATTTCTCTTGCAAACTGCTCATTTTTCTGCCAATTCTTATGTGCTGTCCCAATCACGAATGCGACGCGCGCATAAGGCTGTCCATCGATCACCTTTGTAGTCTTATTTCGACGTTGAGAATCACGGTGTATATCGAAAAAATACTCCAGATTTTTATTTTGATTCATCGCTTGCACTACAGTTTTTCGAGAAGCTCTATATAAGCGATTCCAGCTATCCTTATATTGTTTCGATGATACTTCGGCACCAATGCCGCGTCGCTCCAAAGCCTCGCCAAATCGCTTTCCAACGAGCGTTATGTTTTGTTTGTTGTCATAGGCGCGATTAGGTTTATTAATTCCTTCTAGAGAGGGCAGGTAGGATTCAGTGTAATGTGTATGGTAAATAAAAACCTGCTTCTTTCCTCCAACTGGGGGCACCTTTTTTTCTGGAGTCTCTTCCGACTCAGGCATTGAACGAGGTCGATTTACAAGTTCCTCTTCCAATTCAGGGGGAGGAGGAGACTCGATTGGAACCGAGGTATAATCAACTCCTTCCCCAGCAATGACAATTTCAGTATCAAAAAGAGCAAAACCCGGCAACTCTTGGCCTAAGAAACTACGCGGATCTTCAAGATCAATACTGGTTGCCAATTCAAAAAAGATCCGTGATAATGCTCCTTCTTTTTCTTGCACTTGTACAATTGTGGACAAGTATGGAACTTCTAAACCCATCAGTTGCAAAAGAGTAGAGGAAGAAAAGTGGGCTGTAATCCTCCCCAGATCAGACTGCACGTGACGTTCTGCCTGTGTTGTCGCAAAGATTCCAGTAAAGATAAAGATGACCGCCGCGGACAAGATAGTAATCACAAGAATCTGCCGTATCTGGGCTCCAGTCATATTAACAATTTTAAATCCTCGGTAACGATGGCCCAATCTCTCTCCCCCCTTATAGGCTTGTCTCATCACAATATATGTTGGAGGAGAGATTAATAGAACGATAAATAGATAGGCCATCAAACTAGCAATTGCTTAAACAGTAGATATTAAGAGCAGCTAATCGGCATGGGCCGAAACATTCTCCATGGTTACTGCTTCATGAAGGGCACAATTAAGCCCATCAGCGATAATTTTGGCCATGTCTCCAATAAAAGCATCTACTTCCTTAGGAGTAACAATCAGATTTTGCCCTAGTGGACTTAATACCTCTTCAATAAGGTTTCGCTTATCTTGAGGCTCTAAGCTACCTACCAATCCCATAAAGTGTTGCCTTGTTTCTTGTTGAATTTGTTGTTCTTCTAATTCCTTCATATTCGGTCGATTCATAGGATCTAAGGGATTGCTAGGCTTTTTCTGAGTCATTTCGCGATTAAGATGGCCTAACACCAGCTCAATGGTATCGTGGGCGATGGTAACAGCATCAACTACTGTGGGAACACCTATAGCAATCACTGGAATTCCTAAAGTTTCCTTATTAAGCGCCTTTCGTTTATTGCCCACCCCCGAACCGGGACTGATTCCATTACTAGCTACCTGAATTGTTGTATAAACCCGGGATAAGGCACGAGAAGCGAGAGCATCAATAGCGATCACCAAATCGGGTTGCGTTTTTTCTACAATTCCATGCACAATTTCACTGGTTTCAATTCCAGTCGTACCCAAAACACCCGGTGAGACAGCACTTACCGGGCGATATCCTTCTTCCACTTGTTCGGGAAACATTTGAAACAAGTGGCGTGTTACCAAAGTATGCTTAACTACAAAAGGACCAAGTGCATCAGCTGTTACATCTCGGTTACCCAAACCAATAACAAGTATTTTTTCCTTAGGTCCCACTTTCAGCTCACGTAAAAAGTGAGCAAACTCTTCAGCAAAACATGCTGTTACTCGCTTTTGCAGATTAGAGTCACGTCCCTTAAGACCAGGGACCTCCAGAGTGAGATAACTCCCGGGATCTTTCCCCACTTCCTGTGCTCCCTGCTCATTTTCTATCTGAATCCAACTTACTCTGATCCCATCTTCCTCATAATCATACTTACGAACTCCAGGTATTTCACTGTAATCTTTTCTTTTTTTCAGAGCCAGATCGTGTGCTTCCAAGGCCAAATCGGTTCGAATAGACATTCCTTCTAAATCAAGATGATCAGCTTCTCTCATCAAAATCCACTCCTACTATCGTCTTAAATCCTTGTAAGAAAGATGCTAATAGCATGCTATTTTGCCTAAATCATTTGCTTAGAAAAATGAAATATCGGATGTCCCTAAATCCCAATCTAAGAATCTTCTTTTTAGAAAAAGTTCCAGTCATTTCAGTATGACCCATGCTCGACAGCCTTTATTCTCTCTCTTGCATTTTCTTATTCTCCGTGATAAAATTGTCCGTGTTCTCTTAATCAATGGACGCCTAATAAATGGACGCTGATTCCTTCTCAGGAGGTGAAAGTGATGGCAAATATCAAATCTGCAATTAAGCGGGCCAAGCAAAATGAAAAAAAGCGCCTCCATCGTGCTGCACAAAAGTCAGCCATGCGTACAATGATCAAAAAGTTCAACCTGGCAGTTGAAAATGAAGAAAAAGAAAAAGCAGCTGAATTACTACGTCAAGCAACACGAGCCGTGGATAAAGCTGTTAGCAAAGGCTTAATTCACAAAAATGCAGGTGCACGTAAAAAGTCCCGTCTATATCAAAAATTCCATGTCCTAAATGGTTAAAGAGGCAGCCAGCTGTTGACAAAGTCAACAGCGATTTTATTTGGAACAACCCCCGGGGAATACCCGGGGGTTGTTTTAACGGAGAAGCCGTAAGCCATTAAGAATAACGAGAATTGTACTTCCTTCATGACCAATCACACCAAAGGGAAGTGTTATTTCACCGAAGAAGTTGGCTCCGATCAATGAACAGATAACCAAAGATGCAAAGATAAGATTTTGTTTGATAACCCTTCCCGTTTTTCGCGCCATTTTTACCGCAATGGGAACTTTATCGAGATCATCCTTCATTAAAACGATCTGCGCTACCTCCAAAGAGACATCAGTTCCAGCAACCCCCATCGCCATGCCAACCGTTGCCGAACCAAGAGCAGGGGCATCGTTCACTCCTTCGCCTACCATTAATAAAGGTCCATACTTTTGTTCTATCTCCCGAATTGCCTCCACTTTTTCTTCGGGTAATAGGTTAGCTCGCACATCGTCGATCCCCGCTTCTTTCGCAACCGCCTTCGCTGTTTTCTCCTGGTCTCCAGTCAACATCACTACAAAAATCCCCATCTTTTTCAACCGTTTGATGGCCTCTTTCGCCTGTGGCCGTAAAGTATCCCGAATAGCAATTCCTCCACAGATCCCCTCACGATTGCTTAACAGTATCACTGTTTTCCCTTGGTTTTCCAGCGCATCAATTTTTGCAATCCATTTTTGATTGGAAGTAAACTTCTCAGTGATGAATGTTGCTTTTCCCAGCCACCATTGTTCATTTCCGATCATCCCAGTAATTCCTTTTCCAGTAATTGATTCAAATTGGCCTGGGGTTTCTACCTGCAAACCCGTTTCCTTCGCTTTGGTTATGATTGCCTCCGCTAAAGGATGTTCGGATAAGCTTTCTAGTGAAGCTGCTACTTGGAGCACCTTTTCAGCTTCATATCCCGGAGCAGCAACGATATCTGTTACTGTTGGTTGTCCCATGGTTAAAGTGCCTGTCTTATCAAAGGCGACCACTTTAATCTCAGAAAGGGATTGTAAGTAACTCCCTCCTTTAAAAAGTAAACCCTTGCGTGCACCATTGGATATTGCCGATAAGGTAGCGGGCATTATTGAAGCCACAATCGCACAGGGAGAAGCGACAACGATAAAAACCATCGCCTTGTACAGTGAATCACTCCAGCTCCAATTAAGAAAAAGAGGAGGAAAAAGTATAAGAAGAAGCGTTATCAAAACGACACTCGTAGCATAATACTGCTCAAAACGCTCAATACGATGCTGTGAGCGAGGCTTTTGCTGCTGCGCTTGCTCCACGAGAGAAATAATTTTGGAAAACACACTTTCCTCACTTAGTCGGATTACCTCTAATTGGAGTGAACCACGTTCGTTTATCGATCCAGCATAAACCTCATCTCCGATCTCTTTTTCAACAGGAAGAGATTCTCCGGTGATTGACGCCTGATTTACAGTAGATGTTCCCCAAATAACCTTGGAATCTGCAGGAATCTGCTCCCCTGGCTTAACTAAAATATGGTCGCCGACGCGCAACTCTTCAATCGGTACCCGTTTCTCTTCACCATTTTGAATTCGCAGGGCTTCTTTAGGCTTCATCTTCATCAAAGCGGAAAGGTCACTCCGGCTACGTGCCTCAGCATAACTCTCTAGAGCACCACTTAAGGAAAAGATAAAGATTAAGATCGCACCCTCCAGCCAATAGCCAATACTTGCAGCTCCGAACGCCGCGAGAATCATCAACATGTTGACATCCAGCTTTCGCTCTTTTATAAGCACCATTACCCCTTGGCGCGCGGAAGCAAACCCACCTACCACATATGAAATTAAATATAATAGTGCTGCGCCAACACCGATATACTTTTCTACAAACCATGCACTTAGCATTAGAAAGCCACTGGCTATTGCTGCAAGTCCTTCACCATGCTTTCTTAGAAATCGCATGAGTTTATTGTCCTTTCTCAACTGTAAATGGCTGAACATGAATGATTGAAGTCTCTCTCTAGGTACTTCAAGCACCTTCATCCACCGCCTTTACTTATTATTCTGCACTGAAATGAGAATAAAGATCATTCTTAACCCGTATAAAATGCGACATGTCGCCCCAAAAAGGGCGACATGCTTTACAAAAAGAACCTATATACTTTTTATAAGTGGTTTCATCTTTAGACTTAACTACAGATCTTCTCTATTTATAATTATTATAAACTAAATCGATCTCTCCTGTAAATGATTTTTTTTACAAAAATTTTCCGACTTAAAGATTTGGGCCCTTATTCCATAAAAAAACCTGGGCATCACCGCCCAGGTTGAATTTAAAATCGCTCAATAAGCCCCATCGCTTCTCGCATTTTAGCTACAGTTTGTTCAGCCACATGATTAGCACGCTCAGCTCCAACCGCCAATGCCCGTTTTACTTCGTCTGAAGCACGTAACTGGCGATACTTTTCTTGGATTGGAAGAAGATGTTCCACAATGGCATCTGCCAGATCCTTCTTAAACTGGCCATATCCCACACCTTCATAGCGCTTCTCAAGAGAAGAGATTGATGTATTTGTCAAGAGACTATAAATCACCAACAGATTACTAATTCCAGGCTTATTTTCCACATCGTATCGCACTTCATTTTCTGAATCGGTTACCGCACGTTTTATCTTTTTCACAATTGTATCGGGCTCTTCTAAAAGCATAATATAGTTAGCAGGACTTTCTGCACTCTTACTCATTTTTTTCGTCGGATCATCCAAGCCCATAATTCGCGCTCCTTCCTGACCAATCAGCGGCTCAGGAATCCGAAAAACCTCTCCGTATTGTGCGTTAAATCGTTCTGCTAAATCTCGACAAAGCTCCAAATGTTGCTTCTGATCCTCACCAACGGGAACCTGATCAGCCTGATACAGAAGAATATCTGCCGCTTGCAAAACGGGATAAGTAAATAAACCGGCAACCGCTGACTCCGAACCTTTCCCCTTCTCTTTAAATTGAATCATCCGACTAAGTTCCCCGATCCGAGCTACACATTCTAACATCCAATTGGCTTCTGTATGGGCTCTTACATGGGATTGGACAAAAATGGTTGACTTCTCAGGATCCAATCCTGCGGCTAGATAAAGAGCAGCCACCTCTAATGTGCGCTCCCGCAAATCCTCAGGATCCCGTGGTAGAGTAAGTGCATGCAGATTCACAACAGAAAAATAACAGTCTGCTTTCTCCTGCAAAAGAACAAATTGGCGAATTGCCCCTAAGTAATTACCAATGTGCAATCCTCCAGTAGGTTGCACACCTGAAAACACACGCTTCATCTCAATCACCTCCATAAAATAAAAAAACGTCCCCAAAAAGGGACGAGATTTTCCCGCGGTACCACCCTGTTTTACCTCAATAGTCATGGCTGTCTCTTATAAGAGAGCCATAGCAACATGCTAAGAGGCACACTTATCCTGATAACGGTCACGAACCGGCTCCACCTACTTGGCCTATCTAATAGACCTTTCGAGAAGCAGCTCCGAAGTCCATTCATGCAGTGAACCGGTTGGCTTGCAGCTACCGCCAACTCTCTGAAACGGTTCGCTCTGCACTACTCTTCTTCTTCCTCGCCTTTGATGTTTACTTGTATTACGTTATACTAATCATACAAAGAAGAGTGATGTAACGCAAGTCTGATTACCTCTGGTGGATCTCCACCTTTCTAAACTACAATATTTGGAGGATACGATGGATTTTACTCTCCCTTTTCCCATTGAATGGATCCTCACCATTGGCTTTATCGGGATGGCTATCTTGGCGATCTTTATTCGGCTCCGAGCGACACAACGTCCCATCACGACGAAAAGAATACTCCTGGCTCCTCTAGGGATGAGTACAGGTTTTTTAATGTTTCTTTACCCTCCTACCCATATACCACTATCATGGGCAGTTATTGCTTTCACTATCGGTAGTATCTTTTTATCTTATCCCTTAATACGTACAACGAAATTTCGCATCACTGATAATCAGATTTATCTTACCCGATCCAAAGCATTCATTTTTATTCTCCTTGGCTTATTTTTACTTCGCCTACTATTACGTAATTATGTGGAACAGTATCTTACAATTGAACAGACCGCTTCTATTTTCTTCATTTTAGCTTTTGGCATGATAATTACTTGGCGGATCTCAATGTATTTTCGATTTCAAAAGGTCGTGAAAGAGAAAAACTCTTCCCAACGAGAAGTAACTTCTTAGCACGTTAATTTTAGACTTGCCCTTCTATTCCAGGCCACGTATTCTCAGAATACACTTCAATCCCATGCCTACGAAGCAATGCCGCTGTCACACCCACCCCACTCTTTTTTTTCTTACTAAATGTACCATCATAAATCATCTGACTTCCACAGGAAGGGCTATTCTCTTTCAAAATCGCCTTTTTTGCTCCCACGTCCTGGGCTATCTTTAACGTTTCTCTTGCCCCAGCCAAAAACTGTGATGTAACATCCTTTCCTTCACAGTCAATAACCCGGGCTCGACCATCGAGCACATCCTCCCCATCTCCTCCTACAATTTCCGCAGGATTGCGTGGTGTGGGTAATCCTCCCATCTGCTCTGGACATACAGGAACTGCTTTTCCTTCCCGGATTAACTTTTGAATCTCCGCAATTCGATTATGCTTTTGATCATAACGGCAACAAATACCTGCAAAGCATGCGCTAACGATGATCATCAAGATCCTCCTTTTTTCATTCTGCACTGGACCCATCAATTTAGTAGCTTACCCAACAGAAACAACCCTTGCAATAGAAGGAATGGAGGGTTTATGCCATAAAAAAGATCAGGTATGGAATGACCATACCCGATCTCAAAGGGATTTTATTCTATTTTAGGGATCCCAACGGAAAAAACGAACACCTATAAAAGCACTCACCAGTAGGATCCCAAAAAGAACTATGGTTGCAACCAGTCCTTCCTGAGTATACAGCTTCCCTTGCCATCCTAAACGCATCATATCATTGGCATAAGTTAAAGGAATTATTTTTGACATCGACTTCCAAAAAGGGGAAAAATTATCGATTGGAAACCAAGCTCCTGACAAAAACATCATTGGATACATGGCAATAAAGCCAATCGCCATGGCTGTCTGCATTCGCTTCGAAATACTGGCGACCAAAAAACCAAGACCTAAAAAAGCGAGAAGGGATAGGGTAACACCTAAAAAGAACTGAAAAAGACTAGAGGACAAGGACACATCAAATACAACTTTGGCCAAAATTAAAATCTCAATCACGCCTAAATAAACGGCCAAACATCCCTTCACGACCAGTGCTGTGAACACATAGATGGGATTAAGAGGAGTTCCTTTTAGCCTTTTATACACTCCTTTTTCCCGATCAATGACAATTTGGAGACCAATTGCAAAAAAACCGGTAGCAAAAATAACAATGCCTATCATATTGGGAATATAAACTTCGAAATAGTCCCCGATACTATATGTCTCCGTACCGAAAATTTTACCCATAATAACAAACATAACACCCGGCAATAACAGCGTAAAAAAGACCGCAATCGGTTCACGAAAAAAGAGCTTCATCTCAGTTTTGGTATGTGTCCATAACGCCTGCATCTTATGCCGATTCCTCCTTCTGCTCCACCGCTAGTTGAAGGTATACATCATCCATTGTCCCTTTGCCTTCTGGTAGACGGCGAATCAATCCTTCAGGTGTATCACAATCGACGAGCCGTCCTTTTTTTATTACCGCGATTCGATCACAATGGCGTTGTGCTTCTTCCATATAGTGTGTCGAAAGAACAATTGTTTTCCCCTCATCACGCAACTTTAAAATCACGTCCCACAAATCCCGCCGTGCCTGTGGATCGAGTCCTGTTGTTGGTTCATCTAGGAATATAATGTCAGGATCATTGATTAAAGCAAGGGCCAATGCAGTCCTCTGTTGCCAACCACCAGATAACTTCTTTACATATTTATTTAAATAGGGCTCTAACCCCAGAAGCTGAATAATCTCTTGTGGGTCCCTTGTTTTATCATAATAGGAAGCAAACAACTCTAGCGCTTCCTTAACCTTAATGCGGTCATACAACGATGTTTGCTGTAATTGAATACCAATTTTTTGCTTGATTTGATCTGTATTTTTGACCACATCATGCCCCAACACCTTGATATTTCCTTTATCTGGAACCCTAAGGCCCATGATCATTTCCAATGTGGTTGTCTTGCCTGCTCCATTGGCACCAATTACACCAAAAATCTCCTGCTGAGATACTGTAAAGGATATCCCATCCACTGCTTTGGTTGTTCCGTAAGCTTTTTCAACTGCATCCACTTCGATGACAGTTTTCTTTGCCATGTTCTCTTCTCCCCTTTCTAGACTGTGCCACACACTGTACACCGAGGCTTCTTAATCATTGGATGAAAATAAGCGTCAAAGGTACGTAAATTTACATGGAGCTGTCTACCGATTGTTAAACTAGCTTCCGCTTCAATCCGTTGGGGCATCAACCCAAAGAGATGAATGGCATCCGCAGCCAAAAATCCCGCTGCCAAATCTGCAGCGATCGGACTACATAAATCAGGCGCTTTTTCTCCTCTGATCAAACTTTCACGGAAAGCTTCATAAGAAGCAGGTTTTTGCATATCACTCTTTTTGGTCAGTTCCAAACAATGATAGCATCCCGATTGTTCAGGAAAAAAAGTAGGCCCAACATATAAGTCCCATCCATCTACCAACAGAAAAGACCAACGCACTTTTTTCTCCAGTGCGATATGATTAACCTTATCATATAAAGCAGGTGAATAGCGATCAATAGCCACAAAAACATGTGTTGAATTTTCGATTCTCTCCCGTAAACCTTGTAAGTCTTCGTAAGATAGGTTCACACCTTCGGCTAAGGTGCGCCCAGCCATCCGATTAATCGTTTTGGCCAAAGCTTCTCCCCGGTTCTCCCCTACCTCAAAAAAAGCATAAGCAGGGCTTTCTTCAATATCATTTCGAGTAATCTTTTCATCATCCACAATCATAAGCTGCTGTGGATTCCATTGGGCCAAGCTCGTTGCAAAGCGACTTCCTAACTTACCTGCTCCAAAGATTAAGACGCGAGCTTCTGCTAAAGCTTTTTGATATTCCTCCATCGCTGTTGCTCTCACTCCCAGTATCTGTTGCCAACGTTTTTCTATTCGAGTTGTAGTGCTAAGGGTTGATTCTATAAGAAAGCGAGGTCTTAGAGCAGCGAGTATCTTAAATACATTTTCATGATATTCTCTGGGTACTCTTTGAATAAGCTCCCTCAACCGATGAAAGCCATCAAGCCCACTGAAAAAGTGAGATACCCAGTCCTCTCCTTCACGACCGCGCAGCCAAATCAGACTCTCTCCCCAGCTTTTCAAGCGAATCTGCATCTCATGGGGCTTCGGAAAGGAAAAGAAATATCCAGGACGCAATTGATATACCTTATCCAACCATTCCTCATGCGTTTCTTTGTTTATCATTCTTAAGTCTCCTTCGATTTGCCCACAGGAATTATATATAACAAAGCTTGATCAACACCATTTAGCTGCAACAGCTGATGGGCTCGATCATCATAAAAACCCGCCAGAGGAACACTCTTCAACTGTAATGCCGTAGTGACTAGGAGTAAATTTTGTGCTGCATGTCCTGCTTCCAACAGTGCGAGACGATAGGCCCGCAGTCCATACTTATCCGCTTGATTGGTAAAGTCCGCATATAAAAAGCAAAAAAAGGCCGCCTTACGAAAGTCACTTCCAGGATAAATGGGATTGCGGTCCGGATCCGTGGAGGGGGTTAAGCGAGAAAAAGAATCGGGGTCCAGTTCACCTGAAATTCGATATAACCGATTGTCGAAAGCTGAAAATTGATATAAACCGGACTGAAGCCCTTCCACTTGTTGTGCATAGATAATCATTTGAATGGGATATAGAGCCCCCCCTGACGGGTAGGTTCGTAACCGAAGATCAAAGGTGCTGCCGTCATGATCTTGCACAGGCTTGTAAGCCGAAACACCCCAAGCATGCTGCAGTACTTGTGCCAGTTGCTCAAAGGTAACTGGCAAGGCAAAGTCCCACTCGCTTCGCCTCCGCTTCAATACTTCTCCTAATGGGACAGGTAACGATGGCAGCTCCTTTAATGAAGGAAGGTCCACATAATCTTTCCTTCGCATTTTGGCGTAATCGGGTGTTGCATACTGATGTAGGGGCATCTGGTATGACATCAAGTTCGGATGATACTTGCTGTTTTCGTGATACAACTCTGCCAGTGAAAAAGGATTAGGGAAATCCTTTCCCTTCCGTTTTAACCGCTCTGCTGGTGTAAGGCTGTTTAAAGAAGCGAACATCCACTGTGTTGATTTTTTCATTACAGAAGCCTCCTTTCCAGTCCACTTTATACTCTCTCAACGATTTCAGGAAGCATTTATTGAAGATTGGCGATGTTGCGCAATTAAATAAATCATATAACCTAGATAATGTTCAAAGGGAGGCGCAAGTCCAAGACGATTATTGGTCATATGGATCTGAGAAAAAGCAATCGCTGAAACGGCAAATCGCGTTTGATCCCCTTTCTTATTAGGAATCGAAATAGGGGATATCAACTTTCCTTCGCTTGCCAACTGATGGTAACTTTGTTGGGCTGACTTTAATTGCTCCACCCATATTCGATAAAGTGGCACCTCTTCTTGAGAATCATGGATCTTCTCCAATATGGCTAATCGTTTTACAAGTCGCTCAGCCTGCTTAGAAAATGTAAATTCAATTTTTTGTACTGCTTCTTTGGGTTGATCCAAAAACCCACCCCAATAATCTGCATAGCGCTTAAAATAACCGGCAAGCTCTTCGAACCTTACATCTAAACACCTAGCGGTTAAAATCATCAAATCCATGGCCAAATTTAATCGTTTGGCCAAATCTCCAGCGGACTCTCCCATCACCTTCAAAGCCATTTCACTAGAATAGGTAAAGATTTTCTCACTGATTGCCATCGCATCTTTTCCACCATAGCGCTGATATTCCGGCTCATAAGGAAGTTTCACAATACTTCCATTGGGATACCATGGCAAGGTGTCTGGATCAACGGGTTCTCCATCAAACTTATGATTTCGATAATACTGATCCCGAGTGATCTCTTCTTTAGGTGGATAAGCTGTAATAAAATCAGTGATTCTCTCATGGATCATCGTTTCAACCAAAGGATCCGGATCCAAAAAACGAAGACGGATATGAGGTCCACCTTCCCAATAGCGGATAAAAAACCAATCCTTGCATAAGTTTTTTTCCTGAACCTCAGCTACTAGTGGAGCAATACAGTCTAGCAATAGTGAGTCTTGTTTATCAAACCGATGATAAAAAATGTGATAAGCATGCCAATCCCGTTTCATATGAGTTAACCGTCACCTCGTCTTAATTTAAAATCCAAGATCGAAAGATAAATAAGGTGTTTTATTTTTTCCCAAAATAAGTTGATAAGCAATTGTATCCTTCGTTGATAACAAACCAAAAGCATGTTCAACTTCTTCTTCGTAGAAGCTTTTAAGGGGACGTAAGAAAAAGTCCATCGCAGCAGCTGATAAGGATAGATGTTGGCTAATCTGACCCATCCACAGCTGAACCATCTGAAAACCGCGATTTCCATACCGTTCCAGTACACTTTGATAGTCGACCGCCAGAAAAATAGAGACGGGAAAAGAATGGGCATTCCAACTTTGTGGAGAATAAATACTCAATTTCTGCAGTAATTCCCCCATAGATCCTTGTCGGTAAGGGATCAATCCATCCGGCTCTCTTACTACCCGATAAATACCTGACCTAAGATTATTCACCCGATTAGCCACCACAAAAATTTTCACATGTTTTAATGCCACTTGCCATTCCCATTGTTTTTCCCCTAATAATAAGAGCAACATCTTCGATAACTGGGTAAAGCTAAGGGACGTACTGGCTGCCATCATCCCCCCCAGATCATTTCCCGAACTTCGCCTTTTCACCGCTTCTAGCCAACTGGGATCATGCCACTCTGCTCCTACTACTTGAAACGGCACCCAATCCATTCTTTTTTTATCTCCTTCGAATATACCCTTCTCTATCTCTATTAAGGGAAAGGGATCCCCTCGACGCAATCGAGAGGCTCGTACCATTTCCAGCATCTCCTTGCACTGTGCCATTTCCCGGCTATAGCGGGAATGGACGGTGAAGGGCGGTAACGATGGAGCAAAGAATTTGGTGGCCGGCTCAATTTTTTTCTTCCCTGCAGGCCATAAAACAATTACGGCCAACGGAGCTTCTTCCGCTTCGTTCAACCCAAATAAGGATAAAATCTCTTGATCTATGAAGGTGTAATGAACAGAAACATCCCATGATAAACGTTGGGCCGTAAGGAGGATCTGTCCCAAAGCATGCCCTGCCTCTATCGTGGCCAAATTTAGCGCAAAATCATCGTAGACATGGGCGATGCGCCAAAAGTCAATACCTAACACGAGTACACCTTGTGCATCTGTAAGCGAGATACCAATTGCTGCTTCAATCTGTTGCCATCCTGTAAACGAACGCCTTTTTTCCACAGCGTGGTAAAGCGGATTGTAGCGATAGATACCAGCTTCCCCGATTATTTCTTGAGGAAGAGAGAGGTAAATCTCCGATGCGTAGAGACCACGAGGAGAAGGAAAAGGGCGATGAAACGCCCGTGGACTATTCACCTCATAACGGAGAAGTCCCATTGTATAGTAAAGAAGCGTTGCTATTCTCCTCTCAAAAGATGGGACTTTTAACGGACCAAAGCTCTCCATCTCCCCCAAATCAGGATATACATCCCACGTTAAAGGAATCATTTTTTTTGCGGGTTTCTCAGTTACAAACCTTTCCGGAACTGATCGCAATTTTAAATCTTGAGCCGTCCGAAAACGGTAATAGGTTTTATTGTGAATAAAAGTGCGACCGATGGTAAGATCTCGATTCATTAAGTCCACCTCACGGAAAGGGGTGAGGATGAAGATTGATCTCTTCTTCCTTGATCGGATGTGTACGATAGCCAGCCAAAATGGGGGCTTGTTGTACACGGTCAAGAATAATCCTGCGATACTGATGACCGAAGGACATCGTAAGCATTCCTTGAACAAAAACCTTTACCGCATAAATTCCTACTTTTCGTAGTTCGGGAGTGGTTTCATCAACAATTAGAAGATCATGGTTATTCTGGAGGATTCGCTCAACTAAAGCCGTAAGTTCTTCTGTCAAATCTTCTGGGGGTGTCTTTTCATACCAGTCCCGATATGCCTCCCGCATTTTTTTTGTTTTACTTTGTTCTGTAAACAAAAAATCAAACCGACTCAGCGTATCAGGATGGGAATAAAGCAATACATGATCTTCCATCAATTGAACTTTTCCTGGATCCTTTACCATCTCTGTTGCACGATCCCGCTGTTGTGGCATGGTTTGTTCATAAATTGGTACAGAGGTAACAACTTCCACCATTGCCCCCATTAGTGCCTTTTCGGGATCAGGGTGAGCTCCGGCGGCGGAATAGGTTTTCACTCCAGCATCTTCAGCGGGATTGATCAAAGTAGCCCATATACTTGGAACCTTACTATCCATGGTCATATCGAAAAAGTGGAGCTGATATCCCATCGCAGTAACGCGATCTTTAACCAACAAAATATTGGGATCTTTCACATCTTCAATATCCAAATGAACCAAAGGCAAGCGATTATACCAAGCAATCAAGAAAGCATCCCGCTCAATCACTTCCAACAATGCATAGAAGATTGCTTCTTCTAAGGACCCTCCCATCGCACAACCATTAGAGGTTTCATAAACAAAGCGATCCTTCGTTTCTGTGGAGCGGTAATAAACCATTTGTTCTGGAATCAAAACGGGCTTTTTTTCTTTCCAGGAATAGGCCCAAACCCAGTTAAAGGGAGTATCATCATCGTAGGGCCGATAATTATACCCTGGCTCATTCGCTTGTTTTGGATCATGAAGGCCCAATGACGGGGGGTGAATCGCCCGATCTTTTAGCTCCCGATAAGAACCTCGAACCACGGTCCGTTTGCCCCGCGGTTTCATACCAGCATACCTTTCTAGAGCTTCCAACATTGCGGTCTTTTCCGAATCATTAAATGTTGTCGTCCGCCCAAAACCACGTTCGATCATCCGATCATCCAAAGGTAGTTCCGACCCACAAATCGGTAACAAACTTGAATAAATATCCCGGTAGATATGACGAAATATTCCCATCCGCCAGTCATAAAATTGACGACGCAAATTTTCTCTGGACAGATTCGGATTGGGTAAGCGATAGGTTCGTGGAGATGGTTTGCGTCGTGGAACAAGATTTAACTGGCAAAGCTCGGGGGTATCATCGGGAAGAGGACTGCATTCGGGGCAGACTGGATTCGGCTGAAACCGATGAAGCTGTCCGGTGAGTAAATGATCGTAACCCACATACATCTGCTCAATCAATTGCAATGGCCCTCCAGAAATCCACTGTTGCAATTCTCCTTCAATCAACACACTACAATAGGAAAGAAAGGGAACGCTCCAGCACTTTTTTGCTTCTAGATAACGTACACTTTTTTGTGCCTTCACCATTCCCTCTTCCATGTCACGATGTGGATGGGCCGTCCTCATCCGATACTCTGCACAGCGAATACATCCTTCTTTCTCGGGCATTACCCAAGGCCCAATATAGGCCCGATCCGTATATAAGTGAGCACGTAAGTAGGGTACTTGCAAGCGACCTGCAATTCTTTGGATCTCCAACTCCTCTTCAATTCCACGGTAATCAAGCAAACTTAGAATTACATCTGGTTGATGTTGATCATTTGCTTCATGTAAATCGGCGATACATTTTTGGATTAGTGAAGCATTTACTTCGATTTGCTTCAATACCTGGTCAGCAAAGGTTCCCTCTCCAACTACCCAAATCTGCCGCTTCATTCAACCCCTCTCCCTTCTTTAAATCCGATCCGCCCAATCAACAAACCTGCTTCATAGCAAGCTGGGTCACGATACCAGGGTTTTACAATCAGCTCCCATCCCTTTTCTTTCCAATACTCTTCTGCATTCCTTTTCCATTCCTGCCAGGAAGGTATGGGTTGCTTATTTTCCCACTCACCTACTTCAAGTGATCTAGCAAACCAAGAGGGTTCCAAAGGATCACAAAGTTCCGGATGATGATTTTTCAACTGCATTTGGCTGATTCCCTGTACCAAGGCGAGTTCAACCGCTTCATCCTGAGTACGACCCACACTTTCTGCCAATATGTTTCCATTGTCCAATACTTGTACATAATGGGAAGAAGGTAAACCTAGATCCACTTCAATTAAGCGGATGTTACACCCATAACGAAGGGATAACATTTTTACATAGGTACCAATTTTTAAGGAGGGAATCTCCAAAGGCAGCTCCTTGGCTGGTGCTGACTGTTTCACCATCTGAGCCCAAGCCTTCAAGGCGCCTCTGCCCAACCATTCAGCAAAAGTTCGTCCGTTTTCCCAAACATATGACGTAGCAGCAAGCTCTTCATCTCCTTCGTATTCGTGAATCGTTTGAGCATAATAAGTGAGTGCATCTCGGATCACTTGCTCCGTTGCATCTGATACATTTTCTTTCCCTGCTACAAATTGCTTGATTTCACGATTCATAGAACGAGGAAAATGAAGCGTTGCTCCCATAAAAAGAAGTGGAATCTGCCAGAGATCCCCAGGATGAACTGGATGAAGGATTCCAAGCTGTGGATCACTGATCTCTGCAATTTGTTCTAGGAATACCTCTTGATCCTCTTCCTCTGATTTCTTCTGAAAACGATGTAGCCATTCTTCTTCATCCACACTCTCCTTCTTGTTAAAGAAGGGAGATGACAAAACAGGATGACGCTTCGTCTCCAGTTGCTCCGGCGTCAAAATAACAACTCCATCCACTACCCCTTGATCTGGCAATCCATTGACAAACTTAAATGCCTCCAAAGCAGCAAGATTGCCAAGCATGAGATAAAAAGTAGGAGGAGGAGAAGCAGCAACCTCCTTCTTTGGATGCAGACGATCCTGTAGACTGTACCAACTTGTTGGTTCTTCTTTAGTAATGATAGGACCTACAATCCCTCGGTTTTCGATATTGCTGGTGATCAGAAGATCTATCTCATGTTTTCCAAGGAACTGGATCAAAGAAGAAATCCGCTCGGAATCATACTGATCACTCACATAGATTGCTAGATCAAGTTGCTTATCGACAACTGTATCTAGAATTTCCTCTTCTTTCTCACTGGAGATCCATGTCACTTTAAATTCAGGATCTTTCTTTTGCCACTTTTCGATCCAACGAATCAAGGTGATATCTTCTGTCTTTTCTAAGTAAAGTGTTTTTACTCCAAGGGAAATTACTGAACGAACACAGGAACGGTAACTTAATCCAGAACCAAAAACCATCCATTGACTGTGCCGAAACCGTTGAAATTGTTTTCGTCCATCAGAAGCATACTCTTCTAAGTACAGGATAGTCTGTTGATAAAGCTCTTTTTCCCGCTCCGATAAGACTACATGGGATTCCTCAGTCGCATCTTTAATTACACCACGCTGTACCAGCTGATTAATGAGATGCCTCACAAACTGTTCTTGTTCGGGAGATAAAGGTTCCACCAGCTCTTCAATGGTTCTATTTCCATCTAAATAAGGTACCATCTGTTCAATCCATTGATACAACCCTTTGCCTTTGATCGCAAATTCACCGGTCCATGTCTTAAAATATACCCCGTCTTCTGTTGGTGCGAAGTGAACAGTCTGTTTAAGTTTTGGTTTCATAAGTATTCTCACCCTTTTGATATCCCATAAGTTCCTGCCATGTTACTTGTGCAATTCTCTCTACAGAATTGGCAACCAGAAAACAGAGTAAGTGCTTTACATTTGGATTAATTCCCAAAAGAGGCAACAAGGAATAAAAATTATTTACCAAGATACGATAGGTTGCAAATTCAGGACTGTTTAAAACACGCAAACCTTCTTCTTCCGATTGAAGATGCCGGTGAAAATCGCTTTGATCCTGTGTTAGATCCCAACGCTTTTTTGCTTGTTCCCCTATTCTAGCGGCAATCTCTCTATAGTGGGATGTGTCAGCGTTAATTTTTCCTGCTTGAGCCAGAGGGAATGCTTCTTGATACAATTTAGAAAGAACTTCTGACCAGGACTGTAAAAAGGGGTCGTCCCCTCCGTAAGTACCATCCTCATTTGTATGGTCCATAATATCCCGTACAAGATGATCGACGGTCTTCATCATTCCACGTTCATTTTCTAAAAAAACTTGTCGAATCTTTCCCTCTTTATCAAAAGAATGCAAATACCCTTCAACATGGGATCGATAAGAAAGATGACCACGGATAATCCCATCAACGGGATACATTTGGCCAATTACAGCCATCATCTGAATCAGTTTTCCATACCGCTGATTAATTTGACCTCGAGTAGAATCCAAACAGTCAAACACAAGATCAACACTGTCTACCATAAAGTTCTCAATGAGATGAGCTACTTCTTCCCCATTGACCAATTCAGCTCGAGATCGAACAGGCTTAACACTGATGGAATTGTCTGGTTCAAGCGGTTCATAAGGGCCTGGTTCCAGCTCCCACGCACCCAATGTTTCTGATTGCTTTACATAAGCAACGGGATCGATCACCTGTGTCGATGGGTGTTCCTTAAGATACTTGTAAATTTCTTGTTCAATAAAGGGATAAAGTACTTTTTCAAATCTTTCTTCCAAAGCATCGACATATAAAATAATGTGAGGACCCAATTTCCAATGTCTCTTTAGATAAATACGTTCAACCTGGTATGTATCGCGCAAACTTTTGACTACAGGACGAATGCCATCCAGTAACAAACCTTCTTTATCATCTTGGTAATAATAAATATGAATCGCTTTCCACAAAAACTATTCCTCCCTCAATCCTGGTCGACTAAGTTCTACTAAAAGTTCTGAAACATAAGAACTACCATCACTCGATAAAGCCAGATTATCAATATCAGGCAACATTTCTTCCATAATGACATAGTAAGAATTGTCTGCGATCATTTTTCCAAACATACGTACTAATAAAGGATTTTCGAAGTCAAGGTATTGGGGTTTAAAGTCCGTAAAATCGATCTCCTCTGTATTGGCTGTTGCTTGGGGATCCAAAGAGAACGTTGATTCCTCTGATTGACGCTCAGCCGCCAAACGGAAAAAGAGACGATCTGGTAAGTCCCACTTCTTTCTCCACTCATGCACTCGTGTAAAGTAGGAAAATTCATCATCCCTCGCTTCACGATATACCAGTTGGGAGCGGGGAAAAATCCACTTTTTACGTGCAACAACTACCCGTCCGACAGAAATACGAGGATAGACTCGCACTTGCTGCTTCTCTTCCTCTGTTAATTTTTGTTCTGCAAACAAATGAAACCAATTAGAAAAATGTCCATTACTAAAATTGGTTGCCATAAAATTAACCACAAAGGGAATCAACATGGGAATCAGGGTACCTAAAAATAGTGTTGTCACTTCACCCAGTTCAGGATGACGAAGAATCACACGATCTTTTTCTTTGTTGTATACCATCACCAAGTCTTCCCAATTAATTTTTTCTCCTTTATCTCTTGTAGGTGATAACATGGGAAGTGACAGCTCATACGGCGTCAAAGGAGGATGAAGGTTGGCATTAAAACCATATACGCCCGAAATTTCTGCCAGTACCCCTTCTTTTTCATAGAGAGTAGATAGATAATTTCGAAGTAGTTGGGTGATCTCTTCCTCTGGAAAATAAGAAAGAAATCGTGTAAAAAAGGTGGTATTCCCCAAATACATCTGGTTAAGTACGAGTAGATCCTCACCATCACTACGGGAAACCAGTTGCACAAAGCAGTCATGGGACAGAGGCCGTCTCGCAATCTCCTTTGGAATCCGCTCTGCAAAGGAAGTCAATTCTTCATGAGTAAGGTGGACTTCTTCCTGTTCATTCTTAAATCGTTCTAATAATAACTCGCCCATTTCTCTTTGTAACTCGTTTAATATCCGAATTGGCTTCAACTCATTCTTAAGCTCCAAATCCTTTGGCAAGGCAGTAGGTAAAAAGGCAGAATAAAACTCTGTTAATGTTGGAACGACAGTACTTAGAAACTGCCCTGGTTTATCACACACTCCATCCTCCCCATACATTTCGATAAACTTCTGGGCAATTGCAGATTGAATGCGGAATTTAACATCAAAAATAGGGGCAATTGACTGGTAGGCCACTAGATCATTAAGATACTCTTTCCAATTATCTAGTGAAAAGGATGATTTTTCCTGCAAAATTGCGTCTTCATAGACTAAGAGTCCCAGAGAGGTCTCCGAAATTTCAATCTGAAGGTCTGTGCATATATCTCGATAAATTTCTTTAACGCGCTGCAAATAAGCGGCACGCTCCTCAACTGAAGCTGAGCCATATTGGGCCAGAATGTCTTCCATGTCTTGTAATCGACTTCCAGTTCGCTGTGCAATTTCTTCCGGCCATTCCTTAATTAATTCTAATATGGATGGAATAATCTCATTTGTCTGTTCATATAAATGAAGATCAGGAACAAGGATCGCTAAGTCAATCAATTGATGTAGAAACTTTTCTACATTTTCTGGGGCAGTAGACAATTGTTCAGTTAGCCTTTTTGCTAACTCAATAAAACCGATTTTACCCTGATCTTCCGATTGAAGAATAGAAAACACTGCTTGAATCGCTGGATTTAAATTCAAAGAAACAGGTGTTTCCAATGTCTTGAAAACGCGGGCTCTTCTTTGAGAATCATCCAACCGTCGAATATACTTCACTTTGCCCTCATCGACAATCAGTGTTGGGTTTACTTTGTAAGACAGATGTTTTCTTACCGCCGGTTGCTTAACCAGTCCATCCACTACCCGCAAAAGGTTTGCATAATTCAGCTGAACATGGCTCTTATGCTGAAGAGAGGCAATATGAAGCTTTCCATCCTTATGCTCTGAGCTCCATTCTCCAATCCCTACAGATGTGAATGTGCTAAAAGGGCTGGTTTTAGCTGCTACACGAGAAATATACTTGCTCAGGGAATACTCTACTTTTCGTAATCTCGCTTTTTGCTTGGGAATCGGTGTTTCAATATATTTTTTCACCTTGTAGTACAAATCGCGGCTTGTTAAAACAACGCCTCTCAATAAGTTCGGATCCTGAATAATTTCCTGTAGTACTTCCCGATTCTTAGTAAGCTCTTGGGGAAAATGTTGACTTGCTTCCTCTTTCAATTTTTTAATGGTAAGCCAAACTTCTTCCCATTGTTTCATCTGCTCAAGTAGGGAAGAAGGTAAAACAGAGTGAAAGTGATCGGAGCGTTTTTTAGGAAAGCGATTGTTAAAAATATCCCTTTTATATTGAATTAGCTGATTACGTATTTTATCATCCTTCTGTTTAGGAACTTCCTGCTCAATTTTTTCTATAATCCATTGGGTGTTGGCCTCAATCCACCTTTGATTTTCGGTCATTTCTTTAAGACACTTCATCGTCAGCGGAATCCGCATTCGCAGAAGCTCATGAATAGGCATTCCCGCCACACGGAGCATAAATAGAGGCAAATCAATGACTTGTTTCCTTGAGGGTGTTGAAAGGGCAACTCCTGCCTGCGCCACTATAATCCTCCTTACTTTTAACTAATTATCTAGATTATGTGAAAAATTGCTTAAATACATAAATGATGTAACCGATGTGAAAACACATCGATTACATCATTGGTAAGTAAAAGTAATAACTTTTGTTGTAGGCCCCAATCATTATCCTCTTCCATAGCTTAGCAAGAGCCGCAGCAGGAAGAAGAACCACAAGTAGATGTAGCGGAGCAAGAAGAGGAGCCTGAAGATGCTCCGGTTTCTGGCAATGCAGTGGCATCATTCAAGTCCATTACTTCCAAACCTGTGATTTCCAACTCTTTCAATTCCATAGTTTCACCTCCTCTCAAAGTAGATTCTTAGAAACAAGAGCTACAGCAAGAACAAGAACCACAGGTAGAGCAAGCAGAGCAGCCAGACGATCCCGCAGAAGCACCTGTCTCTGGCAATGCTGTAGCATCTTTTAGATCCATTATCTCGATACCTGAGATTTCTAGATCTTTCAGTTCCATACTATCCCCTCTTTCATAAAGGCATTGAGGGAAGTATAAAGTTATCCTTTTATTACTGGAATCACCAATCTAAACTGATGATTACAAAGATTCCCTCACCCATTACCAGCAAGATCCACAGCAGGAGGAGGAACCGCATGTGGAGGTAGCAGAGCAGGAAGTTGAACCAGAAGATGCTCCGGTTTCTGGCAATGCTGTCGCATCATTCAACTCCATCACTTCTAACCCAGTGATTTCCAGATCCTTCAGTTCCATTCTTTTCACCCCCTTTCTGTAAAACATGCATTTTTTGAAATCATCGACGGGGGTGATTCAAATTTCATTTCTTGCATAATAACTCATTTAAATAAGTTCTAGTATTCCGTCGTCAGTAAATCATATGAATATTCCGTTGTTCTGATAGATATATAGATATAATCTTAAGACAAATGAATTAATTATATATATATCACATACAACTATTTAGATCTTCCGTGTTTTCCACAGTCATTTCCTCGGAACACACTAGTTTCTTAGTACTGGATAGCATATTCAACTGTTTAATTTTTGTATTTCCTTCAAATCTATCAAATTCATTTTTAGTATATTAACAACTAATCCAACCCTTGACTTTACTCCCATTTTCCGCATTGCAGAGGAAATATGATATTCTACAGTCCGCTCACTAATATAGAGCACTTCAGCAATTTCCTTATTTGAACGGTCCTGTGCAATTTCCCGAATCACTTTTATCTCCATTTCAGTTAATCCTATACAATTTTTAGCTAATTCAAAACCAGTTTCGAAGTATAGCCCTTTACGAAAACAATTTTTATATTCCTTGCTGAGATAAATTCCACCTAGAGAGACAAGGTGTATGGCGATTGGTAACTCCTGATGATCTTTGATAGCTACCACAGCATTGACACCTTTTAAGAGATAACTAAACCAGTAATCTGGCAAACAATCGGCGTACAAAATCACCTTTGTTGAGCTTTTCTTTTCAGTAATCGCCTGCTGAACTTCTTTTATGTCTTTTCCAAAACATTTCCAAGATACTTTAGACAGAAAGGTATCTTTCTCAGTAGACAGGTTTGCGAGGATTCCTCTTTTTACAATTTCAATATCGCGTTCCAACACGAGCTGCAATCCTGATAATAGGCTGTCTGGATAATGAACTACAAAAATCTCAACTGGATACATTTTATGGTTCCCTCCTGATGTTAATAAGTGTATGATCTATTTCATTTGAGAGAAAAACCTATCATTTTTTGAAGATGAGCATAATCTATAATTTTGGTATTACGATTTCATCATCAATCGTTTGGGAATATTTATAAAATATAGGGATGATTCACAGTATTATTACAAACGTTTCGCTATTTCATTATAAAAAAAGAACCCCCCTTAATGGGATACGATCTCCCATAGATCAATCCCAGGGATCATAAAATATTAATCGCTCTTTTGAAACCTCTTCTTTTTACCGATTTTCCTTTATTTCGCAAGTTCTCCAGGGTTATGTAGACGATCTTGTTCCGATTTGTAATAGAAGATGTTCTAAGGCGAATCTCTTTTCGATTCTCCCAGTTTTTATTCCTTGATCCGCTTCAATAGCTTTACGTAAAAGGGTTCGTAAGGACTTTTCCGAAAAAGCCCTACATTGACGAACAGCAAGTTTAACCGGATAAGGATGAAGTCCTAGTATTGAAGCTATTTCCCGCTCACTCTTCCCCTGGCTGGTTAAGGTATAAACTTGCAGTAAGATCCGAAATTGCCGAATGATAAGTGCTAGAATTCGAATAGGCTCTTCCCGATTTTGCAATAAGTCATAGAGAACTGCCAATGCTTGATCCGTCTTCCGCCTTGCCACTTGATCAATAAGCTTAAAAACATCCTGTTCCAATGTACGAGGGGTAAGTTGGTCAATCATCTGTGGCGTAACGACTCCTCCCCTTCCTACATAGGTGGACAGCTTTTTACACTCATTGTGCAATGTATATAAATCATTTCCGATCAATTCTATAAGACGGATCACTGCTTCTGGCCGAATTTGGGCACCTTCTTTTTCGATCTGTTTTCTCACCCAAATTGACAATTCCTTTTCATTCAAAGGCTCAAAATTAACCATCCGGGCATGTTTCTCTAGCTCTTTTACAATCTTTTTCCTTTTATCCAGTTTTTCTGTTGGAGCAATTAGAATCACGACACTAGAATCGAGGGGATTGGCAATGTATCGAAGCAATTCCTCAATATTATGCTCTACTTTTGTTCTCTCTTTCGTTCCTGTCAAAAACAAGGCATTTTGACCAATAATCAGTCGCCGATTACCAAAGAAAGGAGGTGTTTCTGCCTCCTGAATCAAAACATCCAAAGGTACCTCACTAAGATTTACTTGTATTTCATTCATCTCTCGTTCTTCTTCAGGAACAAGTCGTTCACGGATGATCTGACACGCTCTTTTGATCCGATACTCTTCTATCCCATAAAATACATAGACTGGGGCAAACTTGTTATGTGCTATCTCCTGGGATAATTTATGGGCCATCTTTGATCATCACCTCGGGTGGCTCTTTATTTAAATCAATCTGCCAAACTTCGATCCGCTTCTCCTCCCATTTTAACTGAAGAGTGAGTTTTTGTTCACCAGTCCAGAAGAGTTCTGTCTCTCCTTCTTCTGCCCATTGCGAAGAACGAAAATAAACTTCACCTTCCCGAGAATAGATGACTACCCGCCGTTCTTCCACTTGAGCACGGTATTGTCCATCTGGTGACCAAAGCGGTACAGAAGGTTCAAATACCGTCTCTTGGTTTTGTTGATTATTCATAATTTGTTCCGATGATATGCTTTCTGTTTCCGTCGTCAACATTTGTTCATTTGGTGAACTACCTTCCAGATGCCAAAAAAGTAGCCCTCCTATTATTACAGCTGCACTCGTACTTCCTATGATCCACCATAAGGAACCCCTATGGGAAGGTTTTTCACGATTATGATCGATCTGCATCAACACCTGATCGACGATACTAACCGGCGGTAAGGATTGTGGTAAGCGAGATAACCTACTCGAAAGTTCTTCCAAATCATGCTTTTCCTTTGCACATTTCGAACAGACCGAAAGGTGTTTTTCAAGCAGTACGGTTTCCCAATCCGACAAATCGCCATCTAGATTTCGTTGAATCATATCTAGAGCCTCTTCGCAATTCATCGCATAACACCGCTTTCCTTATACTCCGAAAGATATTTCCGGAGCTGTTTTCTCGCCCGAAACAGGTGTGATTTCACCGTATTTAAAGGCAGGTCCAGCACCTCTGCAATCTCAGCATATGTAAAGTCATGTACAGAACGAAAAATAACTACCGCACGTTGAAGTGATGACAATTTCTCGATCGCACCTCTCAAATCAGATGAGAAACCGGAAAATTGTATTCTCGCCTCTGCCTTGGGATCGATTAACTCTATATTTTCTTTTATATAGTAGGCTCTTTTATTCATCCGCAAAAGATCGATACACACATTGGTTACGATTCGCTGGGCCCATGTTTCAAATCGTGAATTCCCCTTAAATGTGGCCAATCGTTTATAAATTCGTAATAGGGCTTCTTGAGTGGCATCTAAGGCATCATGTTCATTCCCAAGAAGATAAAGTGCTGTACGGTATAGCGGAGCCTCCACCTCCTGCAAAACTCTCTTTAAAGCGGTTTGGTCTCCTGTTTTCGCCCGCTCAATCCATTCCTCTTCCAGCAAGTCCAACCCCCCATCCCTTCAAGCGAATCATGTACCAATAACGTTAAAAAATGTTCTTTATATTGTACCACAGGGAAATCAGCAAAAAAGTGTTTTATAAAGAGAATACTACTTGCTCATAATATGGATGTCTGAATCAAAATCTGTGAGGAGGAAGTCTAATGAATACGCCTCAACGTTATCCAATTCGAGATGGAAATCCTTTTGCTCGCATCCAAAACGAGATCAACCGCGCCTTTGATCGTTTTTTTGGCGAGTCCTTTTGGAATGAATCATCCCATCTGCTACCAGCACTTAATATTGAAGAAACAAAGGATAAATACATTGTAGAAGCGGAGCTTCCGGGGATTGAAACAAAAGATATTGATCTAGAGATTAATGGTAATACACTGACGATTCGAGCGGAACGCAGACAAAAAGAAGAGCTACGGGATCAGCGCCATGCACATATAATCGAAAGTCGCTATGGTTCCTACCAACGATCCTTTACTCTACCTGAAAATGTAGCAGTCGACCAGATCACTGCAGAAAGTAAAAACGGGATCCTGACAATCTATATTCCCAAAGATCAGTCCAAAAGACCTCACCGAATTGAGATACGTGAACATGGAGATCACCAACATCCTCCTAATTAAACAATAACAAGTTAGGACGCGGGGTTTTAGCCCTGCGTCCGATCTCAGGGTAACAAAACAAGCCTTTTGTAACGTTATTTCCTCCTCTATCTCCCTTTATTTAGTAGCCTCTAAGCCATTTTTATTTTCCAAATGCAAAAACCTATCAGAGCATCCTACCAAATTAAGTATGAAGTCATCAAAAACCTCCCTTAACTTGGGAGGTTTTTACGATGACAACACCTTGGGACAATTAGTCAGATAGTTTAAAGCTGATTAAGATTCACTTGGAAGTGCTTCCTTTTGAGTTGGGTTGAGCTTCTGTTCACTGGATTGAGTGATCCCTATCTCCTTTGCAATTTGACCACATAGTTTTGGTGCAGTCCATAGATTTGTAAGCATGAGAATTGATACAGGAATTGCTGTTACGACAATAAACGATTGTAAGGAGCTAATCGTACCTTCACCAAAGGAGACCAGAATCACACTGATCACACCCATGATGAGGGCCCAGAATATTCGTAATCCCCTTGGTGGGTTTTCATCACCTGTAAGGGTGATGGCCATGGTATAGGAAATTGAATCGGTAGTGGTTAATACAAAGATGATGGTTACTGCCAAAAATAGTACTGAAAACAGGAAACCCAAAGGAAGCTGTTGTGTAATCGAGATCATGGCTGCTGGGATTCCATTCTCACTCAACACTTCGGAAATAGATCCTGGGTTGACCAACTCGTAATAAATTCCCGAACCACCCACAATAGTAAACCAGAAGTTCATCACAATCCCTGCCATTACACCGATGATCATGATGATTTGGCGAATGGAGCGGCCGCGGGAAATGCGAGCGACGAAAATGGACATCATAGGTGCATATCCAACAAACCAAGCGATAAAGAATACTGTCCAAGCACCTAACCACGCGGGGTCACCCCGATAGGTTCCAAGGCCAATATAATTTTGAATATAGGTACCAAAGGCACCGAAAAATTTATCGATTATAAACATACCTGGACCAATGAATAAAATGGCGACGCAAAGAAAGATGGTGAGATTAACATTTAATCGGCTTAGAAATTGAATTCCTTTATGAACACCTGTAGCAGCTGAAATGGCGGCGATGATTACAACTCCTAAAATTATGATGGTATGCAGTGTGAAGTTATTGGGAATGCCAAAGATCTCTTCAAATGCAAATCCTGCCTGCAATCCGAGAAACCCAACAGGGCCGATGGTTCCTGCTGCTACAGCGATCATCGCGACGGAATCAGCAAGAACTCCGATCACACTATTTTTTCGAAACAGTCGATCCCCAAAGATGGGATAAAGAAGTGTTCTTGGTTTTAATGGAGCTCCGCGATGGTAATGGGCATACATCAAAATGATGGCTCCTAATGTTCCATTCACCGCCCAAGCGATAAATCCCCAGTGGAGATAACTCTGACTCAACGCAGGTACGACAGCAGCTTCGGTTAAAGACTTAATTCCTTGCTCAGCAAAGTATGGAGGAGTCTCCATAAAGTGAAACATGGGTTCTGCGGCTGCCCAGAATACGCCACCTCCGGCCATAAGCGTCGTCATAATAATGGCAATCCATCGAAATGTGCTCATTTCCGGCTTTTCTCGTTTGCCCAATCGAATCTTTCCATACTTTGAAATTCCTAAAAAGAGGGCCACGAAGAAATAAGCTAATACCAGGAACTGATAAAAGGAGCTGAAGTATTCAATCGAAAAGTTAAAGGATTGATCCACTAGGTTTGAGACAAAATCACTATTGATTAAGGATCCAATAACAAACAAGACCAAAAAGCCACCACTTATCAATAATACCGGCCAGTCAATCGCTTTTTTGGATAACGAATTTTTCATTTTCCTCCTCCTTTTTATCATTTTTTATTACATGGAAGATGTAATCGTTTTCGAAGCTTCTTTCAAAATTGGAACAAAGGGAAGCATCGTCTCTTTGTTCCAACGGAAAAGGGGTCCTGATACAGACAAAGCACCAATCACTTTTTGATGTTGATCAAAAACAGGAACAGATAACGCACCTACGCTTTCCGTAATCTCGCCTTCATTGATGGAATAACCATCTTTGCGAGTGATATCAAGCAATTCTTTAACCTTCTCTCTTTCCTCAAGAGGGAGAAAAGATAGAATTCGCTCTTGATAATCTTTGGGCATATGGGCCAATAAGGCCCGCCCACTTGCCCCTCGATACAAAGGATGTCTTCGACCAATACCAACACTTCGTCGAATTTCCTGTTGACTTTCAAATTCCAACACACAGACACGTTCATTGCCGATCGGCACATAAAATCCTACGGTTTCCCCAGATTGATCGCGCAATCGGCTGAGATGTGGTTCAACAAACGGCGCGATCGGCATATCAGTTAAGAAATTGTTGGCAAAATCAATGAATGCGATGCCAAGTGAGTATAATTTGGTCTGTGGATGTTGATAAACAAAACCTTCGACCTTTAAAGTATTCAACAATCGATGAACTGCCGTCTGTGAAAGCTTTGTATCTCTGCTTATATCGGATAAGGATTGGGGACCCGGTGCTTCCTTTAAGTAATTTAGCACCTTGATCGCCCGTAATACGGTCGATGATAGGTCCGGTTTTTCTGATTTTGCCAATTAACGCTCCTCCTTTACGAGGTATAATGAATATAGGCAGTTTTCGTACGTGTATAAATATCCATCGCTTCACTACCCAATTCCTTAAATACACCATTACTCGACTTTTTGTATCCTCCAAAAGGAGCCTGGAATGAAGTTCCTGTGGTCGTCATATTTACCTTCACAAGACCGGATTCTACTCCTTGAACAACCTGGTTCATCCGGGCCAAGCTTTTTGTGCAGACGGCAGACGATAAGCCATATTCGACCTCATTAGCAAGCTCAATCGCTTCCTCCACCGTTTCGACTTCCATAATCGCGATCACAGGTCCAAAAACCTCTTCCAACGCGATTTTCGTCCCTGGTTTTACATTACCTAAAACGGTGGGTTGGACGAAAAATCCATGTTGAGTCTCTGTGGTTTTGGGAACATCTCCCCCACATAATAGTGTTGCTCCATCAGAAAGCGCTTGCTGGATCGCTTCTAGTGTAGATGACAACTCTGCTTCGCTTACTTGTGGTCCCATATCCACATCGGGATCTAAACCATTTCCCACTTTTAATTTCTTTACTTCCTCGACCAGCCGACGAGTAAACTCTTCAGCAATGGAAGATTGTACAATCACACGACTTGTGGCCGTACAAGCTTGTCCCGCTTGACCATATCCACCACGAATCGCAAGATCCACAGCCAGATCCAAATCGGCATCATCCAAGACAATTAACGGGTTTTTCCCGCCCATCTCGAGTTGTACCCGTTTCATCTCTTTACTTGCTTCTTGATAGATAAGGTTACCAACCCGATTGGAACCGGTAAATGTAATCACTTGTACTGCAGGATGATGAATCATCTTGGAGACCAATCTTCCAGGTCCGACTACGGCATTCACTACCCCTTTAGGAAGTTGTACTTCCTGAAAAATCTCCATCAATTTCACACTGACCAAAGGTGTTTCAGAGGAAGGCTTTAAGACAACCGTATTGCCCGCCACGATGGCTGGCGCGATTTTCCAAGTCGGAATAGAAAGTGGGAAGTTCCATGGTGTAACGGCTAAAACAACCCCTAAAGGTTCTTTGATTAATTGAACCTGGATATCAGGATGATCCGATGCGATCAATTTACCATTTAACCGAGAACCTTCCCCGGCATAGAAACGCAGAATATTGATCGCATACTCCACTTCTTTCTGTGCCTCAATGAGTCGCTTCCCCATCTCACGTACAATTAGATGAGCAAATTCTTCCGCTCTCTCTTCCAGTCGATCAGCTACTCGGAATAGATAGTTCCCTCTCTGAGGCGCAGGTACTTTTCGCCATTCGGAAAATGCCTGTTGTGCTGCTTCTACTGCTCGCAGTGCATCCTGCTCAGTGGAAGGAACATATTCCGCGATCACATCTTCCGTATTGGCGGGATTGATGTCTTTCTTCACTTCATCACTGCTTCCACGGACAAATTCCCCATCGATAAAGTTGTGTACTTCATAAGTGGTTTTCTCTGCCATTTAAAAGCCCCTCCTTACGCTAGTTCACCCGTTCCTTTTAATCGAGAAAGTTCAGTTGATTCAACTAAAATTTCTCTTGCTTTTTCAACTAACTTCCTCCAAATATCCGGATCTACTTCCAGTCCATTTCCAATGGCATCATCCCAACGCTCTTGGATCTGATGCGGTTCTCGAATCACTTGTTGTCCTGCTTCTTCCTGATAAGCGGATTTTGAACAGATGACTAGAATACTGTTTGAATTCTCTTGAGCCTCTGATTTCTTCATGATTCTGGGATGCTCTGTATCTGGATGCGCAATTGCTACATAATTATCCCAACTGATCATACAGGAAATGCCTCTTTTGGCGACTTGAAACGCATTTTGCGCCACCCAGTCATTTCCCTGACAGTTGATCACTTCAACGACTCCAACTCCGTTGGTGGTTGCTTTAGAGTAAGCTAAATCTGCAGCTACTCGAGCAGTTAAGAGATCGGTCTGATGGGCACCATCCAATATTGTCAGATGTGGAGACTCACTTGCAATTTGAATCCTTTTCGGCTGACTCTTTTCCAGCACATCAAACTTTTCTACTAATTTTTTTAGTCCCTGTGATCCGACAACCTCTGCCCATACAACCATTTCAGCCCCTTCCACTACGGATCCGAGTGGAAAGCCTTTTGCTTGTAAAACTCGTTCACATAGGACTTGCAACTCTGGATAGCTTACACGCATAGGCTCAACTCCTTTTCTGATTTAAAACTTTCCGTAAAGAATCGTAGCCAGTTTTTACCCATAATCGCTTCTACCTCATCCGCATGAAAACCGTGTCGTTGCAAGCCTTCCGCGATGTTACCAAAGTCGGATGGCTTTTGGAACCAACTTGGCCAAGGAGGCCATCCCGGCTGATCCTTTGAACCAGCACCATATTCAACTTGAAATGTCCATCGTCCCATCCGCATCCATTTCAAGAATTGTTCATCCTGATTTAGTGTTAAATCGGTTCCAATCGCGACTCGTTCAACTCCCATAAAATCAACCGTACGAGCAACCATTTCGCAAAACTCTTCCAATGTAGTATCGGGACCACCAATTAAGAAGGGGTAAAGGCAAAGTCCAAGAATTCCATCATGATCACGAAGGGCTTGGAGAACCTCACGAGATTTATTCCGCTTGGCTGGATAAATCCAGTCCGGATTGGCGTGGGTAATCGCTACAGGGCGCGAAGATACACTGATGGCATCCAGGGTTGTTCGTTCTCCACAATGGGAAAGATCGATAAGCATGCCTACTCGATTCATCTCGGCAATCACATTCTTCCCGAATCGGGAAAGGCCTGGATCGTTTTCTTCATAACAACTGCTTCCTATTAAATTTTGGTTATTGTAAGTTAATTGGACAATTTTTAAGCCCAGTTGGTTGAAAATCTCCACCAAGGCAAGCTCATCTTCAAAAAGTGATGCATTTTGCATACCTAAAATGACACCGATTTTCCCTTCCTCTTTGGCCCGAAGGATATCTTCACCTTTTTTTACTTGAAGGATTAAGTCTTCATTGTCAAGGAAAAAGCGATTCCATTGCCCAATGTTACTTAGAGTTTCCCGTGCATTCTCCCATAACCCAATACTTGCATGAATACAATTGATACCCCCTTCGCGCATATCTAAAAGTAACTCTCGGTCCCACTTACATAGTTGTAACCCATCGATAAACAGCATCTCATCTTTGATCATTCCTCACCCTCCATCTGCGAAATCAATGGGAAGAACCAATGGTCGTTAAAGTCAGATCCGATGTCGGTTACTAAGGGAGCTCCTTGGAAGAAAGTAACACGTACCCAACGATTGGACTTTGGATCAAATCGTTCTGCTCCGAAAATCGCCAGTTTACAACGCAAGAGATAGACTGGAACGAGTCCTTTCGCTAAGAGATTGCCGTGAATCTCTGCATATTCATCATTCTGAAGAGATTGGATACGACGAATAATCCATTTAAACTCAGGATACTGAATCACAAATTTCGCAACGATTTCTGTATTAGGTCGATTCTCTAATTGACGACTTAGTTGCTGTACTTGTTGTGCAATATTTACAGGAAGTTCATTTTCTTCTCCCGGCTCAACTCCCCGTTCACCCATTCTTGGTTCTTCTTTCTCCTGGGAACGATACCAGAAATACTTCATTTCATCGGGATCAGAAAAGTCATACTCAAATGCCCATGCATATCTAGTCTGGATTAAGTGCTTTAGTTCCCCAATTTTCATTTCAGGGGTTAAATCATACCTTTCATCAATTGTTGTTTGCTCTCCTAAATCTGAAAGCAAATCTGAGTATACTTCCGTCAATAGTGAATGAAGGAGTTCTTGGGTCTCGATTCCAACCCGTTTTTTAGCGAATTGCGTTAGCTCCTTCCATGGATAGTCCGACTTTTTCTGATCGATCGTCCCTTGATTTACAAATTCCTCTACCACTCTTCGAAGGATTTGAAGTTCAGAAACTAATTCTTGGGGCTTAGCAAATGCCTTCGGTTCAACAAAGGGTGACTCGCGAAAATAAGCAATGCCCCGGTCAATGTAGTCGAGTAATTTCTGACCATCTTCCTTCGAAGCGTGTACATGTAATACACGTGCCAGACCTTTTTCACGCAATCGAATCCACGTATGAAGCAACTTCGGGTGCGAGATCAAGAAGGGCACCATTCCCAATCCCGTCGCATTTCCAATCCCAAGAAAGCGCTTTAATTTCGGATCAAGTCTCACCGCTTGTGGACTTCGAGCACGAGCAATATGTTCGACCAATTCAAAACTAAACTCTCGAATCATCCAAACCGCAAACATTTGTGCCCGGAAAGCACCATAAAAAGGATGATCTTGGTTTAGCTTTCGATACGAAGCAATCCCAAATTTCCCGTTTCCATAAACAGCAGTGGTTCTTAAGAGATAACCGGCTTGATTTAAAATATTTGGATCCGGTTGTTTTCCCTTTGCTAATTGATCCACAACATATTCAAACACGCGGGTACTACGATTTGCTCGTGACCAAACAAGATCCATCGCATCTCCACGTCCTGCCTCTTGGTGAGGAAGTTCACCTTTTAGACGTTTCTTTTTCTCTTCGGTGATTAATCCCTCACACAATGCAAAGGTGACATCCCACTTCTGTGCGATGACGCGATCGGTTCGCTCTTGATCATCTACATGTTGAGAAAAGACGATAAACGAGAAGACTCCGTTGGGGGTTTCGATAGAATATAAAGCTTCTCCATACCCCTGGTCATCTAAGTCGAATTGTATCCGCTTAATTTTCCAACCTTCACGAAAAACTTTCCGCAACATACTCTGGCTAAAACTAATGGAAGTAAATCTGAGTGCTCCCAGACGTTCCGGCTTCATGACTTCCTCAGGCGGACGCAGAGGAAGATCATTCTGCTTCAAGATTGGCTCCATGTAATTCTCCTCCTTTTACACAATTCCGACACCCATAATTCCGATATTCGGAATTGGATTCCTATTTTTCGTTGCGCTCATTTTAAGGCAAAATATTTTTCTTGTCAATTCCGTAAAAAGCATTTGAGAATAGTAATTAAACACCATTGATTAAAAAAACTCAGCTAGATTATATCTATATTTTTTAACTTTTAATCGTTATTTTATTGTTATCAGGTACAGTAAAAACAATGACAATTATGGAAAACAGCGATTCAATAAAGCCGATATCATTTGATTCATCATAAAAATTTATATAGAAATATAATTATTTGTTTGATAGGTTAGTAGAATATGTGTTAGTATTTGCTAATAAGTGGAATGTTTTTCATCTCACTTTTTGCTATAGAAGGGTAAAGTTTATCCATTTATGTGGTGGAATTCGAATCTTTCGTCCGGCGAATATTTTCTAGATAAGTCATCTTTCCTCTAAGACTAGATTACAAAAAATTCAAACAATCATTTGCGGGATAGTAAGAGTAATCGAGGAGAAGCATGAGGAATTGTTCAGTGAGGAAAATAATTGGGCCAACGCCCTTTATCGCTTAAAAGCATAGGCGCTGGCAACCCAATATAAAGCAGATAACTTTCAACAAACACAACCCCAAATTGATTCTGGAGGCAACTCAAAGGATACGGTGCGATCTGCACTTCTTACCTTATCGATTACAAGATCACCATACCTCAAATTGAGCCCACTTTTTTCTGCAACTGGACTGCAATCTCGGCACCGACACGGGCGTTATGCTTGACAAGAGCAATGTTCGTTTTCAAGCTGGCCCCGCCGGTTAACTCTTTCACTTGATCCAGCAAAAATGGGGTAACCCCTTTCCCCGTAATATTCCGTTCTTTGGCCTTCTCCAACGCTTTGGCAATCATTTCTTCAATCTGCTTCTCTTCCATGGCATCGGATGCCGGGACAGGATTGGCAATGACGACGCCTCCCTCCAATCCAAGATCCCACTTGGTACGAATCAGTTTTGCGATTTCTTCCGGTGTATCCAAGCGATAATCGACGGAAAACCCACTGGTACGGGCATAAAAAGCGGGGAAGCTATCGGTTTGCACCCCGATTACAGGTACTCCATGGGTCTCCAAATACTCCAGTGTTAAGCCGATGTCAAGGATTGACTTGGCTCCGGCACAAACAACGGCAACGTTAGTGCGGGCTAGCTCCTGCAGATCGGCAGAGATATCCATCGTCTTTTCGCCCTCACGGTGCACGCCGCCAATCCCCCCAGTGACAAAGAGTTCAATCCCAGCCAGTTGAGCACAGATCATTGTGGCTGCAACGGTGGTTGCTCCATGTTTTCCAGTGGATACGACGTAGGGAAGATCACGGCGGCTCACTTTGGCAACCTGGTCACTGGTGGCTAAAAATTGAATCTCCTCTTCTGATAGGCCAATCTTAATTTTGCCATCAAGTATAGCGATTGTTGCTGGAACTGCGCCATGCTGACGGACAATTTCCTCTACCGCTAGGGCAGTTTTCACATTGTCAGGATAAGGCATCCCATGGGCAATGATCGTCGATTCCAAAGCGACGATGGCTTTTCCTTCAGCTTGTGCCTGGGCAACCTCTTCTGAAAATACCAAGAACTTTTTGCTCATCAATTAATGTCCCTCCGCAAATCTCTATTTGACTAATCCAAAAACATGATCAGCTACTCCACTTCATTACTTGTGAAGGTAATTTTCACTAATTTATCTCTTTTTGTAGCAAGGAAACGCTATGCAGCTTAATATTCCTTTGGCCTTGAAAATTGAAAGACGTTCATTGCCTGCTACTACTGTGACTAAAGGAATGCATTCCTCGTCAGCTATGCCTCTGTTTCCTTCAAGTAACTTCCCCATTCCCCTAAGCGCTCTTTTAACAATGAACGTGTAAGGGAGGAGTGGACACTCTCTTCCGTTTGTAAAGTGAGTTCAGCCAAACTCATCCCTGTCCGGCAAGCAACAGACAACTCTTGTCCTTGATTCAAGGCAAACAAAACGCCCGCCGCAAAGGCATCCCCTGCACCTGTTACATCAACAATCGGTTGGACTGCGGGAGTTAACCAGCCCTTATCACCCTGGGCATCTATGAAAAAGACACCTTCTGCGCCCATGGTTAATATCACCTGTTTTGCCCCTTTATCCAGTACTCGCTGACATAGCTCCGGAACTTGCTCTCGGCTTGGTGCGTTCTCTCCCACCAAGGATGCGATTTCATCCCGGTTACCGATAAATAGCTCGACTCCTTCCAGATTTTCAGGAATCCGATCCAATTTGGGAACCGAGGTGGGTACGATACAGAGAGGAATCTCCTCCTCATGACAGCGGGCGACGAGATGGGTTAACACTTCCTTTGGAAGATTGGTATCAACTACGATCCATGAGGATGCAGCAAGATGAGTCCACTTCTTTTCGATTACCTCCCAGGTCACCAGATCATAGATCGCCATATCCGCTAAGGCAAGGACCATCTCCCCGGTAGGATCCAAAATAGCTGTATAAGTTCCTGTTTTCCCCTCAGAGAAAATCGCGGACTGACTCACATCAATACCGTGCTGCCGACAATATTGCAGTACCGCTTCACCTTCTTTATCCCGTCCTACCCCAGTAATCAAAGCAACTGAGGCACCGAGACGGCCCAAGTTTTCTGCAATGTTCCGGGCCACTCCCCCAAAGGATTCCTGCACTTGTACCGGGTTGGAGGTGCCATATTGGACCTTTTGGAGTGTCCTTGCTTTCCGGTCAATATGAGCTCCGCCCAGACAAGTGATCCGTCCCTCTTCGGCTAAAACATAGGCGCGGCCAAGAACAAATCCCTTCCGCATCAATCCCGAGATATGACCTGCCACAGCAGAACGAGAGATTCCCAGCTGTTGGGCCAATTCATTCTGGGAAATAAACCGATTACTCTTAATCATCTCTAAGATTTTCTGCTCCATTGTAGTTAATGCTTTCACCGCCCTACCCTCCCCATTTTATTGTGATAATCCCTATACAAACAGCTACTCTGTACTGTAGCCGAATTGGAGAAAAGTTTTTCTCCTCAACGTATGTTTATAGTACTAACAAATGTTAGTGAGGGTCAACTTTTGTTTGGTTTGATCCATATAGAAAAATAAAGAGGCCGTAAGGCCTCGTTTTGCTTTTATCCATTTGAGTTAGTTTTTTATCCCTTAATTCCGGTATAAATGTGTATAGCATCTCGTAAAAATCTGGCTGAACCTGGTTGCTTCGCATCATAGTACTCTCGAAATCGTTCATCATCCACATACATTTGAGCTAGGCCGGCATGGGCTTCTTTACTGTATTCGCTCCAAAAATAAGCTAACCACTGTTTGTGCAAAGCGGCAGCTTTTTGTGCAATTTCGCTGCCAGGATCCCCAAGTTTTATCGCTTCGGCCAAAGTGGACATCATCTTCCTTTCCAATTGAATCATCTCTTCATACTCTTCCTGAGTCATATTCTTTACCTTCTCATTGGATCTGTCGATAGCGGCATCACCATACTTCTCACGAATTTCTTTACCAAACCTCTTCTCGTTCTCATCGATCATCTTTTGTTTAAACCCTTCAAACTTTTCTTTGTCGGTCATATTTATTCTCCCCTCAGTAAAAGCAATTGTTTTTTCTACACTGGCGATTAAAAGGTCCAACTGCTTCCTTTTATCGAGGAGTTGCTCACGATGTTCTTTCAGTGCTCTGACCTTGTCAAAAGAAGGATCGTTAACGATTTTTTTAATCCGATCCAAACTAAGCCGTAGCTCCCTGTAAAGCAGGATTTGCTGTAACTTATCCACTTCTATCTGACCATATATTCGGTATCCTGACGAATTGATTCTTGCAGGTTTAAGTAAGCCGATCTCATCATAGTAGCGTAGCGTCCGAGTACTAACTCCTGCCAATTGGGCTAACTTTTGCACTGTATACTCCACCTGTGATCACCTCCCGATATTCAAAACTGTACACCTTTACGTAACGTTAAGGTCAATCCTTTTGATGCAGATAATTGCTCAGAATGGATAAATTCCTGTGATACATCTCCTATTTTATGAGAAAAAACAAAGCCCAGAGAATTCACTCTGGGCTGAAAGGTCTACTCACTCAAACTTAGAAAAATAGCATCATACCTTCTAATAAAATTGATCATATCTTGAAAATATCTCGATTCACTCTTTGTACCAAAAGTTTGTTCACATGTGTGAAATTTTCTAGATCGTCTCCTACATCAATTGCTAAGCTATCTTTCTCCAAACTAGTACCCGTCAAGGATAAGACCTGCACGCTTTCTTTAAACATTATCCTTGATTTTTACCTCCGGTTCATACGTCGATAGGATTTCAATCATATCATGTTCAGTGTGGAAGATATAGTATCTCTAGAATTCCTTTTTTAGGATACCATCTCTCCCATTGTTTCATGATAAGTCCTCCTCAACCTGCCTCTTTCTTCTCTGGGATCGTATGTCACTCTCCTATAAAAACAGCCTTTTAAGAGCATATTTTTTGATCACTTGATTCCTTCAAAAACAAATACTCTTTCATCCTCGTTTTCCACATATCTTAAATATTTCACTTAATTAATGCAAAAATCAAAAAACCTAGGAGCGAAATATAACCATCAAAAATGATATTATAAAAAAACCAACGAGAAGTGTACCAAATCCTTTCCATCCAGAAAACTGGTGAACTACTCCGATTGTTTAGACATCGTGACAACATACCAAATCGATAACAACGCATTTAAGATAATTAATAGATCCCATGAAACCGCGAAAAACAAAAACTTCTTCAGGTTATAAAAGTAGAAGGTGAGATTACCAAAGAGATAAGACCCTGAATGACAAGTTTTGCAATAAAGGGAATCCCGCCGTATAGAGTTCCTCCAGGCCAGCACGGCCTACTCATCTTTTGGACAACTGGAATAGTGTTCTCCCAAATTGATCCTATTCCGAAAGTGACTGGTTACATCGATAGTTTCAAATGTTTGTTCGATAATCTCTCCCTCTTCATTAAACAAAGTTTTCCGATACTTCCCATCTGTTTCATATAGGTAGGTAATCTTTGCACCTCCATTTTCATGATGAAATGCCTTTTCTCTTAGGAATAATCCACCTTGATGTTTAACATAGGCTTCCGTTTTAGTTCTTTTTTGTATAGGGGTCAAGTACCTAATCCCACAGTAATAGTGGCCAAACATAATTTCCACAACATACTTAATCTCATCATCACTAGAAAATATTGCCACATATGCTTTTTCTTTTTATGCTAATTTGCTGCTTGTTCTTCACTGAGTGGAAACTTAGGCTTATCACTAGATAAATTCCAAAACTCCACTGAATAAAAGGAAAGAGGACCCATCAAGGCCTCTTATTCCGTCTGTTGTCCGATCTTTTTCAGTTCTTCATAATCCTTTCGTAACATGCCCATGATGATCTCATCTGAAAATTGATTATTGTAGTACAAGGATTCACGGAGAACCCCTTCTCGTTTAAATCCAGCCTTTTCATAGGCCTTAATGCCCCGTATATTGTGGGAGTAGACTTCCAGTTGCAGACGATTGAGCTTAAGCTCTTCAAAGACAAATTTTAGTGCTAACTGAACGGCTTCTGTCCCATACCCTTTATTGAAATCTTTCTTGTTATTCAGGGCAATCCGAAAACCTGCTTTTTGATTCTCCGGTTCAATATCCATGATCGATAACTCGCCGATCAACCGGTCATCCTCTACTAAACAAATCGCAAAGTCATGGCGTGAATCATCCTTGGCAATCTTCTCATAATGGGCATATAGTTGTTCCATGGTAAAGGTAGCCCTGGTCCCGGTCATATACCGGATCTCTTCATCCTTGGTTGATTCGTAGAGGCTTACCATATCTTCCTGTTGAAGTGGACGCAAATAGACGGTGTTCCCTCTCATATGCCAACAGCACCTTTCCTATAAAAGAAGCTTTCGTAAGGTAAGCACGTCCTCCTTCTTCATTGGACTTACAAACCTTTAATCCTCTTCTTTTGGAAGCAGGTCATCTAACTTTTCTGGGTTAATGGTATAGCGATAAAAGAAATTCCCTTCCCCATCTTTCAGCCGATCCACAGTGACCAGCTCTACCTTTTTCAGCTCTCGAACTGCTTGTTTAACCGTCCGAACAGAGGCACTCAACTTCTCAGACAGAAGTTCATCACTGGGAAAAGCTTGTCCAGAGGAGTCAGCACAGAGAAATAGATATATGTAAAGAAGTTTCGCGTAGGCGCTCAACTCAGGTACATCGATTATGCTGTTTGGTGGTGGAGATTCGTTGATCATCATAACCTGATCCTCCTCTACGAAAAATAGATACCGAGCACAATTGTTAGAAAGCCTTTCTATTCTATTATATACCATGGTTCCCATTCAAATCTCAAGGAACACTATTCTATATTGTAAAACTTCTTCTATTAACCGTACTCGGTAACTCCATATAATTATCTAGAAAATACCTTTTTATAAGTACAAGAAGAGAAAGAGGAGCCCCCCTGCACCGTTTGGACTACAATCATCTTCATTTAAAAAACAAAGAGCCAGACCTTAATTAGTCTGGCCCACTTCCCAGCAGCACTCTATATTTCATAATCCTCTACGAAGTAGCCTCTTGCAACTTTTGCGGCGCCGTAGACTGCCTTTCTAAAGATAATTCATTACACTCATGGAAAGCAAAGTGACGGCAAGCTTTGCAACGTTCATGATCGATGATCTTCGTGGCATAATGGATGGCATCGTAGGTGTAACGGAAGAAATTTTCTCGACCGATCACTTCATACAAATTGGACTTCTTGAGCACCTCAAGAGGTTGCTTTTGAATCCCGGTGATTAGAATCACCCCTCCATGTTTACGGAAATGGTGGACCACACTGGAGAGGTAATCTTCTCCTGTCGCATCGAGAAAGGGAACGCGGCTCATCCGCAAGATCAGTACTTTGGGCCGAAGATTAATGGTATCCATAACACGCTTCTCGAAAAGCTGAGCCACACCGAAGAAAAGGGGCCCTTCAACTGTAAAGAGGCTTACTTGCGGACATTCCCGTCCAGAACCGCTTTTTTCAATCACCATTTTTCGATGTTTGGTGCTGGGATCCGGTGAAATCGGCTGCACCTCTTGGACATCGCTCATATTTTTGACAAAGAGAATAAAAGCAAGAACCAAACCTACCTGGACAGCAATAGTTAGGTTTGTAAAGACGGTCAGGAGGAACGTCGTCACCAAAACGATCGCGTCTCCACGGGTGGTGCGCAATACGTGAAGAAACTCTTTGCGCCCACTCATATTCCAAGCCACCATCATTAATACTGGTGCCATGCTGGCCAATGGAATATGGGAGGCATAAGGAGCAAAGAGGAGAACAACGACGAGAACGACCACCCCATGGATCACTCCGGATAGGGAAGTAACAGCTCCTGTTTTAATATTGGTGGCAGTACGAGCAATGGCCCCGGTAGCCGGAATTCCCCCGAAGAGAGGAACCACCATATTGGCAATCCCCTGGCCCACTAGCTCCCGATTACTATTGTGACGAGTTCCTGCCATTCCATCGGCTACCACCGCGGATAGCAAAGACTCAATCGCTCCCAAGGCAGCGATGATTAGAGCCGGTTGGGTTAACATTAAAATGCGATCCCAAGAGAGCTCAGGCATGCTAATCGTTGGCAAAGTGTTGGGAATACCGCCAAACTCAGAGCCAATCGTTGCTACTTTTCCTTCAAAGAAGAGGACCGAAACAATTGTGGAAATAACGATGGCAATCAGAGAACCTGGCACCTTAGGAAACCACTTGGGGGTAATTAATATAAGTAATAAGGAGAGAAGGGAGATTACCAACGCATAAGGGTTAAAGGTGGTAATCTTCGCACCAATCTCTTGGATCGTGTGGACAAGGTATTCATGCTTTTCTAGATCTTCCAAGCCCAAGAAATTACCAATCTGGCCGGTAAAAATGATCACAGCGATGCCTGAAGTAAAACCAATGGTAACTGAGCGGGGAATAAACTTGATAAAGGAACCCAGACGTAAAACCCCCATCAACAATAAGAAAACCCCTGCCATAAACCCGGCAATTAACAGGTTTTCATACCCATATTGCATGGTAACTCCCAATAAGATGGGGATAAAGGCACCGGTTGGCCCGGCGATTTGAAAACGGGAACCGCCGAAAATAGAGACTAAAATCCCCGCAATAATCGTGGTGTAAATTCCATATTCCGGTTTTACTCCCACAGCAATCGCAAAAGCCATTCCTAACGGAATGGCAATCACTCCAACTACAAAACCAGCAATTAGATCTTTGCGGAAGGAGGCGAAGTTATATCCCTTCCATTGCTCAAAAAAATGCGTACCCATTCTTGGCTGATCCCTCATTCTTCAGCATTCACGCTCTCGGGTACGCTTACGGGGTTAGCTGACGGGTTCGGGATCTGAGAGCTTCCCTACTCACTTGGAAGATAGTGAGATTCACCCCTTCAGTATTAAATCAAAATGATTAAATACTGATAACGGGTCCCCCGCTCCCCTGATGGGGATTCAGCGACATCTTGATTTAGCTGTTTAATCAGTATGATATCATTATATATAGGAGAAATGTATTTGTAAAGGTTCCAGCAGTTTTTTTAGTTATCCGTTAATTCTGTTTTTTTATTCTTTATTGTCTCTTGTAGGAAAAAGCCCCTTTTGGTCATCCGCAGAGTAATTGCACCTTGATGGTCAGTGCGAAAAATTTTAATCCCTCGCTCGGCCAAGCGCTTAAGTACTTCTGGTGAAGGATGTCCAAACCGGTTATTCCTTCCTGCGGAAATTACCGCCACCTGAGGTTGAATCCGATCGAGCCACTTTTCACTACTGGAGGTACGGCTGCCATGATGGGCCACCTTTAGCACATTTACCGGAGGAGCATTCCACTGGGCAGCGAGCCGCTCTTCTACTTCCTCCTCTATATCCCCAGTCATCAATAGAGTTTGATCAAATGCCTGTAATAGAAACACCACAGAGCTGTTATTGCTACTTTGAACAACACCTTTTGTGCCTTCCATTGGATTTAGAAAGTGCCAGGATACATCCGGCTCTAGCGTCCAGCTGCTTCCGGCAGATACCGTATGTATCTGAGCGCCGTTTTTCCATAGTTGTTCCAGTACCTCCTCTTCCAAGGCAGTACCTGGCGGATGTTCATTCCGAATCACATAGCGGATGGGAAAGCGCTTTGCCAAGGCTTTAAGGCCTTCAATATGGTCTGCATCTCCATGGGTCATCACAACATAATCAATCTCCTGAATTCCTCGATACTTTAAGTAAGGAACCAGGATCTGTTCTCCTATATCCCTCTCTCTTCTCCGCCGCTCCCAAGGTTCACGTGGAAAAAAGGGCTGACCCCCACCATCTACTACAATTACTTGACCCCTCGGAGTTTCAATTACGGCCGCATCACCTTGTCCTACATCGAGAAAGGTAACTCTCACTTCTCCCTTGGTGGAAGCAGGGAAAGAAGAAAACACAACAAGAGCGCCCAACAAAAGAAGAGAAAGACCCCGTTGTACCTTGGAAAAAATCAGGTTACCTGTCCAAGCGATAAATGTATAACAGCAAAGCACGGCATACCCTGCCAACCACCAATCTCCTGGAGGTGACCAAGAACGATGCCACGGGTACCAAGTTGCGACCTCCTCGGCTATATAGATTGTTCCCGAAAGAATAGAGGATGAGATCATGGCCGGTATTGCTGCTAGCCCTGCATGGATAAGCCCGAGAACTAAAGCCACTAATCCTAGGGGAATCACAATCCCACTTACAACCGGAACAAGCAACAAATTGACCGCCCAAGAAAGAAGGGAGTACTCATGAAAGTAAGTAATAATGATGGGAAATGAGGCCAGCTGAGCCACCAAGGTAACAGCCAACAGTTGATTGAATCGCTTCCAAGGAAAGGGGAAAAGTCGGCTCAAAGGACCTACGCCCACCAGCAGCGCAAAGGTAATCAGAAAAGAAAGTTGGAAGCCGGGCTCAAAGAGAAGATAAGGATTCCACCATAACAATAGAAGAGCCGCTACGGCTAAAAAAGAAAGCCCATCTCTCCACCGGCGAATAATGACGGCCAACAATCCCAGTCCAGCCATCACTGCCGCTCGGATCACTGGAGGTCCTGCACCGGTTAGCAATACATAACCGGGTAGAAATAAAATCACCATCCCAGCAGCTTTTTCTCGGGTAAAACCGATTCGTTTGAGCACCCCATATAAACAAGCGATAAAAACGCCCACATGCAAGCCCGATATCGCCAGCAGATGAATCAAGCCTAACAAAGAAAAATCCCGTTCTACTTCTTTTGGTACAGCTCCCCGATCCCCCAATAACATCCCTTGCATTAAGCCTGCAGTCTCTTGGGGATATATCTCTTCTATCCGTTGCCCCAGATACTGACGAAGATGATCGATAGGAGCTCGCCAATGACTGGCTTCTCCATCCACTACCTGCAGTTTACCTACTCCTTCTACCTTTGCGAGCCAATGAATCCCTTGACGATACAGATAGGCTTGGTAATCAAAGGCTCCTGGATTGCGCGCAGGAGATGGGAGCTCCAGCTTTCCTATAAATTGTAGCTGCATCCCTCGCTGCAATTGGCGGGCCACTTGCTGTTCCTCTTCAGAGAGAATCCGTACCTGAAGCAGGATATCCTCTTTGGGAAAAATCGTATTCCTTCCAAGTTGCAACTGGTGTACACGAACGATCATCTGTAGACGATTGCCATCAACCACTGGAGCAGATTGAATCCTGCCTCCTATTCTCCCCGTCAGCTCCTTTTTTTCCCCCACAACCTGAGTAATCAGAGATTCATTAGCCTTATCTACCCAAGTAAAATGAGCAGCAGCTAAGGTTACACCTACCATCAGAAGAGTTATAGTGAGATATCGGTACCACCAATAATAAATAACCCCTCCTAGCAGAGCGACCAGTGACGCAAGTCCTACCCAGATCCACCAAGGGTAGGAGAGTTCCTTCGCTATGACAATTCCAATGATCCAACCCAAAGCAACCGCCATAAGTGGCCGCCGCACTCCTAATCACATCCCAAAGATTGGAATATGACTACTTTTTCGACAGAAAAAGACATACACCTCCTTTTTCCAGCCCCATGAGAATAACTCAAATCAAAGTTCGGGAGAGAAAAAGGACAAGAAAAGAGCGATCATTGTTTGACTTGGGATCATTAAATTTGAACATAGGTAATCAGGAAAGTATCGTCGGCTTATGAAGTAAAAGTGAATGTTATGTAGAAGTCGAAAAGCATTGGATCTGTGTTGGGATTGGGAATGGTGTTATCCACATAGAGGTTGATAAGGGAAATGAAACCATTTGGGGGTGTATTGCATCTACAGTATCATTCGTTGTAAAGCCGGCTTATGTGAGTAACAACGAATTTTACGTGCCACCCCCAATCGAAAATGTTGATGACAGCTTGTTCATTTACTTTTTAGAGCATTACGCTTTGATACAGATGCTGAATAAGCAGAGGATTTTTTCAATGATTTAAAGGAAATTGAGGTAAATTGTAAAAAAATGTTATTATTTTTTTGTAATAAGGGAACCTAATGGGTTGGATATACCATTTCAATGTATCTTTAAAGGTACAATCATTTCGATACTTTATGACAGAAGATCAAACTCGAGGCAGAGTAATCCCCTTTTGATACTGATACTTTCCTTGCTTTTTTCGATAAGAAACTTCACACACTTCATCGCTCTCATAGAACAAAACCTGAACCAACCCTTCATTGGCGTAAATTTTAGCAGGAAGAGGAGTTGTATTGGAAATCTCCAGGGTCACATACCCTTCCCAACCCGGTTCTAAAGGCGTAACATTGGTGATAATCCCACAGCGAGCATAGGTAGACTTACCAACACAAACAGCCAATACATTTTCAGGAATCCGGATATATTCCACCGAACGGGCCAATGCAAAGGAATTAGGTGGTATAATACATACATCTCCTTTAAAGTCTATAAAAGAATCAGAATCAATATTTTTAGGGTCTATAATGGTATGGAGGGCATTATGGAAAATTTTAAACTCATCAGCTACTCGTAAATCATAGCCATAGCTACTTAAGCCATAGCTAACTGCTTCTCCTTTTCCTACATTACGGTCGACAAAGGGATCGATCATGCCTTTTTCCAGTGCCATTTTGCGTATCCACTTATCCGACTTGATGGTCATCTTCGGTAGCTCCTTCTTCTTTTTACTCCCATCTATTATAACAAGCCCTACCCGAATGGACTATACGAATCCAAAACAACTTCGGTCACTCAAGCTTTTCGCAGAACTTTGGAAAAGATGAAAGCGATCTCACTGTGCGATATAATAAATGGAAATGACTGCTTCTATTTTCGCAGATTACATATCATTGAGGTGATAACATGTCAAGAAGCCAAAGCATTATTGAACTAACAGAGAAATATGGAGCCCCCAATTACCATCCTCTCCCCGTCGTGATCGCAGAAGGAGAAGGAGTATGGGTAAAAGACGCAGATGGTAAGCGTTATATGGATATGTTAAGTGCTTATTCCGCATTAAATCATGGCCATCGTCATCCACGGTTGATTGCCGCCTTAAAAGAACAGGCAGATCGAGTAACCCTAACTTCTCGTGCTTTTCACAACGATCAGTTAGGTCCTTTTTATGAAAGGCTGGTAAAGTTAACAGGAAAAGAAATGATTTTACCGATGAATACTGGAGCAGAAGCAGTAGAAACAGCCATCAAGGCCGCCCGTCGCTGGGCATACGAAGTAAAAAAAGTGCCCCAAGATCAAGCGGAAATCATCGTCTTTGAAAATAACTTCCACGGACGGACGACGACAGTCATCTCCTTCTCTTCCAACCCAGAAAACACCCGCGGCTTTGGTCCCTTAACACCTGGCTTTAAAATTATCCCCTATGGAGATATAGATGCTTTACGGCAGGCAATTACCCCCAATACCGCTGCCGTGATGATGGAACCGATCCAAGGAGAAGCAGGGGTAATCTTGCCAAAAGAAGGATTCCTCCGGGAAGCTGCCCAGCTTTGTAAAGAAAACAACGTCTTGTTTGTTGCAGATGAAATTCAGACTGGGTTTGGACGTACTGGAAAAATGTTTGCCTGCGACTGGGAAAACGTCACACCCGATATTTATATTATGGGGAAAGCGTTAGGTGGTGGTGTCATGCCGATCTCTGCCGTCGCTGCCGACAAAGAGATCCTTGGACTCCTTGTTCCAGGCTCTCATGGTTCCACCTTTGGAGGTAACCCCCTCGCCTGTGCCGTTGCCAATGCCGCCTTGGATGTCTTGGTAGAAGAGAAGCTACCAGAGCGCTCCCTGGAGTTGGGAGAATACTTTTTCTCTGAGCTCTCAAAGCTGAATAATCCCCATATCGTAGAAGTGCGAGGAAAAGGGCTGTTTATCGGTCTTGAATTGGATGAAGATGCCCGTCCCTACTGCGAACGCCTGATGGAAGCAGGTTTACTATGTAAAGAAACCCATGAGCGGACCATTCGCTTCGCTCCACCGCTGACAATTACCCGTGAGGAGTTGGATTGGGGCTTGGAGCGGATCCGCCAAGTATTTAACGCCTGATGAGAAACCCACCTTTTACGGTGGGTTTTCTTTATGGAAAACCCAGTTCCTCTTTTATCGCACTGTAACTTGCTCCCGAAGATTTTCCAAAGTCTTCTCCCCGATCCCCGGTACATTGGTTAGCTCCTCCACAGTGGAAAAGGGGCCATTCTCCTCCCGGTAACGAAGGATTGCTTCTGCCTTCGAGGGTCCAATCCCATTTAGTTGCTGCAACTCATCGATTCCCGCCGTATTAATATTTATTTTTCCCCCTTGAGATCCTTCCCCACCTGCTTCAACTCCTGGGATAGGGAGGTTTTCTTCCCCTTTTTTCGGGATATAGATGGCCATGCCATCGGAAAGAGGAGCAGCTAAATTTACTCGATCCAAGTCCGCCTCTTTACTCGCTCCTCCAGCCTCTGTAATTGCGTCCATCATACGGGCTTCAGATGGAAGACGATAAATACCCGGATTTTTAACCGCCCCTTTTACATCCACTACCAACTCATTGGATTCCCCCTTTTCCACCTTTTCTGACTGTTCTTCTGCTATTTGATATGCTGGAAGAGGTATCTCCTCATCCGAATTTGAACTTCGCATAAAAAGAAAGAGAAGTCCGATCACGATAATCCCCAGTAGTAAAATCCCTCCCAGCAATTTCTTTTCCAAGGGAGTCCATTTTTCATCCATCATTTTGCGGATCACCTTTCTGTTCCACATATTAGAGAATGGATTGACATAAAGATCAAAAAGGAAAAGAGCGAGCACCGAAGTTCCCTACTTCCGCAGGCATGGGGAAGGGAATCACTCAAAAGCAATGCTTCGCTTCCATCCAATCAGGAGGGATAACTGTGAAAATTGGTGTAATCGGCACAGGAAGTATGGGGCGTACCTTGATTGAAGCTTGGATTCGCTCCGGGGTCCTTCACCCTGAAGACCTGGTGATTAGCAATCGCACCCTAAAGAAAGCAGAGCAGCTTGCTTTCGCTTTTCCAGGAATACAGGTAGCCGAAAGCAATCCTCAATTAGTAGAGCAAGTCCAATGTATCTTTTTATGTATAAAACCGAGTGATTACTCAACGGTTATCGCTGAAATTCAATCCATAGTTCGTCCCGAGCATCTGGTAGTCTCAATTACCAGTCCTGTCATGATCCACGATCTAGAGGAGCGATTGTCCGGAAAAATAGCTAAAATCATTCCAAGTATTACACACATTTCATTATCAGGAACTTCTTTATATATTCCAGGCAAACGTATCACTGCTGAAGATCAAAAGTTTCTTTTACAGCTGTTTTCTGCGATTAGTACACCCCTTCAGATTGATGAGCAGCATACACGCATTGCTTCAGACTTAGCCAGCTGTGCTCCAGCTTTTTTAGCTAATATCTTGGATCAAATGATCGATGCTGCAACAGAAGTAACTCCCCTTCCACGTCAGACTGCGTCAGAGCTCGTATCCCATATGGTGCTGGGTGTAGGCCGCTTATTAACAGAAGAAGAGTTCACATTAAATCGTTTGCAGGAGCGGGTAGCAGTACCCGGTGGGATTACCCGTGAAGGGCTTAATTTGTTATCCGGTGAGTTTTCTCCCTTATTTGATCGTCTCTTCCGCTTAACTCATTCCAAATTTGCCAAAGATGTTGATCAAACACGCCAGTCTCTTAACATAAAATAGAATTCTTATATTCTATTACCAATATTCCAATTATACCATAGATAGTAATATTTTGTGGCTATTCTTCTATTTCGGTATAGAAAAACCTAAGTGGCTTGCTTTATAATCACGCAATAAAAAAACGCCTACTTTTCCCTTCATCAGAGAAAATTCGGCGTTTTTGATGCGGTTTTGCCAGTTACCAGTAGGAAAGCCTTCACCATGCTGGCTGAAGATTAAGGCTCTGGATAATAAATTCCCTCTTTTTCCCATAATTGCTCCATCTTTTGGAGTCGGTGAGTGATTTTTTTGGCATTCGTCTGTCCAACTGCAGTAAGCAGGGCGTTAATAAGACTCAGTGGAGCAACATAAGAATCAACAAAAGACGGCAATCGACTGGATGCTACCAAATAAACATCTGCCTCTCTTGCAAGAGGAGAACTATGAGAATCCGTAATCGCCATCGTCTGTACTCCACGACTGCGCACATATTGTAGTGCGGAAATTGTCCGGGCTGTATAGCGGGGAAAGCCGATCCCGATTAAGAGGTCTTCGGATTGAAGGGGGGCCAGTTTTTCAAACATAGTATCAGAGTCACGGATTAACTTCGTGTTCTCCAAGATGAGATTCAGATAGAAAGAAAGGAAATACCCAAGAGCATGGGAGCTACGAAAGGCAACCACTGCAATGGATTTAGCCTTACCAATCATCTCCACTGCCTTGACAAAGGAAGGGGTATTTAACATATGCATCGTTTTCTCAAGGTTGACTAGATCATCATTGAGCACTTCAAAGGCAACTCGTTGCTCTTTAGAATAGACATCCTCCGCCAGCTTCAATCGCTCGACTGTTGTCAGACGCTCCCGGATTTGCTTTTGCAAGGCAGACTGCATCTCTGAAAAGCCGGAATAGCCGAGATAGGTAGCAAAACGAATCACCGTAGCTTCTCCCACCTCGGCTCCTTGCGCAATTTTAGCTGCCGTCAAGAAAGGGGCACTATCTGCATGGGATTCAAGGAAAGCAACAATTTTTTGCTGAGCTTTACTCATCCCATCGCTCTTCTCACGAATGCGCTGAAACACATCATCGGAATGATCCAAGCTATCACCTACTTTTTGAGGATTCGTTTCACCCCTCCTTCAAAGCGTTCCAATGTCTCTGCAATCACGTCAGGGGTATGTGCAGTGGAGAGTGAAAAGCGGTTTAACGGCTTTAGGTAGATTCCTTGTTCAAGTAAGGCATAATCCAACTCTCGCCGCAGATCAAGGTCAGATCGCAAAACATCCTGCACTTGATCCACCGGCTCATCACTCAGGATTAGATTAAAAATCGTTCCTACCCCTACTGTACGCGCTGCAATTCCCCGCTCGTTCAAAATCTGTTCCATTCCCGTACGTAAAGTGGCTGTAGCCTCTTCCAAAAGCTGATACGTATTTTCTTCCTCTAGCACCCCAATGGTAGCCAATCCTGCTGCCAACACTGTTGGGTGCCCATTATAGGTTCCGCTGTGAAACAGTCGATCCGTTACTTGTCTTTTATCGGTGGTGGTACCCGCCGTTAAAATATCCGCTTGTGTTGGGGAACAGATCTCCATGATCTCTCGTGCACCACCTACAGCACCGATGGGAAATCCTCCGCCCAACACTTTACCAAGCGCCGTCAAATCCGGTGTAACTCCATAACGCCCCTGGGCACCGGATAACCCAACGCGGAAGCCCGTCTTTACTTCATCAAAAATAAGCAATATTCCCAAACGACGGGTTAGCTCCCGCAATCCCTTTAAAAATTCGACATTTGGTGGCAAAAATCCTCCTTGAACCGGCTCAATGATAACCGCTGCCAATTCATCTCGATGTTCTTGCAAAATAGCCTCTGTTTGATCTAAATCGTTAAAGGGTAGAACCAATGTATTCTCCGCATAGTAATCGGGGATTCCTCGGGAGTCAAAGGTAGTTGCCGGGCGCTCATCCTTGGAACGCTCCTGAGGATTAACACTGATTAAGACCTGGTCATATCCACCGTGATAGTGACCTTCAAACTTGGCTAGCTTTCGCTTACCCGTCCATGCAAAAGCGAGACGAATAGCCAGTAAGGTTGCCTCTAATCCTGAATTGGTAAACCGCACCAAATCAACGCCTGGATAAAGCTCCACCAATTTTTTGGCTAGTTCTACTTCTAACCGATGAGGTGCTCCAAAAACTGCTGTTCCCATCCGGGCCAACTGTTCTTTTACAGCTTTTGTTACTTTGGGGTGACCATGCCCCAACAAAAGCGCTCCATAACATAAATTGTAATCAATATAATCATTGTGGTCCAAATCATAAATATAAGCACCGTGGGCTACTTCCATGGCAATCGGATAGGGCGCAAAATATTTAATGTTCGCCGTTACTCCTCCTGGTAAATAACGTGCCGCCTCTTCATGATAATCTGCCGATTCTTTGGTTTGCGCTTTCAACAGATCTGTTGATGAAATCATCATCGCCATAAATTTGTCATCCCCTCGGGAGTGTATCCTTCACTCCTAATTATTTTTGAAGTGTTTACTTCATAATATGATATTGGGATGTAATTAGCGAAGGCGTTTCCTGACTATCTAGGGGTAATTTCAATCCTTATCCGGGATTTACGCAAAAAGATCCCCCTGCTTCGCATTTTCTTTGCTTTTTACTTCAAATAGATATGCAATCCACTGGAGTATATAATTCGTATTTTACTTCCAACGGAGTATATACTTCATTTTTGGGACAACAAGGGAAAATAAAACTGGAGGGTGACTGGGCATTCCCATTACCCTCCAGTTTTATACAGATCGGCATCATTATGAAAATGTAAGTAAAAGAAATTCATGTAATGAAAAGTGATTCTCGGGTGAGATTTTTCTCACCCGAGGACAACCCAAATAGAATCTTTACTTTGCGACAATGTTCACCAGCTTCCCAGGTACTACAATTACTTTACGTACTGTTTTCCCGCTAAGATAGGCCTGGATTCGCTCTTGTTTCATCACGATCTCCTCAATCTCTTGCTGGCTGGCGTCGGCTGGAACAATGGCCTTATCGCGGACACGGCCATTGACCTGGATTGCAATTTCCACTTCCTCTTGCACCAAGGCTGCTGGGTCATAGCTTGGCCATGGCTGACGATGTACACTCTCCTTATGCCCTAGCTCTTTCCATAATTCCTCTGTAATGTGAGGAACAAAAGGCGCTAGCAGGATGACTACTGTCTCTATCGCTTGGTTTACAATCTCTTGCTCTGCGTCTTTTGAATAGCTATAAATTCCGTTTACCAGCTCCATTATGGCGCTAATTGCAGTATTGAAGTGGTTACGCTCCATATCCTGGGTTACTTTTTTAATGGTTTGGTGGATTAGCCGGTGGAGCTCCTTGTCCGTTGGGCTTTGTCCGCTGGTTCCCTCTTGTCTTTGGAGCGAACTTTGCTCCTCCTGTACAAGGCGCCAGACGCGGTTTAAGAAGCGGAAACTACCTTCAACACCGGTTTCGCTCCAGTCCAAATCTCGCTCCGGCGGTGCAGCAAATAGGATAAAGAGGCGCGCCGTATCAGCACCATACTTCTCGATAATCTCCATGGGACTAACCACGTTCCCTTTTGACTTTGACATCTTCGCCCCATCTTTTAAGACCATCCCTTGGGTCAACAAGCTTTCAAAGGGCTCTTCTACCGAGACCAAACCTGCATCATAAAGGACCTTGGTAAAAAAGCGGGAATATAGCAAATGCAATACAGCATGCTCCACTCCGCCAATATATTCATCTACAGGCAGCCAATCGTTTACTTTTTCAAAATCAAAGGGCTGTTGATCATTCTGGGCATCGACATACCGGAAGAAGTACCAGGAGGAATCAATAAACGTATCCATGGTATCCGTTTCTCGTCGAGCTTCTCCGCCACAGGACGGGCAAGTCGTTTGGCAAAAAGATTTTGAGGTCGTCAGTGGATTCTGCTGTCCGTCAAACACCACATCTCGGGGCAGCTCAACGGGCAATTGCTCTTTGGGTACAGGGACGATACCACACTGTGAACAATAAACAATTGGGATCGGACATCCCCAGTAACGTTGCCGTGAGATCAGCCAGTCCCGCAACCGGTAGTTTACCTCCGGTCCACCCTTTCCTTCACGTACCAGTAGATTCGTAATCGCTTCCTTCCCTTTTTCACTGTCCATGCCATTAAAGGAACCAGAATTGATCAATATTCCTGCTCCTGTGTATGCTTCGGAAATCTCTTCTGTTTCTTCTCCTTGGGGTTGGATCACTCTTCGGATCGGCAATTTATACTTGGTAGCAAAAGCAAAGTCACGCTCATCATGAGCGGGGACACCCATCACTGCACCTGTTCCATAATCCATCAATACATAGTTGGCAATCCAGATCGGAATCTCTTCCCCCGTTAGTGGGTGGACGGCGACAGCACCGGTATCATAGCCCACCTTTTCCACTTCTTCCGCCGTGCGATCCAGTTCTGTCTGTTGTCTCATTTGGGCAATGAAAGTGCGAAGCTCTTCCTCATTGGCTTTGCCGCGGATCAATGTTTCAACCAATGGGTGCTCAGGTGCCAATACGATATAAGTTACCCCATATAAGGTGTCAGGTCGGGTGGTAAACACCGATACTTCTTGATGATCCAATTCCGGAATGGTAAAGGTTACTTTACATCCCGTGCTTTTGCCAATCCAGTTGCGCTGCATCGCTTTTACTTTTTCGGGCCATTTGGGAAGCTGATCCAATCCTTCCAAGAGTCGCTCAGCATAGTCAGTAATCCGGAGGAACCATTGCTCCAATTCTTTTTTAACAACAGTGGTATCACATCGCCAACACTTTCCTGCTTCAACTTGTTCATTGGCCAACACAGTTTGACAGTTTGGACACCAATTCACAGCAGCTTTCTTCCGATAGGCTAAGCCCCGCTCATAAAAAAGGAGAAACAGCCACTGCGTCCAGCGATAGTAATCGGGCAAGCAGGTACTTAAATAGCGCTCCCAATCATAGGAAACTCCCAGCTGCTCCTGCTCCTTACGGATCAAGTCCATATTCTTTAAGGTCCAATCCCGCGGATTCACGCCACGTTGAATCGCTGCATTTTCGGCTGGCAATCCAAAGGCATCAGCTCCCATGGGATGCAATACACGATATCCGGACATTCGCTTAAAGCGGGCCAATACATCTCCAATGGTATAAACACGCACATGGCCCATATGAAGGCCTTCACCTGATGGATAGGGGAATTGTTCCAAGGCGTAAAACTTCGGCTTCTTTGTATCAGTATCCGTTCGGTGAGCCTTGGTTTCACGCCACACTTTTTGCCATCTCGACTCAATCTCTTTCGGGTTATAGTTTCTCTTACTCACTTTCATGACCCTCCATCCACTCCATCGATAATAATAAAACCTCCCACCCCCGGCATCTTGGCCAGGGACGAGAGGTTAGTTCACATTCCCGCGGTACCACCCTGATTAGTATCTTGTTCAAAGATACTCACTTGTGGGATCTGGTAACGAAGATCAGCCGCTACAGGTACAAATAAAGAATAGGGCGAGTTCATCTGTCCTTCCTGATCGGCTTCCAGCAAATACCGACTCTCTGTGCAGGGCGGACAAATTACTACTCCCTATCAAACCTGTCGTTCGTATCTTAAAGTTTAATTAACATTATATGAGCCAAAACATCAGATGTCAATGAAAATTTTTCTTCGGTTATCTATTCCACAGAAGAAAGATAAATATACGTGTCTACTGGACACGAACTTCTTGAGCGTCTCCCCAGAGTCGTTCTAAATCATAAAAGTCCCGCTCATCTTTATGAAAAATATGGATTACTACATCCCCAAGATCGATCAATACCCAGCGTGCTTCATTCCTTCCTTCAAGCCCCCGAATCGGAATGCCAGCCTCCTCTAACTTTTCGATTACACCATCAGCAATCGCCTGGACTTGTGTTTGTGAGTTTCCGTGACAAATCACAAAATAATCGGCGATTACGGACAAACCTTGAATATCGAGGATCACCACACGCTGTGCTTTTTTTTCTTCTGCGGACCGGGCCGCTAACTGTGCTACTTCAAGTAGATTCAAAAAGATACCCCCTTACTCAGATTCTGCAATTTGATCCACATAATAATTTCGTGCCATAAAGGTTAAAGGGTACACTTTCTTTCCACGGGAAAGTAAAAAGGAGATGGTATTATCGAGTGCTTGTAGCATCGCCCGGTTCAGATCTTCCTGCGCCAATTGGCGAACATGATCCACACCGGGAAAACTCCGTCCGGGCTCAATATAGTCAGCAATAAAGACGACTTGCTCCAACAAGCTCATCCCAGGACGGCCCGTCGTATGGTAACGGATCGCATTCAGAACCTCCTCATCCCCAATTCCCCATTCCTCCTGTACTGCTTCCGCACCGACAGGAGCATGCCATAACTCTTTATCATAGTTCAATAAATCACTGGGTAATTTGTACTCTTGAATCCATTTTCTTAGTTTCTCCTCTGACCAGAACTTACAGTAATCATGAAGAAGGGATGCCAAGTCTGCTTTTACCGGGTCAACTCCAAACCGCCGTGCCAGCGTATCCGCCGTTTCCATTACCCGTAGAGTATGTTCCCAACGTGTTTTGGGAAGTTGATTCTGAACCGCTTTAACTAAAGCTTCCCGATCAATTTCAGTTTCCATATAACTTCTTCTCCTCTATATACTGTCTCACTGACTCAGGAACAAAATAGCGGATAGAAGCTCCTTTTCTTACCTGTTCACGAATCCATGTAGATGAAAGATTAATCTCGATCCCTTCAGTTATCGGAATTAAACGCTCCGAAATCCACGTGGGAATTTCTTCAAAGGAATTTCCTGGCCGCACACAGCCGATTACACGGATTCTCTGTAAAATTTCCTCTATTTTATACCATGAAGGAAGATCTTTTACCATATCTCCGCCTACAATTAAAAAAAAGTCATGCTGTGGATAACATTCTTGAAGTCGACGTACTGTATGTACAGTGTATGAAGGCCCCGAACTTGTCAGTTCGATCCGTGAGCAGCGAAAAGAAGGATGGTCCCGAATTGCCCCTTCAACCATCGCCACCCGATGCGCTACTTCTGTGATCACCCTATCCCTTTTATGGGGAGGAGAAGCAGCAGGTACAAACCATACCTCATCCAAGCCCACCTCCCCCCGGGCTTGTTCGGCAACCATGAGATGTCCAATGTGAATTGGATCAAATGTGCCACCAAAAATACCAATTTTCATCTTGTCTAGGAGAACTCCTTCTCTTCTACTTAAGATTAATCTTTAATCCTGTCCCGATCCCAAAAAGGAGCTTCGGGCAGCTTGCCACATCTGTTCCAGAGGAGCAGGCTTCCCGGTCCAATGGGTAAATGCAAGGGCTGCTTGGTGGACCAACATACCTAATCCGCTATGTATCCGAGCTCCACGCGCCTTCGCCTCTTTTAGTAACCGTGTATGATAGGGATTATAAACCAGGTCACTTACGATCAACTTCTCATGGAGCAAAGCCGGATCGATGGGAATCCCTTCCCGATTCGGCTCCATTCCCACAGAGGTGGTTTGGACCAGAAGGGTAGCCTCTTTAATCCATCTTCCCACTTCCTTCAGAGGAATAGCCTTTACACTACCAACTCCAAGGGAAGCAGCCAGTTCTTCTCCCTTAGCTACAGTGCGATTAGCAATTACCAGTTCTTCTAGCCCCGCATCCACCAAAGCATGAGCCACTGCTCGCGCCGCGCCCCCCGCACCTAAAATCACCACCCGACTCTCCCCTAAGTTTACCTTCATCTCCTCTCTCAGCGATTGTAAATAGCCTGCTCCATCTGTATTCTTCCCAATTAAGTAACCGTCATCATTCACTACTGTATTGACCGCTCCAATTTTACGCGCACTCTCGTCCAATTCATCTAAGTAATCGATAATGGCTACTTTATGGGGAATGGTAACATTCCAACCCCGACTCCCCAAGGCGCGTAAGCCTCTTACAGCAGCCGCCAATTCCCGAGGCGGGACATCAAAGGCCAAATAAACAAAGGGTAGGGATGCCGCCTGAAAAGCTTGATTCATCATCACCGGTGACTTGGAATGGCCCACCGGATGACCAAGCAGGCCGATTAAGCTTGTTCGACTGTCAATCTTCATCTTATCTCCCCTCATCTCCAACCCTTACTCAACTAAGCTTCAGTTAGATGATCGCGTCACGTAGTCCCACACCAATTCCTTCTGGAGCCCACAGAGCCACTTCTGCCCGTGCCATCCCTCCAGCAATCCAACCGAGACCTGCTATCACTAAATCCTTTTTCTCCCGGCCGTCAAGATGAAACACATGACGCTTCAAAGGCGGGAGTTGCTCCCAATCCTTTGGCGGAGATAAGAGACCTCCCCGATGCTTCTTCCAAAGTGGATCTGCCTGCTCCAGCTTAGTGCGGTGAATCCGAATATTATTGGACACATAACAAACAAAGGACTGACGATCTCCCTTTACAAAATCAAATCGAGCAAAGCCCCCCAAAAACAGGGTTTGTCCCGATTGTAATTGATACACCTTCGGGCGAAGTGTATCTCTTGGTGTAAGAGCCCGCAAATCTTTGGGGGTCACCCATTCGATCAGCCGGTCCTTTCGAACAATCCCCGGCGTATCTGTGATCGTCCTACCATCCTCTAGGGGAATCTGAATCACATCCAAGGTTGTCCCAGGATAAGGAGAAGTAGTGATGTTCGGCTGGTCTCCCCCAGCATCCTGAATCATTCGGTTAATCAGTGTCGATTTACCCACATTGGTCGTACCTACTATGTATACATCCTGCCCTTTTCGGTATTTCTCAATGGCTTCCATCACCTGATCTATCTGCCACCCATTGGTGGCACTGCACACGATAACATCGACGGGATCGACTCCCATCTCCTTCGTTGATCTCTTTACCCATTCACGCAGCCGTTCTTGACGCGTGGAACGAGGAAACAAGTCCAGTTTGTTTCCCACTATCAATAAAGGATTTTCACCAATCCGCCGGGGCAAGCCTGGAATCCAGCTTCCTGAAAAATCAAAGAGGTCGATCACCAGCACGACGAGCCCTCTGGTCTCTCCAATACCATCCAAAATCCGTGTATACAGCTCCGGATCTTGCTCTACCTTGCTTACCTCCCCATAATGACGAATGCGAAAACATCGTTGACAAAGAAGGGTTTCTCTGGTCATCGCTTGGGGAGGTATATAACCCGGTTGGGAGCTTTTTTCCGATTGTAATAGACTGCCACATCCTTCACAGATCCAATTATTCATCCCGCTCCCCCTTTTTCCATTTGCCTTTCCGTTCCAATCTCTTGACGACGATGCGCTCAATTCGGCGGTTAATCCGAGAAAGAAAGCCCTCTGTCTCGGAGATGGGAGACACCAAAATAGTATATAAACCAAGTCGGTTCCCACCAAGAACGTCGGTTAACAACTGATCGCCAATCATCACCGTCTCTTCAGGGCCGGTTTCCAATCGTCGCATTGCTCGGTGAAATGAAGATCTAAAAGGCTTCTTGGCATTGTGGATATGGGGTACCCGTAGTGGAGTGGCAAAGTGAGATACCCTAGTCCGGCTATTATTGGATACGATGATTACACGAAAACCCATCCCCCGTAACTGATCCAGCCAACTCACCAGCTCCGGGGTTGCATCAGGCCGGGTTGCCTCTACCAATGTATTGTCCAGATCTACGATGATCCCCTTTTTTCCTTGTCGTTGTAAATCATTAAAGTCAATCTTGTATATAGTAGGAACAAATAAGTCAGGTATCAGCTTGTTTAACATCATACACCTCATTAGCACTATTGTCGGCACTAAATATATCACATCGCACTTTATTGATGCAAAAGATTAGGACTCTCTTTTCTCCCCTAAAAGACAAAAAATAAAATCCTGCTTAATTTCTCATGGATTTACTCTATATCTTCCTAAAATAGATCAAAGTTGATACATCACACTTCTACAGCCAAGCTCCTCCACAATAAAAAGCCAATATTTAACCTTTTAGTCAAATATAAAAGTAAAAACATCTTCATCTATGATAAAATTATATATAAATCATTGATTTCAATGGTATCAAGAATAGTTCTCCGTCTGTGGAACATTAATATTTCATCGAGGTGATGAAGATCAATAAGAATCGCCGGCCATAATGATGAGCGACCCTTTTATTCTGGTCTGATGGCCGCCCTCGTTTTATTGTTCATCAAGATACCTCTGTGAGTCAATTTTTTGCTATAGATAAGGCCATGGTAAAGTAAAAGTGACCGAATCTCGGGTGTTCGGTCACATTTTTATTGTGTATCGGGTTCAGTTTTCTTGCAAGCCTAGTTTACGTAAAATACTCCAGCTTCGCCTCCGGTAAGTATCTTTCCAAATAACTGCCTAGGGTGTCCTTTATCTCCTCTTGTTCCTCATCTGTATATACATATTTTCCAATCCCATACTTTCCCCACTTCCATTTTCGTTTTGACTCATTCAACTCCAACTTGGTCATCGGGTAGTTCTTTTGAATGACGCGTTTGGCGGGTTTTGTAAAGCGATGCTGAATCAATTCTACCGTTAAATCCTTACGAGCCTGTGCAGGCAGAGCAGCTTCCAATCGTTCAAACATCTCTTTATATCCTTCTTTCCAGCCCTCATGAAGATAAATGGGAGCAATAATAAATCCTAAAGGATACCCCGCATTGGCTACCTTTACCGCTGCCTCAATTCTTTCCTTTAAGCGGGAAGTTCCTGGTTCAAAGTGTTGAATCACATAATCATCGTTAATACTGAAGCGAAAGCGAGTTTTACCATTATGTTTGGCATCCAAAAGATGATCCACATGGGCAAATTTCGTAACAAAACGGAGCAGTCCATACTCAGACTCACCAAAATACTCAATCGCTTTTTTTAAGGTGTGGGTGAGGTGATCAATACCAACGACGTCAGAAGTACAAGAAGCTTCAAAACGAGTGATCTCCGGTGCCCGTTCTGCCATGTACTTTTCCGCAGACTCAAAAATCTCATCTATATTGACATAGGTGCGAATATAGGGTTTCGCACCCATCGTTGTTTGTAAATAACAATAGTGACAATGTCCCATACAACCTGTCGCCAAAGGAATGGCATATTCCGCCGATGGTTTGGAGGTGTCAAACTTTAATGTTTTCCGAACCCCGACGACCAGTGTTGACTTGGCAATCCGATACTTTTGAAAATGATTTTCCCCTGGCAAATTACGGACTTGATTATGAGAAGTGGTCTTCCGAATCTCAATCCCCATCTTTTTAAACTTCTCAAATAGCCTTCTCCCCAAAGGATACTCCAAGGCTCTTGGTTCTACATATACCAATTGTGGGACAAAGGGTCTAACCATAATATTCCTCTATTTCAGGGGATCCGAAGGCTTCTTGATATGCTTGCTCTGCTTCTGCTTCCGTTTTAAATAAGGCATACTCCTCAGACATGGGAAAATAGGTTTCATGAACAAACAATGCCAACTCATTTGGACGCTCTGGATGTTCCACAACAGCTGCCTGTTGTACTTGGGCTACATCCTGCGCATGAGGGTTCCGAATAATCATATAAACCACTTCTCCTGGACGAAAATGTTTACTCATACGATCACCCTGTTTCGGATTCATAGTCTGTCTTATTGTGCTTATATAGGGAAAATGTATGTATCCCAGCCCATGCATCAAAAAAACAACTTAAGAAAGGGTAAAAAGCTATGAACAATTCGTTCTTCTCCTTGCTGCAAAAAATATAATAATATAAAGACAAGCAGCAAAAGAAAGGAAAAAGAGAGGTGAAAAGCCTGCTGCAAATTATAGAAATGGCACCCATTGACTCTCCTTCACTAAAGCCTTATACCTACCCTTTCGTTTTTCAGTTTCGCGGCAGGAATCCACATGTTCAAAAAATGGTTTCAAAAAAAAGAAGAAATCCTTTTCGCTCCTCTGCGAGGAAAGGTGATTCCACTTACCGAAGTGCCTGATCCCACTTTTTCCGAAAAAATGCTTGGAGAAGGCTTTGCTATTCTTCCTTCAGAAGGGGAAGTTTTCTCCCCAGTAGACGGAAAGGTCGTACAGATTTTTCCGACGAAACATGCGATTGGGATACAGTCCAAAGGCGGTTTGGAAATCTTGATTCATATAGGGCTGGAAACCGTCACCATGGAGGGAAAAGGATTTACTTCCTTTGTAAATGCGGGTGATAAAGTGCGTGTAGGTGATCCACTCATCCATTTTTCACTCACCGAAGTAAAAGAAAAAGCCAAAAGCACCATCACCCCCATCGTAATCACCAATGGAAAGGATAGAAAGATTACGTTTCTTGATGCCAAGGAAGTCGTTCCCAGCCAAGATCCAATCCTAAGCATTCAGATATAGAATAGGTGATTTCATCATGCTCCTTTTCTTTCAAGAATTTGGACCAAACAAGCAGAAAGCATCCTTTTTTTACATGGCGGAGGAATGAGCGATTGGATGTGGCACCCTAGTACGGCCATTTGCAACAAATAAAATGACAACTCTGATGCTGAAAATGAGCCTTCCTCTAGCACGGAGTAGATCATTTGCCCGTATCCAAGCAAAATCACTTGGGATTAAAGGACTCCTGGGAAATCTCTTCAGATACATTTATTGAAATAATGAAAGAAAATGCTGCCATGCCTTTAATCTGGAGGATCCAGAGCGGTTTAACCGCATCCTCCATGCATGGCTGCAAAAACAGCCCCTATCCCTAAAGGGGGAAAAGAAATAACACCTTCATAAAAGAAAAAAGGCCAAGGGAAATGATTTCCATGGCCTTTTTATTTCCCTTAAGCCTTTTCTGCCTCTACTTTTTTATCCTTTGCAGAGCGCAGTGGAATTTCTGGCAAGAAAAAAGTGACGATAACTGCTAGAAATAATACGATCGCCCCAGCCAAGAAGGTGCTGGTAATCGCATAGCTAAACACTTCACGTACCATCTCCACCAGCTGTTCAGCCATCCCTTGGATCTCAGGAGGTAGCTGCTCCTGGATTTCTGCCAACTTTGGCTGATCCAACAAAAGCTCAGGATCCAATAATTTTTGGAACTGGGATGCCACTTCCGGGTCCATTTGTGAAGGATTGAAAGGGGTATCCGTAAAAGACTCTTTCATCTTCTTAGCCAACTGTGAACTCATCACTGTCCCCAGTACGGCAATTCCAATGGTACTTCCAAGGGAGCGAAATAGTTGCATCGATGCCGTTGCCACTCCCAACTCCCACTGGGAAACTGCATTTTGAACTGTGAGGGTGAAAATCGGCATACTAATCCCAATTCCGATACCAAAGATACACATATAGAGCACAACCAGATATACCGGTGTATTCATGTCCATCAGATACAGAAGTAGCAAACCTACCGTCATAGTAACTAGACCAGCAATCGCCATTTTTTTATACTTTCCTGTTTTGGAAATGATTTGCCCAACTAAGGTTGTGGTAACGGTCATCAAAATTGACATGGGCATCATAATATAGCCTGAATAAGAGGGTGGGATTCCCTTTACTCCCTGCACAAAAAAAGGAACATAGATCATCGTTCCCATCATCCCTGCACCAAGAATAAACCCGACCAAATTGGACACCGTAACCACTCTGTTTTTAAATAAGGTGAAGGGAAGCACCGGACTTTTTACTTTGGTCTGGATCCAAGTAAAAATGGCGAGAGCAACCGCCGATCCCCCAAACAAACTGAGTATTTGCCAAGAGGTCCAAGGGTATTTCCCTTGCCCGTCACCCGCCCAAGAGAAACCCAGCAATAGGAGGACGATGGTTACAGTCAGAAATAAGGAGCCGAAGTAATCGATGGACTCCCCTGGCCTCCTCTCCACTTTGGGAAAGAGCATCCAAATCATAATGAAAGCAACGATCCCCAAAGGAAGGAACATCCAAAACACCCAGTGCCAACTCCAGTGGTCGACAACATAGCCTCCTACAACTGGACCAAGAACACTGGACAACGAAAATACTCCACTCATCACTCCAGTCCATTTTGCCCGCTCTCTTGGAGCATATAAATCACCCACAGCGGTAAAAGCCGTTGACATGATTACCCCCGCACCTAAGCCTTGAATCCCCCGATAAAAAATCAACTGAAAAATATCCTTAGAAAAACCAGACAAAAACGCTCCAAACATAAATAAGCCGATCCCCATCAAAATAAAGGGCTTTCGTCCATATATATCAGACAATTTACCCACAAGGATGGTTGCCACCGTTGACGTTAGTAAATAGATGGTGATGGTCCATGTGTAGTAGTCCATACCACCCAACTTCGCGATAATTCGTGGCATCGCCACCCCAATAATCGTTTGGTTAATCGCCGCAAAAAACATGGCCGTAATAATGGCTGACATAATGGTGATTTTTCTTTTCTCTGTTAACTGTTCCAATCCTCCATCTCCCTTTGCACTTGGTCTATATTGCCTGCGATCTCCTCGAAAATCCGTACCAGGTGCTTAAGATCCGCAGGTTCTAACCCGCTAAATATACTCTTTATCGCTGCCCTTCCTTGTAAACGAAGCTCCTGTAAGATTTCCTTGCCCTGAGGCGTGATTTCCAAATAAACGATGCGGCGATCCTGTCGGTCCCGCACACGTGAAATATAACCCCTTGATATCAACTTATCGGATAAACTAGTTATAGCACCAGGAGTAATCCCCAGCTCCCCTGCCAGATCCGTAACTTTTTGTACTCCTTTTTTTTCTAATAAATAAAGGAGATATGCTTGAGAACCGGGAAGAGTCTCGTCAAAGACCTTTTTCCAAACAGCATTTATCCTTCTCGATATCTGCCAATACAACTCCTCCAGTCGAAGTAAATCGTCCTGTTTTTCCATTCTACACACTCCATCAGTCCCCTATATTTCTAGCTACAAATATTTTAGTCATTAAAACATGTTCAAGTATAGCTCCCCTTTGGTCCTTCGTCAATCCTTTCTCTGATGCAACGATTTTAAGAAAGCCCACCTTTCCCAACATAAAAAGGGCCGATTCAACGGCCCCTTTGCATTTATGTCGCACCTACACGATAAAACTCATGAAACAACTTAATCAATGCTCGCTTTTCTATACGGGATACATAGGAACGGGAAATCCCCAACTCTTTGGCAATTTCACGCTGCGTTTTCTCCTTCCCACCACCTAAACCAAAGCGACTTCGAATCACTTCCTGCTCCCGTTCATCTAGAATGTGTAGATGATTGTAAATCTTTCTCTTCTCGATTTTCAGCTGGACAGTATCCACCACTTCCTCTGGGTCACTGCCCAGTATGTCGATTAATGTAATTTCATTACCCTCCTTATCGGTTCCAATCGGATCATGTAAGGACACATCTTTTCGCGTTTTCTTTAAGGAGCGCAGGTGCATCAAGATTTCGTTCTCGATACAGCGAGCAGCATATGTAGCCAGTTTTGTCCCTTTATTTGGTTGATAAGATTCTATCGCTTTAATCAAGCCAATTGTTCCGATAGAGATGAGATCCTCTGAGTCTTCCCCTGTATTTTCAAACTTCTTCACAATGTGGGCAACTAAGCGCAGGTTATGTTCTATTAATGCATCACGGGCTTCTTTGCTACCCTTTGCCATCAGCTTTAAGTACTTTCCTTCCTCTTTTTCATTTAAGGGCTGGGGAAAAGCATTATTTTTTATATAGGCAACAAAGAGTGTTACCTCACGGAACAATAAAGCAAGGGTCGCGAACAATCCTGGCACGCCACCACCACCTCCGCTCATGATCCCGAACACCAGGTGATATCAGCATATGAGGAAAAAGATAGGCGTGTGCCTGTACTAGATAAATAAAAGAAAGAATCCTCTGAAAGCCGATAACCTCTTCCAATTTCTGGCCCAAAACTTCCCATTTATTAATATTAAAACTGCAAAAACAAAATAGAAACATGTAACGGTTTCTGAAAGCATTTTCCAAGAGCTAACAACTTCTGCTCAATTTTTTTCGCCTCCAATAAAAAACCGGTTAGGAAATACCTACCCGGTAGCTCTTTTCATAAATACATGCAGCATCAGATCGACAGTAAAATGGCTGATTATGGCTGATTCCAGTCCATACTGCCAGTATAGCCAACCAAAGAGAAGACCTGCCATACTATTGAGAAGCAAAGTTCTGGTAATGACAGGGAGGCTTTTTCCATATTCTACAAAGTTGACAGGAAGATGGCCTGCAGCAAAGAAAATGGTTGAAATACCAATGCCGATCCAATAGGAGGCTTCCTTTAAACCTAGTAACTGAGCCAAATAAACGATTACCGTCATCAAACCTAACCGCATCAAAACTTCTTCACATACACCCCCATAAAAGGAAGCAAGCAACCTTGCATACACTGGAGGTTCTTTTTGATTGCTCCACCTTCTTATCTTTGGCTGAAAAATCTGGCGATCAATCACTTGTATTAATAGGGAAATAACAATTCCTGAAAATATCGATACAACCCAAAATGAGCTTACTGATAATGGAACCGGAACTCCTTCACAACAAGATTCCAATAACCAGATATTTAAACCAACTTCTTCTACCACTTGCAAGCCAAAAAAAGCAGCAACTCCAAGCATAACCCAGAGTTGGAGGATCATGATTATCAATACGAGCCTGGGAGAGAGAAACCTTCTTCCTGGATAAATTGCTTTTAACATACTTACCCAAGTAACAATCTCTTTATATTTGAGCGGAATAAATGATAATCCACATATCATAGAAGCAACCCAGACAAGCCAGAAATCTTTCAATCCCTCAGCCCCCAATTTTTATAACCACATTGACACTTCCCGCGGCTGAAGCCGTGGGATTTTTGTCGTCAGCATCCGCGGTTCGTTTCTGTTTTGGACAACGCCAAGCTCAATGGTTTTCTGCTTTGTCTTTTTCATTAAATTTCGAATATCCATTTGGCAGGATACCCACATCGTTGGTCATCGATCCTTTCACAGGCAGAAAACAAAATTGGGCTACAACTCTTTATTGCAAAAGTGTTCGTAGCCCAATTTAACTCTTTCATTTGAATGATTTAGAACAATACCTCTAAATTTCTTGTTTCTCTAGTAAATACCACCCCAAGAAAAAGAAGAGGATGATAAGACCTCCTACTACTGCCAGTCCTGGAAACACAGACTCGTGCCAAGCCCCCTCTTCAATCATATAGGTAGCGGCAGTAGTTAATCCCTCAGGCGACGCCTTTTCCATAAAATCTCCCATTAGTTGAGGGAGATTCAACATGAGAAAGTTAAAAACCAGGGAAACTCCACCCGCTGTCACCGAATTACGGAAAACACCAGAGGCACAAATCGTAGAAATGATCACAAGGAGCAAAGTGGGAATATACAAAAGGGTACCTAAGAAAACATGAAGCCAATCTAATTCACCAAATAACACTTCAACATAATAAGCAGTGGAAAAAACAGCGATTAGTATTCCGAAAATCGTAAGGCCAAAATAGGTAAAAACCTTTGCGAAATAATAATTTGCACGGCTAATCGGTTTGGAGAACACCATAGCAGCTACACCCGATGATCTTTCCCCGGCGATGGTTCCCATAGTAATCATGATCAAAACAAAAATGCCAAGGGTGCTAAACTTCGTAACAGCCGCCGACATCGCTTCGATCGGGGTTGGCTCTGGAATTTCGATTACAGTTCCTTCGGGCAAACCTGAGGCACCTTCGATGATATCGGGTAGCATTTTCATCGTGATGGGTTGCATCATCATCAAAATCGTGAACACAATAGGCACAAAAAGAATTTTGTAGCTGGACAGCAATTCTTTCCATTCTTTTTTCATCATCATTAAAGTATTCATGACTCATTCACAACCTTTAGAAAGACATCTTCTAGTGTTAAAGCGGACACTTCATAAGAAGAAAGAATCGCTCCTGAAGCTACAATTATTTGTGGAAGTTCCTTTTTTGCCACCTCAATGTCATTCGCATGCAGAGTATAGGAAGCCCCCTCAACGATCACCTCTTTGACCCATGACGTGTTTTTTAATACCGACTCCAACTCATTCGAACTTTTTTCCAATGTAAACTCGATGATCGGCTTCATATGATCCTTACGTAGCTGGTCGATGGATGAGGATAAGAGAACTGTCCCTTTTCGGATAATTACAATATGATCCGCCACCCGCTCAATATCGTCCAAAATATGGGTGGACATAAAGACCATCATATCTTTTTTCAATTTATCGATCAGTTGAAGAACATCGTATCTACCCATTGGATCAAGGGCCGAAACAGGTTCGTCCAGAATAATTATTTTTGGTTCATGGATCAACGCCTGGGCAATGGCTAGCCGCTGCTTCATACCACCACTATATGCCCCAATGGCCCGATCCTTGGCATCATAGATCCCACAAAGATGCAATAATTCTTCGGTTCGCTTTCGTAAAGTAGCCTTGTCCAATCTGTAAATCGAACCGGCCCAATGCATCCATTCCTCCCCAGTCATAAAATCATAGAAAGAAGGGATTTGTGGGCAGTAACCGATCATACGAGTCACTTTGTTACGCTCTTTAACTACATCGTATCCTGCGATCTTTACTACCCCAGAGGTTGGCTCCGCCAATCCCGTCAAAATTCGGATCGTGGTTGTTTTTCCTGCACCGTTTGCTCCAAGGAAACCAATACAACCTACACCATCAATAGAAAATGTGATATCTTGCAAAACTTGTGTTTTGCCATATTTTTTGGTTAATGATTCGCATTCAATCATTGGCAAATCTGACAATCCCTTCGCTGATATTTCAATTTAATTTTTACGACCGGCAACTAGGTAAATGATTGGACCAAAAGTTGTAATTAATAAAATAACCAATATCCAAGGCCACTTCACTTCTCCCCGCACACGGG
>CALJVA010000066.1 GCA_937975135.1 uncultured Thermoactinomycetaceae bacterium | reverse complement strand
TCTTTCTCTTTCTGTTCGCTTTGTTCTATTTTTTACTAGAGATTGCCCAAATACCAATTGACTTGGATATTTTACGTCGTTCTTTATATGGCTCTTATTCCTATGGAGCTTTATACCAATTGGAGTGGTATGCAGGGTTATATCGGCTCCTTTTGTATGGAATCTCTGCATTTCTTTCGATCACCTTTTTATCTTTTATTCCCCGCCAGCAAACTTTCTTCACCGATATGGGACAACGAACACTTTACGTATATTTATTACATGGGCTTGTTGTCCGAACTCTGATCGCCTTTGGAGTTGATGAAAAAATTACGACCCCACTGGAACAAAGTTTTGTCATCCTGTTTGCAGTCCTAGTAGGAGTCCTGCTTGCTACCCGAAGCGTGCAAAAAATTGCCCGTCCATTTGTGGAACCAAGAATTTATTGGCTCTTCGACCGGAAATCTTAGAGATAAAAGATTGTCCCGACCTAATACATTTAAAACGATGAAGGGTCGGGGTCTTTTTTTATACTCACTGCCTATTCATTTACTCATCGATCATTCTCAGCTATACGAAGTTTATGTCAACAATTAGCTAAAGGATTGTCAATCTACCACCTTGTTTGTCAACAAGTGGGATTCTTTGTCATTCAAGAAGGAGTCTACTCATTCTCAACGAATTGGAGAATAACGCCATTTTTTCGGGGAGGGACCAATTATGTCTCAGTTAAAAAGCATCTCTACTCGTGAGGCAGCTCTTCGTCTCCATGTACATGCCCGTACAATACGTAAATGGATCGATGCATTTGAAGAGTATATCCGTCCCGAAATAAATGATCGGGGCCACTATATGCTAACTGAAGAAGGATTCCTCCGCCTCCGTGATATTCAGAAACGACTCCAAGAAACAAACAAGTCGATGCGACAGATCCGACAGGATTTAATCAAAGAAGGTAAGATAGAAGCGGCTGAATTGGAATCTGAATCTCACAACTCCCTATCTAACGAATCTTTAGAGATTTTAATGGAAAAAATGGACGACATGAACCAATTATTTGATCAAATGTTCGAAAGGATGGAGCAGTTAGAGGATTATGTATTCGAAATCTTCGATGCATTGGAAGAAATTGATCATCGTATTGTTACCAATGGGCATGAATACGCAAAAACCCATGAAATGGCTCAAATGTTTGAAGAAGTAAGGAAAAAGCAGGATCAGTTGAAAGTAGAGCTCCGTAATGCAACCTTTTCACACCGCTTGGCCGCTGCTACCACCGAAAGTGAACTGGTTCCCCGGCGTGAACGGAAGAGTGCACGCTTTTTAGGTATTTTCTAAAGGTGACAGGAAAGTTCCGGGCCATACCTTGCATTCCTCGTGTATAATATAGAGGAAATTGAATAAAGGAGCCACTCACCATGTCAACAGATCTATTTTTCCTGTATGACGATGAAGAAGAGACCCGGACTCGCTTTGTCAGTTTTGTTGGGGAATCAACCCGTTTTGACCTTGCAATCTTATATACTGATCGATTCGAAGGAAAATTGTTAGTTCTAAATATCTTATCCAATCGGTATGCGATTATTGGATACGATGACTTGGAAGAACCAGGATATTTAGAACATGTTTATGACATCAGTGAGGCAGAGGCCAATGAATTACGCAACTTCCTCTACACTCTGATTTAATACTAAAACCAACCTGCTAATAAGCAGGTTTTTCACTTTATGGTATATATTGCATCAGTATAGTATGTAGACAGAGTGTTTCTAATATTTAAAGGGTAAAATAAAAAGACCATTTCAATTCTGGAATATATGTTTATCTTCACACCTCAAGGGCATGCTACATCTGAGGTGATTTTTTATGTTTAGCAGACGTAGACATCCTTATTCAGAAGTATCAACCGTAAAATCACAACGGGATGAATACATTCCAGAGGAGTTTCCTGAAGGACCGTATGGTGCAGCACATAACGAAGATGTGTTGGGAAAAGAGTCTCCTTGGTATTCCACACAGCATGCTGCTCCACGGTTTTCTTACGAGAATCGAACGTTTCACGAGGGGCTCCCACGCCAAGATCCTGATCGCCATCCTACCCATGATGATCCGCAGCGCAAAGCATAAAAGTCGATAAGGAATGGGGATACACCATAGATTTTTCTTAAGACTTCATCCCATACCCGACGATGAAAAACACTTTATATAAAACCGGGTCTACCCATAAACAATGAGGGGTAGACTCATCATCTCAAGCCTAAAAGCCACTTAGCACTTTAAGTTGGCTTTATTTTTTTGTTTCAGGCTCTTTTGTCTCCCCATCCTCTTTGATCTCCCCATCAATTCGTTGAAGAACAAAATATGCACATCCGAAATTGCAGTATTCATGAAGATATTCTTCCAAGTGACTTATCTTGGTATCCTTCGTCGCTCGAGGGTGAGAGTCGTTAAAGAAACCCTTTAAACGTAGCTGACCATAACCCCAGTCTCCCACAATATAGTCGTACTTGTTCAATATATCGCTATATCGCTTACGAAACTCCTCGGGATTCCATCCGTTTTTTTCGTTTGTCACTAATTGATACCAGTTCCCATCCACTTGTATCTGTAATGAAGTACCATTATCCGATAACATTCTCTTAACTCCTTTCCTCGTCAAAATAATGGAAAATGTATTTTATTCTCTTTTGGACAAAATATTTTTAGGAGGTGTGAAGCATAATGTTTCGAATCACTGTGGGATTTCTTATGATTATAATGATCACTTCTGCCTGTGCGCTTAAAAATCAACCAGATACAAGTTCTGAACGATCCATTTATCAGGGGGGAAATAAACGAACCGAATTTTACGATTCAAACTTTGGTGATCCCTCACGTATCAGCAATGGGCCAAACAATACAGTAGGCTATGTTCGTTACAGCAAAGACAACTTCCAAAATACCACTAATAAAGAAACTGCCTATATTGATCGAACCATTCTTGCTGAGCATATCGCTTCCCTTGTCAGCCAATTGCCCAGAGTAAAAGAAGCCACTGTTTTGGTGACAGATGATCATGTCTTTATCGGAATAGACGAAGAAAATGGAAAAAGATTGGATACAAGTACTGTAAATCAAGCGCGGCGGACTGCAATGAGTGCCACACCTCGCTTTTACAAAATCCATATTACGGAAGACAGTACCTTACGAAAGCGGATCGATCAACTTGGGGGGCAACTGCAAAAAGGGAACAATACAGATCACGACAGTGTGAACAGGAACCTAGAGCGACTTTTACGAGATCTAGGGGATCCAACGCCCCCAGCCAAAGCCCCTTAAAACCCACTAAAAAGAGAGAGGAGAGCTTGCTCCTCTCTTTTTTTCCTTTAAAGAGAAGCAGAGTTGCTCACTGCTTCTTGGGCAGCTTTTACCTGTTCTCGGGCATGATAGGAGCTACGTACCAAAGGACCTGACTCAACATGAGCAAAACCTCGTTTCATCCCTTCTTCTTTCAAGAGGGAAAACTCTTCCGGCGTATAATATCGATGAACTTTCAAATGTTTTCTGGTCGGTTGTAAATATTGTCCAATTGTCAGGATATCCACACGGCTCTCTCGTAGATCATCCATCGTTTCCAAAATTTCATCCCACGTTTCTCCAACACCCACCATGATGCTTGATTTTGTTGGGATTTGTGGTTGCATTTCCTTAGCCCGACGCAATAGTTCCAGTGATCGCGGATATTTTGCTTTAGAACGTACTCGGTCTGAACGGCTGCGTACGGTCTCAATATTGTGGTTAAGTACATCTGGTCTTGCATCCATAACCACTTTTAAAGCATCCCAATTCCCTTGGAAATCGGGAATAAGTACTTCCACAGTAGTCAATGGATTTCGCTTTCGAACTGCACGAATGGTCTCTGCAAAAATAGCTGCTCCGCCATCCTGTAAATCATCTCGCGCAACAGAGGTAATTACCGCATGTTTTACACCCATTTGAGCGACAGCATCTGCAACGCGCTGTGGTTCCTGCCAATCCAATTCTGTTGGTAAACCAGTCTTAACAGCACAAAAACGACAGGCCCGTGTACAGATTTCGCCTAATATCATAAACGTGGCGGTACGGCTAGCCCAGCATTCATAAATATTGGGACAACGCGCCTCTTCACATACTGTATGCAATGTTTTGCTGCGCATCATTTTCTTTAAATCCTTGAAGTTTTCTCCGGTCTTAAGCTGAACTTTTAACCAGTCTGGCTTCCGTTGATGGGTCATTTTTTTACCTCCCTACTTGTTAGACTCCGCCACATTTCACTCCTATCTTACCACAAAAAACCGGAATTACGCGTTCGCCTTACCTTAAAATAGCAAAATGAAATGGACCGTTATAAACCAAGCTATATAATAAAAGGTTTGACGGTGAATACGATGAAAAAGCTATCGCTACTCTTCATTTTGGTGGTTCTACTATGTTTACCAACCACAATCTTTTCCCAATCAGCCTCGGAAGGGGAAAGAAAATATCTTTTTGAAAGCATGGAAACACTTACGGGAGTACCATGGTACTTTTTGGCAGCTATTGATCAATATGAACGGAACATCCAACAGGCTCGTCCCGATCTTCCGGAAAGAAGTGGATCTGTGGCGATCGCGATCCCCCTGGATCGTTGGGCAGGACCACTTAATCCCGACCCACAGGATGTCATTCCAGAATCCATTCATTTCTTTGGTGGCATAGGTCGGGATGGGAATGGGGATGGTAAAGCAGATCCTTACAACCCAATCGATATTTTGTACACCATCGGAGAGTATCTCAGCCGCTTTGGTACAACATATGACGATTTAAGAATTGGACTTTGGAATTATTATCAACATCCCACCGCGGTTGATATCATTACACATATTGCAAAAATGTACCAGAAGTTTAACACTACCGATCTCTATGAAAACCACTTCCCCATACCCTTACAATATAACTACACGTATCGCAGCACTTGGGGAGATCGTCGGGGATGGGGTGGAATTCGTATCCATGAGGGAACTGATATTTTTGCCGGCTATGGAACACCAGTCCTCAGCACATGTTATGGATACGTAGAGCTGAAAGGTTGGAATCGCTACGGAGGGTGGCGAGTTGGGATTCGAGATGTAAATAATAATTATCATTACTTTGGCCATCTCGGTGGATTTAATAAAAAGCTGAAACAAGGAGATATTGTAAAGCCTGGTGAAGTACTTGGATTTGTGGGCTCCACAGGCTATGGGCCTCCAGGAACAGCGGGAAAATTTCCTCCTCATCTACACTATGGTCTCTATAAGTTTAACGGAAAGACCACTTTTTCCTTCGATCCCTATCCTTACCTTCGCGCTTGGGAACAAAAAACAAAGAACAAAACAACGAAAAAGTAATCTTTCTGATTCAATTAAAAACCCCTTACGGCAAAGCCGTAAGGGGTTTTTTAGGAGGAAGCTTGTTGATTCTTCTCTTTTTTACTTTCTCGATACATGACCCCAAGGAAGTAAAAGAATCCTCCCCACAGGCCAATGGCACCAATCAAAAACATGATCCATGCCCCAGCACTCATCGGGTTCCCTCCTTCCGATCACGGAGACCTTGGAAAACGAAAGCACCAATTACTAGGATAATAAGGATTGCCCAGCCAAAGGTAATCAATCCGCTATAGGGGTAATCTTCATAAGGCCGGCTGAACTCCTCGATGAGGGACATAATCAAAATAACGATCAATATAAAGGGGGTAATATATTTCAGACAAATATCCCACCAGGAACCAATTCTTACATAAGAGATGCTGTTGTTATGCTCACGGAACTCAGCCAAACGCTTGGCGATCCAGCCAATGAGAAGAAGCTCAAGCAAGCCACCAATGACAATCCCATATTGGTTCGTAAATCGATCAACAACATCAAGGTATCGGACCCCACCACCAGTTGTATACAAGAGTCCGACTACAAATGCAGAGCCACAAACCCAGTTTACAGCAGCCTTTCGTGAAAGATTAAACTTCTCACGCAATCCCGAAATGACAGGCTCCATGATGGAAATGGCTGAGGTAAATCCAGCAAAGAGAAGTGAACCAAAGAATAATAACCCAAAGAAAGAATTCCAGAAGGGGAATTCATTAATAACCGATGGGAAAACGACAAAGGCGAGTCCAATACCAGCACTAGCTACTTGGTCAACAGATATTCCCTGCTGCATGGCCAAAAAGCCCAAGGTAGCAAAAACACCGATGGCAGCCATAAATTCGAAGCCACTATTGGCAAAGGCAGCGATTAATCCCGAGTTAGACAAATCTGTCTTTTTCGGCAGGTAGCTAGCATAGGTAATCATAATCGCAAAGGCAATACTTAAGGAGAAAAACACCTGTCCATATGCTGCAATCCACACTTCAGGCTTAGCAAGAGCCGCAAAATTTGGAGTGAACAATACGTTTAATCCTTCGGCGGCTCCTTCCAAAGTAACCCCGCGGATCGTAATGACGATCAACATCAAAATTAAGAGAGGCATCAAAATCTTATTAGCTACCTCAATACCTTTACGGACTCCGCGCTGCATAATGTAGTATGCAATTGCCCACACAATGAGAAAAGGAATGAGTACCTTTAGCTGGAGCCCACCAACTTCCCAAAAACTATCGGATGTTCCCAAAAAGTTGCCAAAGAAGAAGGCTTCTGTATCTTCGCCCCATTTTGTGCCAAATGAATAATAGGTATAGCTAAGTGCCCATCCAACAATCACCATATAATAAGTGACGATGAAAAAGGCGACAAACACCTGCCACCATCCGATCCATTCCGCTCTTCTTAGAATACTGCGAAAACCAAAAGGTGCAGAGGACTTATACTTATGACCAATTACATATTCCAAAATCAAAATAGGAATCCCTGCAGTTAGCAAAGCAACAAAGTAAGGAATAAGGAAAGCTCCACCACCGTTTTCGTAAACAATATAGGGAAATCGCCAGATATTTCCCAAACCGACCGCAGAACCTGCAGCAGCTAGAATAAAGCCAGCTTTAGTACCCCACTGTTCTCGTTCCATTTAAGTTTCGCACCTCCGTCTATTATTCATTACACTCAACCAACTCCTGCCAAAGATGGCTTAATAGTTAGAAAAATGCTTTGATTCCCCCTTCATTTAGTGATTTACAGTGGTGCTCAGTGTTAGCAACTAATATTCGACATTATCTCTCAACTTCCTTCTTTTTTTCATAGGTAATTATTTCAAACCTATAATTAATTTAACTCTCTTGTACAATTACTTAAACTCTCTCGCTAGAAAGCTTTTCATTTTTTCGTCTTGTGTCCCAATGCTTCTAAAATGGCATCCGGCTGTAAGCCTTGAATGGGTTTACCATTCACCACTGTAACAGGTACTCCTAAAAAGCCCCATTTTTTCACATCCTCCAAATAAGCTGGGTTAGTGGAACAATCCCGCACTTCGTAGGGGATGTTATAGTCTTTAAGAAAGCGCTTTAAAATGTTACATTCAAGGCAGTGTTGTTTAGAATAAACAATAACGCTCATACCCTTATCTCCCCTTATTTCAAAATATGAGTGGATTTTCCCCACTATACCATATTGCATCCAATTTTCAAAAAGTAGGCCAACCTTCTGGTTCAAAGTTTAGAGGCTTTACCCAAAGTCTGCGTAAAAACGATATAATAAGTTTTAGATCATGTGCTGGGAGAGATGAGATTGCACAAAAATCTTCGTTCATTTATCGATACCTTACGAAAAGAAGGAGATATTGTTGAAATTTCAGCTCCTGTTGATCCCCATCTTGAACTCGCGGAAATTCATCGGCGGGTAATTGCCGAAGGCGGTCCTGCTCTACTCTTTACAAATGTGAAAGGGAGCAGGTTTCCCGTCGTAACCAACCTATTTGGAACCTCACGTCGCGTTGATCTCGCTTTTGGCCCGAGACCCGAAGAGATCATGAAACAGATCGTTTCACTAATGAATAAGCTGATGCCCCCTACTCCCAAGTCCCTGTGGGAGGAACGGAAGCTATTGCGGGAGTTATTGCAAACTGGTACTAAGGCGATCCCAGCCAGTCGAGCACCAGCATTGGAGTGCATTCAAAAACCACCACGACTAACGGAGCTCCCAGCAATTACTTCCTGGGATGAAGATGGAGGTCCCTTTATTACTTTACCTCTCGTTTATACAGAGCATCCTGTGACCAAAAGACATAACTTAGGGATGTACCGTCTACAGATTTACGATGATCAAACAACCGGCATGCATATTCAAATCCACCGCGGTGGAGGCTTTCACTATCATGAAGCAGAAAAATTGAATCAACCGCTACCCGCCCGGGTATTTATCGGCGGCCCTCCAGCATTAATCGCTTCGGCGATTGCCCCTGTACCTGAGTTTTTACCGGAACTTCTCCTTACGTCCCTGATCCTCGGCAAAAAACTACCGGTGGTCAAGGATCAACAAGGAGGATACCCCTATATTGCGGAAGCTGACTTTACCTTGTCAGGAATCATCCCTCCACATGAACGTCGGCCTGAGGGACCCTTTGGTGACCATTATGGCTACTACTCATTGGTCCATGACTTCCCTGTTTTTCGTGTAGATAAGGTTCATCACCGCAAGGATGCCATCTATCCTGCCACCATTGTTGGGAAGCCAAAACAGGAAGATTATTATCTAGGAGAATTTTTACAGCGCTTACTTTCACCTGCATTCCCCTTGGCTCTTCCAGGTGTTCGTGACCTGTGGACTTATGCAGAGACAGGCTTCCATCCTCTCGCTGCAGCGGTGGTCCGAGAAAGTTATTCACGGGAAGCTTTAGCCAACGCCTTTAGTATTCTTGGCCAAGGGCAACTTACTCTTACGAAATTTCTCATTTTGATCGATCAACCAACAGATCTTGGCAACTTTGCTCATCTGTTTGAACAGGTGCTAGAACGATTTGATCCGGAAACGGATCTGTTTGTATTTGCCAATACCGCTATGGATACCCTTGATTATGCAGGTAAACGCCTTAACCATGGAAGCAAGGCAGTTTTACTTGGTACAGGGAAACCGGTTCGTCAACTTCCAGAAAAATATCAGGGTCCTGAATTACCTGGGATCCACCATATTGAACCTTATTGTAAAGGTGCATTGGTCTTGGCCGGGAAAACCTTTGAAGAGGATCCTGAACTGGGGCAACGCCTCGTAAAACAATTTGGCGATGAACTAAAAGATTGGCCATTTCTCTTTTTAGTGGATGATATACGTGCGGCCAAAGGCCAGACCCCATTCCTGTGGACTGTATTTACGCGTTTTGACCCAGCTCAAGATATACATGCGCGATATGATGTGATACACCATCATCCACGCTATCAATTGCCAATCTTAATTGACGCCCGAATGAAGCCAGGATACCCTAAAGAGTTGTTTACACATCCAGAAGTAGATGCTCTAGTAAATCGACGGTGGCGGGAGTATTTTCCGAAAGGGTCGTTTTAACGACCCTTTTTTCATTCCTGAATTTTATTCGCCGCTTGTCTCTCAAGATAATGAACAATTCCCATCGCAGATACTTTCAAATCAATCAGCATAATTTCATATATCGGATGGTCTTTAGAAATCCCATTCCGGGATAACACTTCGCTCGTCATCTTTACCAAGCGATCCATCGTCCCCTTCTCACCTTCTCCAGCAGCCAAAGCTTCCTTTCCTGCCTCCACAAACCGTGGAAGCCAACTACTCACTTGATTTAAGGCATCTTCTACCTCTGTGGTCATGCTGTAGTGACCGAAGTAGATTCGCTCCGGCTTCAACTGGCGGTAACGAGCGATAGATTTCAGGGCAGCTTCTGGATCAAATTGATTGGGTGAGGTAGAGGGAATCACAAACTGCCAATCCACTTCAGAAAAACGGATGCCCGCCGTATCCCCTGTAAAAATGCCTTTGCTTACCGGATCATAAAAGCTCAGATGGTGAGCGGCATGGCCTGGGGTATCCATAAAAGAAAGGGTACAGTTCGGACCGATCGGAAGCTGGTCACCCTCCCCCTTAACGAGCAAGCGCTCCTCTGGAATGGGTACAACTGGATCAAATAATGAATCAAACTGCTCCCCATACACGAGACGAGCTCCAGCAATCAATCGGCTGGGATCTGCTAGGTGGCGCGCACCCCTGGGGTGAACAACTACTTTTGCGTTAGGGCAACTTTGCAGAAGCAAACCTGCACCTCCTGCATGGTCCAGGTGAATATGCGTGACGATAATATAGCGAACCTGTTTTGGATCAAGATTTAACCGTTTTAAACCGGCCAAAACATAAGGAACAGAAAGGCTAGGTCCTGATTCCACTAGAGTAAGCTCTGGCTCGCGAATAACATAAATCCCAGTTCTCCCCGGTCGATTTAAATCCATACCATCAATGATGGCAATTCGTTCATCTAATTCTTTCACTTCGCTTTGTACCACTACGATCACCCCGTTGACAATTACAGGTATTTATTCATGAAGAAAGAGGGCAGGGGAACCGAAATGTTTCCCACCCTCTCCCGATCAAAGACGAACAGGTTCATCAACCATCAGATACTCGTTTTGAAAAGTTGAATCAAAGCCTCGATCTGATCCGGTTGCTCTGTCTTTTCCGCTATTTTATTTACACGTTGTTGACCACACCGTAAACATTGATGGATGATTTGCCACCCTTTTTTAGAATGATAGTGTAAACCAATGGGCTTCATCATCCCACGACAACTGTGTTGGCGGTCGCCTGGTTTTTGGTCCACGTGCTTTGAAAAAAGACAGACCGGGCAATGATTACGATAACTACCATTGGTCAAAGGTAAAACATTACATCCACAGTTTTCACAAACAAACGACGTATTCTCCTGATTTCTGCTCATCCGCTGTCCTCCTTGATGATTAGTTCATCAAAGAGGCAGGGTTCCGTTTGTTTTCCCCTTTCGGGTTTCAGGCTTGGTATGGGAGGGACCGATTCACCGCCATTCCCTTCGATAAGCGATTACTTCCGGTTCCAGCTTCATCAAAGTATTTCAACTTTGAATCCGGACCTCGACCCCCTTTGGAGGAAAAGTTTAAAATCCATTACGTTTAAATCTCCTCTTTGTAGGGGCCACTGTAGGGCGGGCATCCCCACCCTCCACCGGTAGGTGTTCACCATACCTCACTGACATCGGCATCGTCCCCTAGCAGACGGAGGCAGAAATTATATAGCAACCCATACCATCCCCCCATTAAAACCCTTTTTGTATACCCCAATTTTATCATATTGACCGCCAATCACTAAAAACGGAAAAAACCCGTAGTGAAGTTCACTACAGGTTCTAATTTCCTTTTATTGCTTCATCCGTGGATCCATAATATCCCGGAGGCCATCGCCGAGTAAGTTAAAGCCAAGAACGGTCATCATAATGGCCAAACCAGGAAAAATCATGGTCCAAGGAGCAGTTTGGATATAAGGCCGAGCATCCGCCAACATTTTCCCCCATTCAGGATCTGGTGGTTGGGCACCCAACCCTAGAAAACCAAGAGCTGCAGCTTCAATCACCGCTGTAGCAAAACCGAGAGTCCCTTGCACCATAATGGGAGTCCAAGAGTTGGGTAAAATATGCTGAAACAAGATTCGTCCGTTTTTCATTCCCATAGCTCGTGCTGCAAGAATATAGTCTTCCTCTTTGATGCTGAGCACACGGGAACGCATGAGTCGACCAAAGGTTGGAATATTAATGATCGCAATGGCAATCAAAGCATTTTCCAAACTCGGCCCCAACATCGCCACAATGGCGATGGCGAGCAAGATACTAGGAAAGGCGAGTAAAATATCAAATATCCGTGAAATAAGAACGTCACGCCAGCCGCCATAAAAACCAGCAATTAATCCCAGTAGGGAACCAACGACGATTGATCCGGAAACTGCAACAAAGCCAACCCATAAGGAGATCCGTGCTCCATAGACAATCCGCGAAAAAATATCCCGGCCCATGTCATCGGTTCCTAACCAGTGCTCAGGAGAGGGAGAAGAGAGACGAATATTTTCGTTAACCGCCTTATAATCATAAGGAGCAATCAGTGGAGCAGCTAAGGCAATGAGGATAAAAAAGAGAACAATTGCTCCTCCAATCACTGCAGAGCGGTGACGAATAAATGAGCGCAATAGATCGCGAAATTGGTTTTCTACCATTTCCTCTTCTAATTCGGATTTATTCAGCGTCGAATCCGGTGCAGTGTTTGGTGATGGTCCAATCGACATTAAAATCACTCCCTTCCATATTTGATACGGGGATCGATCATTGCATAAAGCAAATCAACAATCAAATTAATTAAGACAAAGATCGTAGCCACCACGAGAATGCCAGATTGGATAATCTGATAGTCCCGAGAAGTAATCGCATCGTAGAGATAACGACCAATTCCAGGCCAACTAAAAATCGTTTCCGTCAAGACAGCCCCACCAAGAAGTATTCCCGTCTGTAGACCAACTACTGTTAACACAGGAATAAAGGCATTTTTTAAGGTATGCTTATAAATCACCCAAAACTCGCTTAATCCTTTCGCACGAGCGGTACGAATATAGTCTGAACGCATTACTTCCAACATACTGGATCGTGTCATCCGAGCAATAATCGCCATTGGAATTGTACCCAAAGCGACTGCTGGAAGGATTAAATGTCGTATTGCATCACCAAGAACTGCCCAATTCCCTGTGATGATCGAATCAATAACATAAAGTCCCGTAATTGGTTCAAACATCGTTCGAGCATCGAGACGACTAGATGAGGGCAGCCAACCTAACTCTTGTGCAAATAACCACTGTTCCATTAAACCCAGCCAAAAAACCGGCATGGATACACCAATAAGAGCAATCATCATTGCCGAATAATCCACCCAGGAATTTTGCCGCCAAGCGGATAAAATCCCTAAATTAACACCAAAGAAGACGGCAATTAACATAGCAGCGATAGCCAACTCAAAGGTAGCCATTAAATAGGTAAAAAGTTCTGGTGCGATTTCGCGTCCAGTAATATAGGATCTCCCTAAGTCTCCCTGCAATAACTTCCCGATATAATTGAAATACTGCACATATATTGGCTTGTCCAATCCCATACTTTCTCTTACTTCTGCAATCTGCTCTGCTGAGGCGCGCTCTCCCAGAACAGCCCTTGCAGGATCACCGGGTAACGCATGAATAATCGAAAAGGTAATAATCGACATCCCGATTAATACCGGAATTAACATCAGTAACCTGCGGATGGTATAAGCAATCATCACTCTCACCGCCCTTCAAGCAAAAAGTAACTACCCATATACATTCAAAAAAAAGGGGGAGCATTGACCAAAACCAATGCTTCCCCACTTACATTTACTTCTCAATCCACACATTCTCCAAGCTCTCTGACCCTGTTGCGTGGGGGACATACCCTTTAACAGATGCCTTGGCTACTACTGGTGGTGTCGCATGAGCCAGTGTAATCCAAGGGGCATCTTCTTTAATAATCTCTTGTGCTTTCAAATAGAGGGGTTCACGTTCTTCTTGATCAGACAGGCGCTGAGCCTTAATCAAGAGATCGTGGAGCTCATCGCTCTTATAGAAAGCAATGTTTTGAGCTGGTTTTTTGGCGTTATCCTTGTCCAGTAAGACATAGAGGAAGTTGTCAGGATCACCATTGTCACCAGTCCATCCGAGAAGTGCTGCTTCGTGTTCACCATTCTCTGTTTTTTCAAGGTATGTGAGCCATTCATAGCTGACGATGTTTGCTTTTACTCCGATCTTCTCAAAGTTTGCCTGGAGATACTCCGCTATTTTCTTCCCATCTGGCATATAGGGACGTGGCTCCGGCATGGCCCATAGGTCAAAACTAAATCCATCTGGATATCCTGCTTCAGCTAACAGCTCCTTCGCCTTTTCTGGATTGTACTCATAATCTTTTACCTCATCGTTATATCCCCACAAGCTTGGAGGAATGGGGTTTTTAGCAGGCTCACCTAAGTCGCCAAAGAAGGTCTTAACCAACCCTTCCTTGTTGACAGCCATGTTTAATGCTTGTCGCACTTTCTTATTATTAAATGGCTCTTTTTCCATGTTAAATGCCAAGTAACCAATGGTATTTGGTGGACGCTTAAATAGTTGCAAATCTTTATTTGACTCAACTTGTTTTGCATCGTCAGTATTGAGACCATCCATCAGGTCAATCTCACCTGATTGCAATGCTGTAAATCGTGCTGAGTTATCAGGGATCGATCTAAAGATCAATCCATCTAGTTTAGGCAAGCCTTCTCGCCAGTAGTTTTCGTTTTTAACCAGTGTGATGGATTCTCCTTTTTTCCACTCTTTAAATTTAAAAGGACCAGTACCTACTGGGTTTTCATTAAAGGCTACCGGATCTTTTTTCACAGCTTCTGGAGAAGCAATACCAAACATGGCCATTGCGAGGTTTGCCAAGAAAGGTCCTTGAGGATAGTTTAGTTCAAATTGAACGGTGTACTCATCCAGCGCTTTCACGCTTTTGATTACATGACCTTTATCGCCTTTAAATCCACCAAACATCCCTTTGTAATAAATAAATTCTCCACCTTTATGCTCTGGATGATCCTTGTCCATCCACCGCTCAAAGTTATATACAACTGCGTCAGCATTAAAATCTGTACCGTCATGGAATTTTACCCCTTCTTGCAAGTAGAAGGTCCATGTTTTCCCATCTTCTGAGGCTTCCCATTCTTTTGCAAGTCCAGGCTCAATTTCGGTACTATCTTCTTTAAACTTAACCAATGTTTCAAAGATATTATGAGTTACCTTAATTGATTCACCATCTGTTACTTGAATTGGATCCAGCGATTTTGAATCAGCACCCCGACCTATAATCAGGATATCTTCGCCGCCGCCAGCAGAGTCACCTCCGCCACCACAAGCAGCAAGAAACAGAGATAATACCATGACCAATGCAATTGATGCAATCCACGACTTCCTTAAGCTCAATTCTAGAACCCCCTTAGTTTAATCTTAAACAAAATCCTAATTGACCTTCGGCCAAAAACCTTCGCAACACCTCCTTTTCATATATCACTTCGTCATCAGATGACAGGCAACAAAGTGCCCTCCTCCTTGGTCTTGAAAAGAAGGCCGTACTTCTCGGCAGATGTCCATCGCTTCGGGACAGCGAGTATGAAAGGCACATCCAGCCGGAGGATCTGTGGGACTGGGTAAATCCCCTGATAGAATAATTCGCTCTCGCTTTGCATCGGGCTCAGGAATCGGAACGGCAGATAGAAGGGCCTTGGTATAAGGATGCAAAGGTTCATCGTACAGTTCATCTGAATCGGCCAACTCTACCAAACGTCCTAAATACATCACACCTACCCGATCGCTAATGTGACGAACCACACTGAGATCATGAGCAATAAAGAGATAAGTAAGACCAAATTGCTCCTGAAGATCTTCCATCAAGTTAATCACTTGTGATTGAATTGACACATCAAGGGCCGAGACCGGTTCATCGGCTATAATCAGGCGAGGATGAACGGCAAGTGCCCGCGCAATACCTACACGTTGTCGCTGTCCCCCACTAAATTGATGAGGATATCGCTCGGCATGGTAGGTATCCAATCCAACCACTTGCAATAATTCACGAACACGCTCTTTTCTTTCTTTGGGCGTGCCAATACCATGAACAATCAAAGGTTCTTCCACAATTTGCCCTACTGTCTTCCGGGGATTAAGAGAAGCGAACGGGTCCTGAAAAACCATCTGGAGATCACGTCGTTTCTTTCTCATCTCCTCTGGACTGAGCTCAGTCAAGTTTACCCCGTCAAACTCAATCTCCCCTGCTGTAGGTTCATAAAGGCGAAGAATCGTCCGTCCTGCTGTTGATTTTCCACAACCGCTTTCACCAACCAGCCCCATTGTTTCCCCTTTACGAATGGAGAAGGAGATGTCGTCGACGGCGCGCACTTCACCGATTTTGCGTTGAAAAATACCTCCACGAATTGGAAAATACTTCTTTAGATTACGAACATTGAGTAGTGCTTCTGCTGCTGCCAAGATCCACTTCCCCCTCTCCTTTTACATGCAACCAACAACGGGTTTGATGACCTGGTGCTACCTCCACAAGATCAGGCATTTTTTGATGACAAATATCCATAGCAAAATCGCAGCGGGGAGCAAACCGACATCCTTGTGGCATATTGCGTGGGTTGGGTACATTCCCTTTGATCGAATAGAGTCGCTTACTTCGCTGCTTACTCAGCTTTGGAATCGATTTCAACAATCCCTGCGTATAAGGGTGATGAGAATTACGAAACAGACTTCGGTTATCAGTCTCTTCGACAACCTGTCCTGCATACATCACAACCACCCGATCACACATTTCAGCAACAACACCTAGATCATGGGTAATCAGGAGAATCGCTGTTTGAGACTCCTGATTAAGGGTGCGCATCAGATCTAGAATCTGCGCCTGTATCGTTACATCCAAGGCAGTTGTGGGTTCATCAGCAATCAACAGACGAGGTCCCAGGGACATCGCCATGGCGATCATCACTCGTTGCCTCATTCCTCCAGAAAGCTCGTGGGGATAAGCGGTCAAAATATCCGCCCGTGCAATCCCAACCTTATTGAGCATGTCCCGCGCCCGCTCCTGAGCTTCCTTCTTAGACATATCGGTATGAAGGCGAATCGCTTCCACCATCTGATTCCCAATCGTAAAAACTGGGTTGAGTGAGGTCATCGGCTCCTGAAAAATCATACTAATCTCATTGCCTCGAATTTTGCGGAGCTCTTTTTTACTCATTGTTGTTAGCTCCCGCCCCGCAAACTTGATTGAACCGCCTACAATCTTACCTGGGGGAGAAGGAACCAAACCCATGATTGAGAGTGAAGTGACACTTTTTCCACATCCCGATTCACCCACTAGGCCTACTACTTCTCCTTCATTTACTGTAAGATCGATCCCATCGACCGCTCTTACAACCCCTTTATCTGTAAAGAAGTGCATCTGCAATTGAGATATTTCCAGCAAAGGCTTTGTTGTCATAATGCCACCTCAATCATATAATCCAACCTCTAAAGAAGTCTGAATAGAAAAAATGAATGCTCTATACACATGATTTTCGACAAATTTGATGATTAATCCTCTAAGGGATCGGAAAACAAATTGGAGTATGATCTCCTTCATTCATCATCCACATGAACTGGAGGCAAAATGGGCATTTGTCCCGATTGACCCTGGGTTTCACTTTCTTTTCGCTTGATCTCGCCCATGTCATTGTAATAGTAAAAACGAGGAACTTCTCCCATGACAACTGCTTGAACAAGAGGATACTCCGATCTCACCTTCATCGCATCCGTAGAAAAGGGAATAATCACATTTACCTCTGTCTGCACTTCCAGGATTAGCGTGACCATAACTGTATTTATTCCTTCTGCTTGTAACCTTGGTTTGAGACTCATCCGAGGTGCAGCTTTCGCCCAGATCTCCAAGGGTAACTCCGGACCGTAATGGGCCAATAAATCGCTTTGCAATACTTTACCTAGATTTACTTTCAATGGTTTATCACTAAGGACATCCAGCTCTCTTACCATGCTACGATGCATCTTCTCAAAAATTTGCGCCTGCAATTGTTGATTGATTTGGATAAACTGGATGCGCCCTTCGTTATCCTTTTCGACGCGAATCAACTGATCCAGCTCATTTCCCAAACTACCTTGCTCTTTTATTGCTTCTCGGAGAGCTGCGCCCGTTGCCTTCTTTACTTCTGCCTCTGCAATTTTGATCAAGGTTGGCTTCAGGTTTCGTTCTACAAGCCATAATGTTTGATACAGTAGAGCAAAAAAAATGGCAAAGGCTAAAAACCAGATTCCTCCTCGCTTTCGCCAGCGTACCAAACTATGTTGTTTTCGTAGCCACCACCGGCGAAAACGCATAGCAATCCCCCCATTCTCACCTTATGCTGAGAAGAGGGACGCTAGACCAAGTGCTTGATTATCGATTGCAAAGCTATATAAATATTACACTACCACTTTAAAGTATTATTATAGAAAACAGCTCCGCAAACCGCAACAGGATGAAAATGGTTCAGAACGTAAAAGGCGCTTGTGAGAGCTTTCAAAGGACGGTACAATTTTGCTAGAGTAATCCTTTTTCTTAGGCAAAAGAACCTCGATCGGAAAGTTTGTTATCACTGATTATCAAAGGAGGAAATCCCTTGTCTTCCCCAGCACCGATTGATCTCTCTCGCTATGTCTCAAACCTCGATAAGAATGTATACACCATCTATAATCTTCCAGAAGAAGTGATCGCAGTTATATTTGCTTATGTTAGCCGCAGTCCTGCCAGTTTTCGAGAGAACCTCGCCAAACTATTAGCAGATGATGATCTTGCTGTTGATAACGCAGCAGGTGGAATCGCCAATGCCTATTCAGAAAAAGCGGCTCAATTTCACGAAAAATGGGTGGTCGGTTACGGGCATAGCAGTGTTGCAGAACATGCCATTGCTCACATTGGAATTGAGAAAATCAGCCGACTTGCCTCAGCCGAGCTTGAACTGGCGAACACCTTCAACAGCTTTACAGAATATAGCCAGCGCTACCAACGCCCACAACGAGGACAGATTTACACACCGGTTGAACTGAAAAAAAATCAAGAAGCATCCAAGTTGTTCCACCAACTCAATGAACACGCCTTTGACACTTATGAAAAACTGCTCACAAAGCTGATTGAATACCTACATCACAATCTTCCTCCACATCAGGGAGAATCAAAGCGACGACATCAACTCCGGATCGAAAAAATTGCTTTTGAGGACGCACGTTATGTTCTCACCCTTGCGACACTGACGAGTCTGGGAATGACCGGCAACGGCCGCGCGCTTCGGGATACCTTAGTTCGTCTTCTCTCCAGCCGACATCACGAGTCACGCCAATTGGCCCTGGAGATGGAAAGGGAAATCAGTAAAGTAATTCCAACACTACTAAAGCATGTGAAACCAAGTGACTACCTATTAGAGACACGAAAAGAAATCGCCAATCTGAGGCCAAATCTACCTTCGGAAAAAGGTCTAGCACTTCACCATGCAACCAAACCCCGAGCTCGTTTTATTCACCTTGCAGATTATCGTAAAGTTTTAGATCAAGCCGTCATTCAACTTTATATCAGTGAACATCAACTTACTTATCAGCAAGCCAGTAACTATGTAAACACCTTGTCCCTCGCTGAAAAGGAAGCATTGATTGACAAGTCTTTAAAACACCTACGCTTTTTTGACCACCCGATCGACATTTTTCGTCATCTTACCTACCAAATGGAAATGCATATTTCAGAAGCCAATTGGCATCAATTATTGCGACACAATCGTGGAACAGCTTTCACTTATGGAGAGCCGACGGTCAAATTGGGTTATACGATTCCACCTAACATCGAAAAAGCAGGACTAACAGAGATCTATACATCTTTCATCGATGAAGCAACTGAGGTTTTTATGCAAATGTCCAAAATTTGTCCGGAAGCTGCTCCTTACTGTGTCACTAATGCCCATCACCGGCAAATTTTTGCCTCTGCGAGTTTATGGGAGTTGTATCATCTCATCAATTTGCGTACATCTCCCGAAGCACAATGGGATATCGCACAGATCTTCACCTCTTTGTACGAAGATCTACAAAAACATCACCCCGCCCTTGCCCGCTATGCACGGCGTCGCCAATAACCCACCAAAAAGTGTCCGCAAAAACGCGGACACTTTTTCAATTATTTTCCTTCTTTTGGGGTAAGCTATAATAGAAAGTTCTATAGAAGGAGCTATTGGCCCATGCGTACATTTTGTATGGTTGATCATGTTGAAAAATCTCCTACCCTGAAGCAATTCGCAAAGGGATTACAAGAAGAAATGGAATCCAACGGGTACCATTTAACAGAACCCGATGATGTGAATCTACAATTGGTATTTAACTTTGTGGATCCCAAGCGACCCCGTCATTTTCGCCGACGTGGCAAAGGAACCTTTGTCGTGACGATCGTTGAAAACAACCAGCCTGGAGACAATATCCTGAAAAAGGGGTATCCCATTTTGGTCCGTTCCTTGGCCAATATGATGATTTATCTGGATTACACCCAGGAAAAAATCAATACATACTTTATCACACTAGAACAAGGATATTATCCAATTCCCGGAGATCTTAATGATCCACTTTTTTATAAACAAATATTTGATCGCTTACGCCCGTTAGCTACTGCAGAACTAATTATTGACAATCAATTTCAGAAAGACCTTTCACAAGATTTATGGGAAGGAAATGATATTACAGAACAACTCAGTTGGGCAGGGAAACAATTGGACCAATTAAATCTCCTTCCTGCACCATTTCCGATTCATGAACTTCTCTCGGAAAAGGAGATGCGTCATATTGAAAAACTATATGGAATTGGTGGACTCAGTTACGGTAATCTCAGTGCTCGCCATGAGGAAAATCGCTTTTGGATGAGTGCCAGTGGAGTAGACAAATCAAATTTAAAGCAGATTGGACAAGATATTTTGTTGATCAAAGGATATGCGGCGGACCAAAAAGCAATGCAGATCAGTATTCCACCCCATATAAAGCCACGTCGTGCATCTGTGGATGCGATTGAACATTGGATGATTTATAACGAACATCCTGACGTTGGCGCGATCGTCCATATTCATGCCTGGATGGATGATATCGAATCAACAGAAATCAATTATCCATGCGGCACCCTTCAACTTGCCGAAGCGGTTGCAGAAAAAGTACGCCAAGCCAAAGATCCCTCCCGAGCTGTCATCGGATTAAAAAATCACGGTTTAACCATTACCGGTCGTGATTTGGAGGATATTTTTACTCGGATTGAGGGACGCATCATACCTCAAGTACCCATGTCTTAAAATTGTTGCTTAGTACCTTGCCAACAAGGGATCAAGAAAGTGTTAAGCAGCAAAGCGCTTTTTATGTTGTCATTACAATGGCGTGAAGTTGCTTAACACTTTCAGGTCCAACAAAAGTCACAGTCAGTTGAATCGAAAATGGATAACCACCTTATCCATTTTTTTCTTTAATCGAGGGAGTAAATCATGGGATCAGCGTTAGATCTCATAAAAGCAATTGTTCTTTATTGAAAGGAGAATGATCTAAGTGGGGGAAAGAATTGTTCTGCTAACTGGAGCCTCTAGTGGAATTGGGCGTGAAATTGCTCATCTCTTGGTCAAAAAGGGAGATTACCCAATTGTCGTCGCGAGGAATAAGGAGGCGTTAGAAAAACTTGTAAAGGAGTTAGGGAAAGGAACCGCATTTTCCTGTGATGTTACCCAAGAACATGAAGTTAATTTTCTTATCGAGAGGGTGATTCAGCAATGGGGGCGTGTCGATGTGTTGATAAACAGCGCTGGTTTCGGTCAGTTTGGTGGTCTCCTCGAGGTACCAATGAGCCAATTTGAAAAAATGATGGATACGAACTATTTAGGGGCTGTGCGTATGACCCGCGCGCTGCTACCTCATATGGAGCGGCAAGGAGCAGGAATAATTATTAACATTGCTTCTACTGCTGGCCTAAGTGGCGTGCCAAATTTGGCCGCTTATGTGGCCTCCAAGTTTGCCTTAATTGGCTTCTCTGAGTCCATCCATTTAGAATACGCTCCCAAAATTCAGATCGGTGTGCTTTGTCCAGGACCGGTAAATACTCCTTTTTTTGCCGGCGAAAGTCCTGCCCGTCTCTTTCCTCCTTTGATCGTTCGTCATATGATAGATGCCAAGCAGGCTGCCTACCACGCAGTACGCCTCATCGATCATCCCCGAATCAAAGTAATTCCCTTCCCACTTGCTATAGCAATGCGCTTGCGTCATTTGTTCCCAGGTTTTTATCGATGGTTCATAAAAAGGTTATACGATAAGCACAAAAGCAAAATGCAATCACTTCCAGGAACAACCTCTTCTCTTCCTCATTCCACACAGGAGGGACATGATTCTTCATCATAATGAAGGACAAATGATATCACCAAGTGATGAAGTCTTCCCGTTTGTTTCTGCATCCTATCCATTTTTAACTGTTTGATCTATTCGAACGATCTATTCGCGGAAATAAGCGCCGACGATCCCCCATCTCCTGGTAGTAAGAAGTCGCTTTTCCTAAGGCTTCCTCTTCAATAGGGATTCGTATGCCTAATAAGACAAGAAGATTCAAAGCAGAGAAAAGGACAGCCGTTCCATAAGCACCGAAGATCAGGGGCAGAGAAAGTATTTCTGTGATTACTACAACATAGTTGGGATGACGCAAAAAGCGATAAGGTCCCCGAGAGACTGGCGAGGAACCTGGGACAACAAAAATGCGCGTGTTCCAATAGGGACCCAATGAACGAAGGCAAGCAATTCGTAAACCCTGAGCTACAAGAAATAAAAAGAAAGGAAGGTACCACCATGATGGAGGGGAAGCGTTACGAAATTGAACTTCGAAGATAAGGCTAAAGAAAAAAAGAGTATGGATCCCGACAAGAAGAGGATAATGTTTTTGGCCAACCTCATAGCCTCCTTGCTTGCGTATCCAATTAGCATTTATACTTGCCAATCTCAATTCGGCTATACGCTGGCAGATCACTAAGAAAACCATCCCCCAGAACCAGATGTTTGCCATTCTTTTCTTACCTCCTTTACCCCTTTACCGAAGTTTCCTCACTCCCATTGGATCAAAACCATTTCTGTACTAAAGCCCGGCCCTAAAGCCATGAGCAAACCATAAGTACCAACCTCATGGGCTAACTTCAATTCCTGATCTAACACGAAGAGGACTGTTGCTGAGGACATATTTCCAAAGGAGCGAAGGATGGAATGGGCTTGATCCAGTGCTCCTTTGTTTAGTGAAAGAGCTTCTTCATATGCAGCAAGCACTTTTTTGCCCCCTGGATGGGTAATATAGCAACCAATATCATCCAGGCTTAATCCAGAACGGGATAAAAAAGAGTCCACCACAGCCCGCACCTCTCGTCGGACAATGGTTGGTATATCCTTAGAAAAAACCACTTTAAACCCATCGTCCTTCATTTCCCAACCCATAACATCAAGAGAATCAGGCCAGATCATGCTCATCGTATCCAAAATACGTGGTCCTTTAGCTTTATTAGGGAGCGTCACTTTTTCTCCTGTGACCAGCACAGCGGCTGCACCATCAGCAAAAAGGGAGGTGGCCACCAAATTACTTTTCGACAAATCTTTCCGACGAAAAGTAAGTCCACACAACTCCAAAGTAAGTAGCAACACTTTACTCTCTGGATCGGCACGGGCAATCTCATAGGCACGAGCCAAGCCAGCGGCTCCTCCTGCACAACCCAATCCCCACACAGGTGTCCGCTTTACATAGGGATTCATTTCCAATCGATTGATCAAATGAGCATCTATACTAGGCGTAGCCAAGCCAGTTGTGGATACAAAAATGAGATGATCCACTTCTGATGGGGTAAGTTGAACCTGATTGAGGCAGTGTAAAATCGCTTCTTCTCCGAGCTGACAAGCAATCTCTATGTATTCCCGGTTCCGTTCAGAAAAAGAATGATCCTGTTCAAACCAGGCGCGCTCTTTACTAAACCGCCGCCGTTCAATAGCAGTGTTTTCAAAGATATGTAGTAAGCGATCAATATCTGAAAATCTCTCGGCAAACATCTTGTGTGCAAACTGACGCACTTCTTCTTGCTTCAATTCGTAAGGCGGAACGGAGGTTCCTACAGATAAAATTTGTGCCACTCAACTTCCTCCCTCAAACCATTCCTGGTTGCATAGAAAACTCCGCACTAATACATTTCCAACCGTGCTTCTCTCCCGACTCATTTCTTATACCGTTATATCCATCCTATAAAAGGTTGTATTACCTATTTTGCCCATACCCTAGTTAGAACATGCTTGACGTCTCTTTTTCAAAAAAATTTCTGCCTAGGTAATGGATAAAAATCATTTAAAATTGAAATGGATTCATTTCATAAATATATAGTTTCAAAATAAATTAAAATATTATTGGCATAATTATTGGAAAAGCAATTTCCATTTTCCTTAGAAACAATCTTTATCGCCTTAACCTTGAAGAGGTATCAATTGAAATAAGAGGGAGGATACTGGTAAAATGAATTGTTTTGCTACCTTATTTAAGTCACTTGGATCGTCACTTGTTACCTATCTTATTTTTCCCACAAATACTACGTTTTTTTTATTATTTCTATTCCAATAAGCATTTTCGGATTTTTCATTTACCTTTATATACCTAAAAAGAGCTGTAATCTTAAACAGTAATTGATAAAAAATTTCGCTATTATATAACATTCAATCATTTCTTTTGCCACTTGGATTGTCAATTTCACGGCGTTTAATTTCCATTTTTCCCATCTCACCTTATGAATTATCCGTAAAAATTTAAATATTAAACCCCTCTATATTGATAATTTTACCGGTTTATAATTGCCTAGTATAGGAAATATTTTGTATAATGGACTGCAAAGCCAGTAAATATAACCAATTCTTCTGATTGATTTGCTCAAGCTTCGAAAAGTAATAATTAGAACTCTATTATTATTTGAATCTCGCACTTTCCAAATCCTTTAAAATCATGTATGATATGATTGCTTGATATTTTATCTTAAAGGAGTGAAAATCGTTGAACCCATTGGAAATAAGTGAAGTTGGTGAGGTAATTCGAAGAGTACGGAGAGAGCGAGGTTTACGTTTAGAAGACTTAGCAGATGATAATATTTCTCCGGCAACGATCAGTAATATAGAGCGGGGTGTCCCTCATGTAAATATCGATAAAATTCACTATCTGTTAGAGAAACTAGATTTGCCTTTGGACAAGTTACCCGATCTCATGATGGGAAAACAGCGTGAATTATCAGAGCTCCAATTCAAGCTATTTAGTATTGAAACATTGTGTGATATTGGGATGATCGAGGAAGCTTTAGAGGAACTGGAACAGCTCAACCTAGGTGACAACCATCCATTCTCCTCTTTTGTCTACTATTTGAAAGGAAAATGTTATTACAACAAAGGACAGTGGCGAAGAGCAGAGCGAGCTTTTTATAATGGAATCCGCCTTGCTCCCCAATCCCCAGAAGGTAAATCTTCCAATATTGAAGCAACCTGCTATTATTACTTAGCGTTATGCAGTGAAGCAAAAAACCGTTTAGAACAGACCATTCGAATGGCAGATAGTGGAATAGAAGCATTTATACCTGATGAGGGACGACAGCAAGTCTATTACGATCTTATTTATCGCAAAGCACTTTCTTTGCGAAAATTGGGTCGGTTGGGTGAGGCTACAAAAGCGATTGAACAAATTTGGGATGACATCGATAAAATGGAAAATACCAGCACAGTGATTGGCACTTATACCCTCCGCTCCGAATTGGCCAGTCGATCTGGTATCTATGCCGATGCAATCCAATATGCAGAAGAAGGTTTGGAAATTGCCCGCGTAAACCAAGATTTCTCCGGAATGTTTGATTTGTGGAGTGTGCTGGGATCGATCTATACTTCACAAAAGAACTGGAATAAAGCGGAATCTTGCCTGAAGATGGCTGCCTATCTTCGTGACAAAGTAAGCAATAACGATGAGTTGGTAAGAACTTATATTCGCCTCGGTATTCTCTATATCAACCAAGAAAAGTGGGATGAGGGGCATGAAGTGCTTACTAAAGCCATTGAAATTGGAAAAACATTGAATGATGTGCGTCATCTCACAGATGCTTTAAACACCATGGGAGTTTATTATCAACAGCAGAATAAGGATACTGAAGCAATTCCTTACTATGAAGAAGCTCTAGAGTTAGCACAGAAATATAATTATAAACATAGAGCCCACAAAGCCCTCTTCAATCTGGCAAAAAGCTGGGAGAATCTTGACAAAGAGCGTTTTCATTTTTATCTGGAAAATATGTATCGAGTTCAGCAGGAACTTAAAACAGATGAAGACCCATCCTTTGATCAAGAGCTCCACTATTGAAGAAAGGCTTTTCCTAAAGTCCCAAGTCGGACTCGTCTTTCCCCAAACTTAGTGATAGATAATAAAATAAAAAAAAATGAAGCGGCGGAAGACTGCCTTGTAAGAACCAATCCCTAAAAGTATAAACGGGATCACGGATGATAAAGTGTCTCCCTTTGGTTTTCTTTGCCGATGGCATTCTTCTTGATTGATTATGGTTGTTTATTGCCATTGGAAAATATTTGTTTAGGGAATCTTTCGAAGGACAAATCCGCCGCTAATTTTATTCGCTTTATGACCACACATCCATTCGTTGCTTCAGGTTGCTTGTATGTAATTCTAACTGGATTCCATCAGGATCGAGAAAATTAACCGTCCATCCTTGTCCACGGCGCAGTGGCCCTCAGACAATGGGAACCTCTGCTTGTTGCAAGTGACGAACAGCATCAGCAAAATCAGCTTCTGCAATTGAAAAGGTAACATGATCTACACCTAAGCTCTCATTTGAGTGTCTTTGCTTTGCTCCGGTCTCAATCAGACACACCCAAGCCGTTCCCCACTCCAAGTAGACATCCTTTCGGCCACGATGGACCAATTTCATTCCCAACACATCTACATAAAAAGCCAGCGAACGGGACAAATCCGAAACACGAATCTCCACTAACCTTCATGTTATTGGCGAGTAGCTAGCATTTGCCAGCCATCACGTACCCTTTCCCCCTTCCATCACTTACGCCTTTTTGATGATAAATCTCTTTGGTGGCCCAAACTCCTGTCCCGATTCAAAATAAGCAAGCTGACCGGGAATACAGGAAATAAGAGAGGGTAACCCAAATCCCACAGCCTTTTTTAACGCATCAAGTAGGGGAAGATGTCGACCATCAATCTTTTCATGAAAAGAGATAGCATAACAATTTTCCTCCGCACCTTCTTGTTGTAACAAATGGAAAACATCCATATAATCCGAATTTTGTTCTGGGATCTCAATTAGGTACTCTTGAACAAGGGTATCTTCATATCGATGGCACAAACGATTTAATGCCGTAAGCCGCTTTTTTGGCGAGGACAATTCTTGTTGAACCCGATCTTGAACACGCTGGGTAAAAAAACTTTTTACGATCATCGATTCATGGGATGCATCCATACTAATCTCCTCCATAAAAATTTAAGACTTTATACTGCTATCTAACATTTCTATTTTTGCTCATAAAAATAGAAAAAAGCAACCACCAAGTAACAGAGAGTAATCAACTCAAAGGGCTCGACTATTAAAAAAAGGAGTACCTCCCCAAACTGTCGAATTTTAGTAGATATCCAACAAGACCAATCGACTTTAGGTAGACTCCTTACAACTATTATAAGATACAAAAACCTTTTTGACATCAAAGACTTTGAATTGACCAAAAAGGAAGATGAGACGATGAAACTTACAGAAATTTTACGTTTTTGTAAAATTGGGATCGAAACTTTCCTATCATCTATACAATTTTTCTTTTCCTATCATCTATACAATTTTTCTATGGACATATGATCCTACTCATCATTTCGTTCGTACCATCGTTAATACGTGCATGCCAAATGTGGTTCCAAGACACTCCCCTTTGGTTAGAGGTAATCGTTGGATTGGCAAGAGTTCTTCTCTTCCTTGTAATCATCAGCATCATGTTCAATCATGCTTTAAGCGAACTGAGGCAAAAAAAGTGTTGGGAAAAAATTGCACAAACCTGCTCCCTTCAATTTGAAAAAAACTGGCCCTATGGTTTCATCTCTCAAATCTTTGCCTTCATCATCCTATTATACGGATTGGGGAATTTACTCATCGTACTGTTCAGCTCATTGGTTATTTCAGCCCTTGAATGGTCAGGCATAAATATCACTAACCCCACCGCTTTATATAATGCATGGATATACTTTTTAAAAAATATGAGCGTAATTCCTTTAGCTATCGTATTTATCCTAAAAATGTGTGGGATGAGAGCAACGAATAGTTAAAGAAACATGCTTGTAGTTGAAATTGGCTTCTCAGTTTAATTCATCTACGGACTTTTCCAAAGTATTTGTCCTGCAAAAGTAAGATCATGAAACAAAGAAAAACATTGATACAACCATACAGCCATAATAGAAAAGCTTGAAAGGACAGGAAAGCAAAAAAAGAAGCTTTATAATATGGCCACAGACCTTCATCGATTAATATCTTGGGTGATTGAAGTTCAATCGCCGTCTGTACTCCCCACCACAATATATAAAAACTAAGCACAACCCATACTGCTGTCGAAAGAAGGAACAACACCCTTTTCTTTAACGAATTTTCCTTAGATTGAAGATCCAATACGATTAGTATGAGAAATGCCAATACAACGAGTATACCAAGTAGTTCTGCCCAAAGTCCCAGCCCTAAGATTAGAAAGAAAAGAGAGAGAAAAACAAGGGCTTCCATTAGAAAACCCAGCAATCTACCATTTCTCAAATGGATTTTATACATCTTATAAGATCACTCACTCTCAAAAATTCCCCAAATCATACTCGCTGGTATGTACACATATGAACATAGCTATACAAACTCAAACTGAGTAGTTCATTCTCAAAGGTACCCCTCGTCTTCTAATTGTAGTACCCGGTATGACAGTCCAGGATCCTAATCATATTGCAAAGAGGCCATAATATTACTGCCCTTGGTTACTCTGAATAAATTGGCGGCTATTAAATTGCTATGTACAAATTATCAGTATAAAGGGAATTTCGAATCGCCATTGTCATGTAGGTTTGATTTTTCCACGGAGTCACCATTAAGTATAAGATCACTAAAAATAGTAACTTGACCTCCATAAAGCATAAACAATTAAAGGCTTTCTCTTTCATACTATAACCTTCCATTCTAATATAGTTACTCCCCTCTAGAAAGATTAATTCTCCTAGAGGGGAGCACTTTTTCTAACATATAATACCCAACTACTCATACAATAGCCAAATTCAATAACCACGCGGACTATTTGCGAAGTATATTGCAGCTCTACCTTTATTCATCCATGATATAGTAGGTTTGGATAATCAAATCACTTTGATCAACTGGAACATAAGTGACAAAAACCTCCTCCTCTTTAAACACTTCTCTTAGTTCATTTCTTATCTTATTTGTAAATTCGATTCCCCGTTGATCAAAATCATTAATAATCTGAGGTTCGTCCGCGTACAAATGATCATATTGAGCACACCAATCGTACATTTCATACACCAACAGCTTTGGTAATGGTAATAAATGGAGTTCAAGTTCAGTTCCACATTTATTGCACCTAATTGGATCCGCGTAATTCCCTTTTACTTTATAATTAAACTCACCACAACATTTTATATCCTCCAGCGGCAAACAAACGATTTCATTTTCTATATTGATATCAACAATCCACTTTTGTTTATCCGCATCAAGTACTAACTTGTAATATGGACTTACTTGATATAAGTCAGTTATTATTGTCTTTGCTAAGCCAAAACGCCTTTTAATCCACTTTAAAATATCGTTTTCTAAACCCCTATAGAGAGGTAAGTTTATCTCTAATAAAAAAGACTTCTCATTTTCGGAAAGCACCAAGTCTTCTATTGGCGTAGGTTCAGGAATGGTTAACCCTAATTTCTCCATCCAATAGAGATGCTTCCCTAGATAGTTCTTAGCCATTTCTAAGCTTTCTTCTTCCGAGAAACAATAATAAATAACGTGTCCGGGGAAATCATGAAAATGATAACCAAACCTATCTCCAGATTTAAAAATTACTACAGGAAAATAATAATGATCCCTAATCATAGAAAGAACTCCTAATCATTCATTTAAGTCTTCAGCTTCTTTTAATCTAACCTCTCTAGCTGGCGGCAATGGCGCCAGACATGAACGATGGCATGTTCAAACATCTGCTCAATCATGTAGATTTCCTGGTCATTCCACGGTGCAGGGAAGGCGGCTCCCAGATCCTCATCGGTAAGCATCGTCGCTACTTCCCGGCAGTAGGGAAAGCAAGTGGTAATCTTCTCTCTCCATTCCGCCAAACTGTTTGCACTGACTGGAGGATAAGGAGTCGTTCCTCTGCCTAGCTGCTTCTCCATCCACGAAAAGTAGAGATAAAGGGAGTTCACAAGATGGTCTAATACATCTTGAACAGTAGTGCCTTTATCATCCACTGTCTGCTGTAACTTCTCTTCTTTCCAGGAAGTCATCATATCCAATAAATATCGTAAGGCTCGCTCATGTTCGTCTACCAAGGCATGGATTGCATTTTGTTTTTTCATACAGATCCCTCAGTCTTGTATTGAAGTTGTATCGTCGATCGATCCACACATTAACGTTGGCTTTTGCACAAATACAAGCCTCATTATAGCAGCTTTTTATCAATTTGTGCCATTATTCAGGGGAATCCAATTTCCCCACTTTCTCCACCTCTTCTTTAAGTAAAAAACCAGCCCTATGTGGAGCTGGTTTTTCCGATCGTTCATTTTCAAATTCTACGCACACTACTTCTTTCTTCGCTTCGCCGCCAATAGCCGAGAGATGTGAGTTTCTTCTGGGTTGTCCACAGGAGTACTTTCCTGCTTTTTCTCTTTCTTTGGTTTCGGTTGCTGTTTTTCTTCTGTTGCTGTTTTAGGCCTTGGTGGGGTTATTTTCTCCTTTGTCAAAAAGAGGCTCTCCCTGATGGCTTGCTTCTGTTTCAACAGTCCTTCTACTTCCTCTGATTTAATATTGGTGCGCTCTTGAATTGCCTCCTGGGCCCGTTTCTGCAATCGGCTGAAGTGGGTTGGCTGGGATTCCTTTTTTTCTTTCGAATCTTTCCGCCTCAGCCAGCCCAACACCTGGGCAAGGGGCTCCCGGGAGAAGGACAAGCGACGAACAGCTACATCGAAGGGCCAAAGCGAGGCAGCGATACTGAGGAGGAGCAGAGCGATTTCCCGATTGGCCCACTGGCTAGCCAAATTATCGGCAAAAGCGTCTGTTGGTTTAGCCAGTGGAGTGCCGCCCCCTACCTCCGCAGCCCGCACCATTTTCTGTTCTCCCTCTGTGGGCAACGTATATTCAGGGGAATAGGGAACCGCTAAGCCAAAAGTTTCAGTCGCCCCTTTTCCCTTTTTGCCTGCGGTTGCTTGCAATAGGTAAGTTCCCGGCTCATCCACTGTAAATTCGGCACGATACTTACCCGGTGCTACTACTTTTGCTTCGATCTTTCGCTTTTTCATCTGGTCGTCAATCACTGTTAATTCCAAGGAATCAGGAGCATCTTCTGACTCTCCATTATAGAAAACCTCTACTCGAGCCTGGTTTCCTTCCACGATCGAATCGACCTGTAGCTGACCGGAGCTGGTTTGAGGGAAAGTCCAGCCCACCACTTGGTTAACAAAGGCGGGAAAAGAGGACCAAGTGATCCACTCTTTGGACCACCTACCATCCAGATCACTTGTCCATGCGACGGTACGCCCCAATCCATACTGCCACCGAGCAAGGACTGGATCGGGATAGGGGCTGGCCAGTACTACCTCGGCAGTCTGCTTGGGTGTTGTCACCACATAAGCCCGCAGAGGAGGCAGCCCTGATAGGTGATGGGTCCAATCTGCCCCGCCCACCCACTTGGGACGGAAAGGTTCCTCCACAATATAGGAGCGGGTAGCTTTTATGGTTTCTTTACTGAAGATCGTGGGGATGGAGCTGGAATCTGTCGTATAGTAATAACTTCCCCCTGCCAATTTGGCCAACCGGTTTAGTAAACGGCGGTCTGCTTCCTGTCCTACTGCAACCGTGGACATGGTAATGCCTTCATTTTTCATTTTTTCTATCAACGCTTCATAATTCTCCTGTTGACTGGACATCCCGTCGGACAACAAAATAATGTGCTTTCTTTGGGTGGGAAGCTCTTTTATTTTTTCATAGGCTTCTTCAACGGCGGGATAGATGTTGGTACCCCCATTTGCCTGCATCCGCAAAATCTTGCTTTCTAATTCATTCTTATCTTTGACAGGTCCAGGTGGCACCACCCATGAAAAATCACTATCGAAACCAAGGACCCCTACCTGATCCTGGGAACCGAGTAATTGAAGGGAGCGAACTGCTGCTTCCCGAGCCAAAGCAATGTTTCGTCCTTCCATACTGCCTGATTTATCAATAACTAGAACCAGACCAAGAGAGGGCATCCGTTTCTTATCCTGAAGTTCCATCTGAACCGGAAGGGCTTTTTCGACGGGTGTATTAAACCAGCCTCCCATCCCAAAGCTATTTTCTCCTCCAGTCATCACCAGGCCGATGCCCAAATCACGTACAGCGGCGTGAAGTCGCTCCATTTGGGACTCGCTAAGTGCGTGAGCAGGTAGATTTGCCAACACAATGGAGGAATACTGCTTATAGGCGTCCAGTTCCGTCGGGAGCGTAGATGGTGTTGAAATCCTTACCTTCACTCCACTCGCTTGTAAGGCCGAAACCAGATTTCTGGCCTCTCCTTTCTTTCCCTCCAATACCAAGACAGAAGGCGCTCCTTCGACTTGACTAAATCCATACACCCGATTATTAGCATCCACCTCGTCCTTCTTTGGCTCAATTTCAGCCCGATAACGTAAAAATCCAGTTCCCTTCGCCTGGACACTGAAGCGCCAGCGGTTTTTTCCTTTTTGCACATCTACCCGCTGTTCCCCAATCTGTTCGTTCCCCTCATAAAGGCGTAGCGTCGCCTTCGTCGTCGTCGTACTTTCCGCCTGAACGGTAATATCAAACTTTTCTCCGGTATAGAGGCGCGGAGGAAGATCTAAACCCGTCAATAAAACATCCTCTCCATGATTCACCGGCAAAGATAACACATCCAACCGGATCCCCCGCTCCCGGAGTTCCTGGGCCGCGGCAACCATTTCTCCCTGGGTCTCTTCTCCATCACTAATGAGTACGACACGCCCCCGAGCATCCGAGGGAATCAATCCCCCCGCCAAGCGAAGGGCTGCCGCCAAATCTGTGGCATGGGGATTAATCACTGCTGATAAGGAGGTAAGGGCACTTCCCGTGGTCATCGGCTGTTCCACGACAGGCTCGGCTCCAGCAGATATGACAGCAAAGCGGTCCTCCACCCTTTTGCTCGCAACAGCATTCTGAATCACTTCCAAAGCTTTTTCCTCATCATGGACCGAGGCGGAACGGTCAACAACAAAAACCACTGTTTGTTCCTGAACAGGGATAAGCAACCCCATACGAGCCAAAGAAAGGATCAATAAGAGCACAATTACTGCCCGCATGGTTAAAATCAGCCGCTTTTTTCCCTTTTCCCAGCGGTGATCATTGCGCCACCACCACCAGAAACCCAGGGCAGCAGGAAGAAGGGCCAGTAGCATCCAGGGTTCTCCAAAGCTAATAGCCACGACTAAACACCCCCCACTCCAAAGCAATCATCAGCAGCGTTGCCAGAGCCATCCACCACCATAGCTCATGATGTCCCTTTTCCGCTGCGCCATCTGAATTTAAACCGGAGGAGATGGTTACTTCTTGAGGCTTAATTTCCGACTGGCTTTCAGGAAAAGGGACAACAAAGTATCGAGGAGCGCCTCCAGCATCTTCTTTCATCTCATAAAGTCCCGCCTCTTCAGGCACTAAGTAGTGAAGATAGCCTCCCTTTCCCTCTATCTGCACAACTTCACCAGAAGGGGTGCGAATCGTAGCTTTACCAGCTCCAGTAGAGAGGGGAATTTGTAACATCTCTCCAGGCTCTCCTACTCCCAAGGCTTCAAACTTTAAGGGAAGAAGCCAGCTCAGAGTTTGGTGCATCAAGACTGGAAAGGCAGGTTTTAAGGGAAGATCTGACTGATGAAGATCAAAGGTGAACACCACCACAGGTCTACCCTGATGCTCTCCAGCCAATATTAAGGGAACCTCTCCTGCCTGGAGAACCACCTCCGCCCATGATGGTACCTCTACCTTCCGGGCTTCGGCGATATGCACATCCTTCAAGGAAATATTTTTAAGTAAGGGATGTTGTTCATTTCCCTTCAACTCCTCGGTTATGGGAACAGTCCCTCCCACTTTGATTACTGAGTTCCCTGGTGCAGGATGTATGAGTAGCAAACTTCCTTTGTCCGGTTGTTTCTCCTTGGAGTTTTCCGTCACCGTTAGAAGGGACGAATGTTTACCAGTTAACCGGTCTGAACGTACGACTTGGAGAGACTTTTCCAATTGAAGTGCTTTTTCCAAAAATAAATTGTCTGGCCCAACCCATAACACTTCCATCTGCTCAGGTTGACTCGGGATCGCCCACGCTTCATTATCCAGGGGAAGCCTGTCTCCTTCTGCTTCCATCTGGATGTGGTAATAGGGACTATCGGGGAGATCTTTCCAACGGATTATACTGCTTTTTTGGGCTGGAATCGTAAGCGACTTCGCTTCCAGGATTTTCTCCTCTGCATCCAACAGAGTAACCACCGCTTGCCCTTCCTTATTTCCTCGATTATCGATTCGCACCAAGGCCTCCCCCTTACCTTGGCTGCGATCAACAGAAAAAGAGGCAACAGCTAGGTTATGAGCTTCCTTTCCCACTTGGATAAAGCGATCGGGAAAATAGGTCTCCAAAGCGGAGTAACCCACACCGTCTCCAATTACCACAATTTGCGCATCAGGGCTTCGAGTGGCGAGGGCATGGGCAAGCGATAGGGCTGCCTGGGGATCACTGGCCCCCACCCGTCCTTCAATCTGATCAATGGCTTGGACAAGCTCCTTTTTCACTCCCGTCTGGACTGCTCGCACTTGGGGTACCGCTCCCATCTCCACCACGGTCATGGTGTGTTCTGGGCCCATGCTGTCGATAAGTGCATATGCCTTTTCCTTCGCTCGGTCCAAGCGTGTTTCTTTCCCTTCCTGTGCATACATGCTGCCAGAAACATCAATCAGGAGGACGGTATGGGCTGCTCCCACCCCATCGGTGGGCAGACTGGGACGGGCCAGAGATAGGACAAAAAGAAGTGCGGTCAAGAGTTGTAAAAGCAACAGCAATTGGCGACGAAGCCGCTGCCAAGGATGGCTTGCTTCTACACGGGCCAATACACGATCCCACAGGAGTGTACTAGATACACTACGGTCAGTATACTTTCGCTTCAGCAGATATAGCAGTAAGATCGAAGGGATTAAAAAAGCAGCAAAGAGAAAACTCCAAGGTTGCAACCATTGCACAAGCGTCACCTCATTGGTCATAAAAAGTTTCACAAAAATAGGAGCACAATCGCTTCAATTTCGCTAGCAAAATGCTACCCCTTCCTCTTACCGCACCAGTCCGCTATAACGCAATATAGTAAACACCATCGACTCCAGGTTCTCTTCCACTGCAATTGGAATATACACCATTCCCCGACGAAAACACCAGTGACGCAATTCCTCTCGGTACCCCATCTCCGTCTGGCGATATGCCTGTAAAACAGGAGGGGAGAAGGAGACCTCCCGATAATTTCCTGTTTCACTATCGATTAGGCGGAGATCCCCCGACCAAGCAGGGTCTCGTTCTTCTGCTGTAGACAGGTGAATCAAAAAGACTTGGCCCCCTGTTTTTTGTAGGCGAGACAAACCCTCCTGGTAACCCTGGTCAAACAAGGCATCGGTAAGTACTACCGTTAATCCTCGCTCCCGCGGCAGGGCACTTGGATGGCTAAAGGCAGCATTGATATCCCCTTTTCCTGTAAATTGGATCTCTTCCAAAAAGGAAAATAGGCGGTGCACTCCTCGCTTGCCTTGCTGAACAGGAAGATTACTGATTACTTGTTCACGGAAAGTAATCAATCCGACACGATCTGTATGATAAAGAGCAATATAACCCAAGGCCGCAGCTAGTCGCAAGGCAACCTCTCCCTTGGAAGGCTCTCCGAAACTCATGGATTTACTTGTATCGATAATCAGATGAAGTGTAATTTCCCGCTCATCCAGATACATCTTAAGAAACCACTTTCCCAAGCGAGCATAAGCATTCCAATCTACCTGTCGAATATCGTCTCCAGGGGCATAGGAGCGGTAATCGGCAAATTCCAAAGAACTACCTAATAAACGAGAAGTTCGTTGTCCCGACTGTCTTCCCAGCACGCGATGGCGACTAGCCAGACGAAGCTGTTCCAATTGGGCACAAAAGGCGGGATCCAGTAAAGATGAAACTTTACTCATGCCTCGAACCCTTTCCGCAAATCCGCCAGCAGTGCTTCCACAATCTGATCCGCTGCAATTCCAACTGCTTCTCCTTCAAAATTTCGCAGGATACGGTGACGGAGAACTGGAAGAGCTACAAAGTCAAGATCTTCTTGGGCCACATTGAATCGCCCCGCCATAAACGCTCGTGCTTTAGCCGTTTGGATCAAGGCTTGTACTCCACGAGGACCTGCTCCTGTACGGACATATTGCTTAACTAACTCCGGAGCCTCGGGATGATCGGGATGAGAAAGTAAGAGTAGTCGAACGGCATCATCCACCACCTCTTCTGGTACCAAAATTTGACGAACTGTCTCTTGCAAGGCTATCAACTCATCTCCCTTAGCCACAGGAACTACAGATGCTTCCGTTCCTCCCGTGGTCTGGGTAACAATCTGCTTTAACTCTTCCTCTGTGGGAAAGGGAACAATAATCTTAAGGAGAAACCGATCCAACTGCGCTTCAGGAAGATGGTAGGTGCCTTCCATCTCCAATGGATTTTGCGTTGCCAGGACAAAGAAGGGTTCTGGTAACTTACGGGTCTTACCCGCCACGGTGACTGTATGTTCCTGCATCGCCTCCAGTAAGGCGCTCTGGGTCTTTGGGGTCGCACGATTAATTTCATCCGCTAGAATCACATTGCCAAAAACAGGACCTGGCTGGAACTGAAAGGACTGTCTACCTTCTTCATCAGGAGAAATAATGTCGGTCCCTATGATATCGGCCGGCATCAAGTCCGGGGTAAACTGGATCCGTGAAAACTGAAGTTCCAAACTTTGAGCAATAGTCCGCACCATCAAGGTTTTTCCCAGTCCAGGTACTCCTTCCAATAAAGCATGACCGCCAGCTAGCATAGCAATTAAAACTTGCTCCACCACTTGTTCTTGACCAATAATCACTTTGCCAATTTCAGCACGGATTTTTTGGATCATCTCGTTTTGCTGCTGCAACTTCTTTTTAAGCTCCGTCACTACCGCCATTTACAATGCAGCTCCTTTTTTGATCATAAATATGACACTACAATGGGCAAGCCTCTCCCATCCTTGATTTCTTCTAACAGTGGTTCAACGCATTATGTATTTCATCGGGCCCAGGAGTGAAGGCAACTCCGCACCATTGTGATTGCAGCCATGAGATGCTGCGCTGCCTACCACTCCCTTGGTCCCAACCTAATCTTATTGACTTTATTGGGGCTCAATCGACGAGAAGTATTCCAGAATTAACTGTTCAAAAAGAGGTGGAAAGTCTCCCCGGTCGACCGCTTGTCGCGCTTCTTTGGCATATTCCGCATAAACATCGGCATAGGGACTGCTTACTCCTAGAAAATCAGCACCGGGCCCCGCCTGCTCGATCTCTTCTATTCCTTTTCCTAAGGGTCCTCCTGAACTCTCTTTCGGACCGCCACCGGCAAGACGTTCTGCCGGAACATTAACAAGATCCCGATTTCCCTCTCCACTGCCAGCCCCCTTTCCTTGGCTTGTTCCAGTACCGGAGTCTGAGCCAGAGCCAGAACCTCCTTCTGAGCTAGAGCCTGAACTGGAGGCATTTCCGGAGTTGGCGTCGGAGTGATTTTCTTGACCCAAGTCTTGACTATATCCTCCACCTGATGGATTCCCAGGGAGTTGGGATGCAACGGACGGGTTCTGACCGGCTTGTACCAGTGCTACTTTCATATTCTCTACCCTTTGCATTGCCTGGGAAATCTGCTGACTGGTTACTCCCTGCTCACCCATCGCCTGACTGGCTGCCTGCATGGCTTGCCCCAGTTGGTTGGTCGCTTGCGTAGCGTCTGTAGCTAGGCTTTTGGCCGCTTCGTTAAGCTTTTGAGCCACTTCCTGTGAGGATTGTGAAGAAATCTCTTCCCACTCAGCAGCAGCCTGCTTTAACTTGGCCGCAAGGGCTTTTTTCTCCTCTTCTGAAAGCTTATCCAGTGCTTTTTTTGCTTCTTCCAAGGCTTTTTTTCTTGCCTCAGCATTTCCTTCTGCCTGAGCTTGGGCTAGTTTTTGAATAGCTGGCTCTTCCGCTAATATTTTAGCGAGGTTGTGGGCAGCTTCGCTTTCAGCCTCTGCTTCTCTCTTCAACTTTTCTAACTTCTCCTCCCCCTTCGCTAGGGCCTCGATCCCCTCTTCAATGCTCTTGCTATTCTTTAATTCTTGGGTCAACTCTTCCAATACCTTTTTGATCTCTTCTTTTTTTTCCGCTGGAAGAGCCGTCTCTTCTTCCAACTTTTCCAGTTCTTCTTCAATCTGCTCCTCTTGTTTCGTTAAGGCTTGCCGGATCGCTTGCTTTTCTAGGGCAATCTCGGCCATTGGATTTGGAAGAAGAATTAAACCTATTACAATAACCAAGGCCAAACCCCATAGACTAAGTTCTTTGCGAGATGAAAAAGAAAGGGGCATCTTTTTCTTTAATTGGGGCGACAATTGGCGAAGGGCAGCAACAGCATCTGCTCGTTGTAGGAGAATTAAGGGATCCTCTTGATCCCGAAGGCGCCAGGCTGTGATCACGCGCTCCTGTAATCCACAGCGATCCGCTTGGCGGGCTGACTCTTCCCAAGAAGGTTTTTTGGCAAGTCCCACCCCCGCTGCAATCATAAGAAGGATCCCTGCTCCACCGAAAGCAATACCTCCCGCATACAACATCGGGATCATGCGGGCCAACAGTAAAATCATCAGCATCCAAATCAGGCCTGCCCAAATACCCCACTTTGTCCAATGGAGGATGCGGGCCAGCCACATCCGCCTCCTTACTACACGGAGTGGGGCAAATTCCTCCATCAGTGGGTCTTTTTTAGCCATTGGCCATCCCACCTCTTCTTTTCTTTTTCCATTTATGCTTTTTTACGTGAAGGCCAACTCCACATTTTCCAACGAAGTGGGGATAAGAAATAAATACTGAGTAACAACATCAATAGAGTTAAACAAGGATAAACAGTAACATAAACCGCATAGGGCTGAATCGATAGATGATCAAAATCGTCAATCAAAAAGGTTAGCAAAGAGATAAGTGGATTGAGGCCCATCAGAATCTCTGATACAAGATCATTTTTTATGCTGTTGATGTTTTTAAAAACCTCCCAAAAACCGAATAAAATCACAGAACCAATCCCAACAACGGCTACAGCCAGATAAGTAACCACAGTAGAGACAACGGTTCGTTTAAACACGACGGAAGCAAAAATCCCTAAGCTCCCTAAAAAAAGGATCGAAACAAATAGATGCACAAACCCTTTGATCAACTGACTGGGTGAAATCCCCCCATAAAGATATACAATCGCATAGAGAGGAAGAGAACTAATCACCAGCAAAAGAATGTAACTCAGAGAAGAGAGCCATTTACCGATGACAATCCCGCTGGAAGAAAGGGGAGTAGTAAGTAAAATGGATAATGTTTGCCGCTCCCGTTCTCCACTAATGACCCCGGCAGTCACCCCCGGTACAACCAATGCCAATGTAATCAGCTGGATCACAAACAGTCCGATAATAAGGTATTCCCCAACACCAGATACAACCGAACTGGCCATTTCAGAAGCTAAAAAGAAGTAGGTTAGTGCAATGAGACCAATTACTGATAAGTAAATCGTGATCCCCCAAAATGTACCCCGCTTCCGCATCCGTTCCCGAAACTCTTTATCCAGGATCGGATGTTGCCAAAAGCGCAACCATTGAGTCAATTGCTCTCTCCTCCTGTCTCTGATGTTAGCTTGAGGAAAACATCCTCCAAATCTACAGCAATCTCCTCAAAACGAAACACAGGAATCCCTTCCGCGACCAACCTGGATAATAGGGATACCTGCAAGTGTTCATCCCCATTTAAACCTACCTTGAGCAAACGCCGACTTTCATCCACCTGGATGGAAGTTACCTTCTGTTCCCCTTCCAATACCCGTACAACCTTCTCCAATTGGTCTATGACATGGATTTCGATCATCCGATTCCCCTTAAAGCGAGCATTGATCTCCTCCACATCACCTTGGGCCACAAGCTCTCCCTGCTCCATAATGCCAATTGCATCGCATAGGCCCATCAATTCAGGTAAAATATGGGAGCTAATCATTACGGTTTTTCCCATGGCACGCAGTTCTTTCAGTATCTCCCGAAACTCAATTCTTGCTCGGGGATCCAGGCCAGATGCAGGTTCATCAAGAATTAACAGCTGAGGGTCATGAACCAGTGCACGGGCCAATCCCAATCGCTGCTTCATTCCCCGTGATAAGCCATCCACATAAAGATCCCGTTTCTCCGTAAGGTTTACCAACTCCAAAAGATCATTGATGATTGCTTTTTGTCGATGACGGGGAATCCCATAGCTAGAAGCGTAAAATGAAAGATATTCCGCAGCCGTCAGATTGTCATAGACCCCAAAAAAGTCAGGCATATATCCAATAATGCGACGAACTTCGTCTGCCTGCTTAACCACATCCAAACCGTCAATCCAGGCTCGCCCACTGGTGGGTTTGAGTAATGTAGCGAGGATTAACATCGTAGTAGATTTCCCCGCTCCATTAGGGCCAATAAAACCAAAGACACTTTCCCTGGGAATGGATAAGTTAAGGTTTTTTAATGCCTCCACTTTGCGATACTTTTTCGTTAGCTGCTCTGTACGAATCATGGGCTCACCTTTCCTTCTAACCCAACTAGAGGGGGATTGATTGCATCGCCATTGCCGGTAAGACGGATCCGCAGTCGATTATCCGGTGATAGATACTCCGCCGCTACCTTCCCCGTGATTGGCTTGATAAAGACCGCCTTTTTCCATTCGTTTTGACTCCAATTGTAGATTTCTGCATCTACAAATTTCTGTTGCATATCGATCTCAATCCTCGATGCTTCTACACGACCTTGCGTATCAAATTGATATTCCAGTGTCAATTTTTCTCCTGCTGCAAGGTAATATCTTGCACTGTAATGTCTATTACCAAATCGGTTTACGTTCGGATCTGTACTATCCACAATCGATGGCTGCTGCGCACCAAGAGCCCAACCAATCTTCCCATCCTTGTCTGCTGCAATCTCCAAGGGAGTATAAATAAGGGACAAATGCTCTTCCGTCTGAGAGTGCCCGACCACTTTATGCTTTACCAAGGGCTTTTCTGTCCAGCCAATCAATAGAAACGATAAAGAAGAATTCTGATTCACCAATTGCTGAATCAAGTTCCTTTCATATTGATTCAGTGGTTTCTTATCCTCAATCGCCCTAATGATGTCATAAGCATGTCTCCCGTGGGTTTGGGAGTGGGGAATTTCGATCTTGGCGGATGCCCCAGGAGCCAAGTTACCAATGGGATGGTAAATATCGCCCACCAACACCCCAACATCGCGAATGGGCAACCGGGTCCGGTTGGTTACCTGTCCCACTAACTTCTCTTTTTGATATACTACATTTGTTTCCAACTTTCCTAACTGTAATGTTGTATCAAAAAATAGACTACGTATTGACCAATGGGGAACATTCATAAAGAAAATATCGCTTTTAGTTGAATGGTTCATGACTTTTTCCATTCCAGACGATGTAAAGTGCATCATACTGCTTACCGGCCAAACAAAGGTATTTTTTTCTGTCGTAATTTGATAGGTCCCTTCCTTTGGCGCCACCAGTCCACTCACCCCTGTAGCCCGTGCTTCCCCTGACGCATCGAGCTGGACCAGTGCTAAGTTATGAAGCAAAGCCTCATTCCCACGGATAAAGTTCCCATAAGCGTAAACAATTAGAGACACTGCAATACTAAAAAGAGGAATGATCCACCAACCCCATTCTCTCCGTCGGAATCGGGTTAAAATGAAATATAAAAGAGGACCAACGATAAGAACATAGACTAAAAATAATAGGGCCATCATTGGTAAACTAGGTAAATTAGCACTGGATGTAGATTGAATCCCATTCAACAGTGGCGCATACTGTTGATGCCATCTATCTGAAGGAAATTGATAAGGAAATTGATGTTGAAGTAAAAGTTCGCCCCACAGCTTTTGATTTCCCGACCATTCCGCTAAAGGAGCAGCAGATAAGTCATAGGCTGCATATAACACTTGACCCTCGCCGAAAGAACGGCTGGCGATGAGTGGAATTCCATCTTGCATCACAAGAGCTTTTCCACCCTGTATAAGCTTTCCTTCACTGACAGATAACTTTTTTACAGAGGGTGCCTTACCATAGACAGATAATCCTTTCAGATCCGTAATGGTACCTATCCCTTCAACCTGGACAGGAAGGAGTGACTCCAACCCACGGGTAGACTGGATAATACTCGGTCCTCCAGCCACCAACAAGGTCCCTCCTTTTTTCACCCACTGGTGGATCGCCTGTTGCTGGGCGGGAGGTAAAGTCTCAAAAGAAAAATCGTTAATCACTAAAGCGTCCAAGCCAGATAGTCCTTCCGCTAGGGCTGGGACTTCTTCCTCTTTCAAGAAATAAACCTCTACCGGTCTGCCAGTATCATTACGAGATAGATCATCCAGAAAGCGGCCCGTAGAGGAAGATTCACTTAAGATACCTACGGTAATTACTTCATCGCCCACTACATTGCCACCCATTTTTACTTGAACAGGTTGGTGTCCTTCTGCTTCAAAATAAATCTGTGTATCACTGTAAGCTGCATCCTTAGGTACCAATAATGAAACTTCCTTTGATGTTCCAGCAGCTACCTGTACTTTTTGGAAAGGGAGGACTTGGGTATTGCGAAAAAGTCTTGTATAAATCTCTCCTTCCACATCTACACGATTGTGATTGGTAATCTTGACCCGCACCGGAATCCAAGGTCCTCGGTAAGATCCATCAAAGCCGGGAAACACCTCTAATTTTATGCCTTTTACGTCATTTTTCTCTGCCAACGATTGATCTGGAAAAATACCACACAGGAGGATGAAGATAAAGCCGATCAGTACCCCCTTGCTGGGCCAATGCTTCTGTCTTCTGTTTCTGGCTACGATTACCAAATGTTGTCCCCTCCACCTCATAGACTGAGCTTTGATTTTTAAAGGAAAATTTTTTGATCACAATACTTCTATGATAAATTCCTACGAAAATCCTCCCCATTTCTGGGACAGATCGACAAAAAATCACAACTTCATAGATACTACTGGAAGTTAAACGCGTGGAGAGAAATTGTAGGAAACATGAAAATCTATCGCCGTCGTTGAGCAGTTTCCATTGTTATCTAAGTTATGTAGTAATTAACCTAATTAAAAAATAAAAAGGAGTATACTTCATTGACCTCAGTATACTCCCTCTGAACCTACCTATCTACTTTTTCTTCTCTTTCTTTTCAAAAAGTGAGAGATACTCTCCATACCCTTCCCGTTCCAGGTCTTCTTTCGGTATAAACTTCAAGGCTGCTGAATTGATACAATAGCGCAGACCGCCATGCTCTTTTGGACCGTCATCAAATACATGGCCCAGATGAGAATCTGCCAATCTGCTCCGCACTTCAGTCCGTACAAGATTATGACTTAAGTCTAACCGCTCTACGATACGTTTGGGGTCTAATGGTTTGGTAAAACTGGGCCACCCACATCCAGCATCATACTGATCAAGTGAGCTAAATAAGGGTTCACCTGAAACGATATCTACATAGATCCCTTCCCGTGTGTTATTCCAATATTCGTTTTCAAAAGGAGGTTCCGTCCCATTATTCTGGGTAACTTCATACTGTAACGGGGTAAGTCTTTTCTTTAATACTTCTTGATCCCGTTCTTTGCTCCAGTGAGTTTCAATAAAGGCATCCCGTCCAGAACCTTGACGGTAGGACTGATAATGAAGTGGGTTTTTCTTATAAAATTGCTGATGATACTCCTCCGCTGGATAAAAGGGACCTGCAGGCAAAATCTTTGTTACGATAGGCTTTGAAAAACGACCGCTTTCTTCCAACCATTTCTTTGATTGTTCTGCCTTTATGCGTTGCTCTTCCGTGTGATAAAAAATCGCTGTCCGATAGGAGGATCCCCGATCATTAAACTGTCCATCAGGATCTGTGGGATCGATCTGGCGCCAATAAAGGTCGAGAAGCTCTTCATAGGGAAAAACTTCTGGATCAAAGGTAATTTGAACCGCTTCATAGTGACCGGTTGTGCCAGAGCAAACCTCCTCATATGTGGGATTTTCCGTATGACCTCCTGTGTAGCCAGAAACAACCTTAATTATCCCCGGCATCTCTTCAAAGGGGGACACCATACACCAGAAACACCCTCCGGCAAAGGTGGCAAGTTGCTCTTTATTCTTTGACTCTGTGGTCATAAACGATCTCACCTCTTCCTTTGATAAATTTCTCACCATCTTAATCGAAGATCGTTTTGTCTAATCCTCTCTTGTAATCGATTTTCTCTAGCTAGAGGGGATTTGAAAAACTAGAAATGTGTGAGGATGCTCCGATCTCCAATTCGTAGAAGCTACAGTTTCTTAGTTCGAAAAGAATCCTTGTGATTTGAATCATATCAAAAAAAGACGGGGCTTGCGAGTTAAAATCTTTTTCTTTGATTTGCGTTACAATGGTTTCTGTAAGATATCATTTTCAGAAGGAGAAAAGGAATATGGAGGAAAAATACAAAGTTGCTGTAGTTGGCTATGGAAATATTGGGAGATATGCTGTGCAAGCGATTCAAGCTGCTCCTGATATGGAGTTAGTCGGTGTTGTGCGGCGTCCATCCTCTAAAGGACAAAAGTTACCTCCTGAGTTGGCCCAGACAAACATTGTTTATTCCATTGATGACTTGGAAGAAGTGGATGTAGCATTATTGACAACCCCCACCCGTCATACTCCTGACTATGCAAAGAAATTACTATCACGGGGAATTCGCACTGTGGATAGCTATGACATTCATGGTGAGTTATTAGAAGTTCGTAATGACCTCCATAAAATTGCCCAACAGCATCATACAGTGGCAATCATCTCTGCCGGCTGGGATCCAGGGACAGATTCCATTCTTCGCGCACTGTTTGAACTGATGGCTCCACAAGGGATTACCTATACAAATTTTGGTCCAGGAATGAGTATGGGGCATACTGTCGCTGTAAAAGCCATTGATGGGGTAAAGGATGCTTTGTCACTCACCATTCCTAAGGGAACAGGCCTCCACCGGCGAATGGTCTACGTAGAGTTGGAAGATGGCGCCCGATTTGAAGAGGTGAAAGAGGCCATTTTACAAGACCCTTATTTTTCAAATGATGAAACCCATGTTTTTGAAGTAACCGATGTGAAACAAAAAATCGACGTTGGCCATGGAGTTGTGATGGAGCGAAAAGGTGTTTCGGGATCTACACATAATCAACACTTTAAATATGAAATGCGCATTAATAATCCTGCCTTGACTGCACAAGTGATGACCGGAGCTGCCCGAGCTACGTTTCATCAGCCACCTGGTGCTTATACCATGATCGAAATTCCCCTGATACATTACCTCCCCGGCGATCCGGAGGAATGGATTAAAAAGCTGGTTTAGGTAATGAGAGATCGGAGGTGACCCAAGCTACTCCGCTTTGTTGCTAAATAGCAAAAGCGTTTGTAGCTCAGCTCACCTCCTTTACTCCCATATTCGAATAACCTTCATGATACATAACGATGTTGCAGATCGTAAAACAGTCCTACTCGATCTACAGGGGAGTAAAGGATCTTCGATTATTCTTCTGCCACAACACTTACAGCGAGTTCCCCAATACCCGCAATACGCATCTTCAATTGGTCTCCAGGCTGCACAGGGCCGACTCCTTCTGGCGTGCCGGTCAAAATCACATCTCCTGGATAGAGGGTCATTCCTTGTGAGATATAGCTTACCAAATAGGGAACAGAAAAAATCATGCGATTAATGTTAGAGTCTTGTCTCTTTTCTCCATTTACATACATTTCAATGGCAGCATCCTCAAGATCAAGAGTAGATACAATTCCGGGTCCAAGGGGACAAAAAGTATCAAAAGATTTACCTCGCATCCACTGTCCATCTTTTCGTTGCAGATCACGAGCTGTCATATCCAAAGCACAGGTATAGCCAAAAATATAATCGATCGCCTCATTAACTGGAATCCGCCGACCTTTTTTCCCAATGACAACAGCCAATTCTGCTTCATGATCTACCTTGTTACTCTCCTTAGGATAGATCACACTATCACCATCAGTAATCAAGGTCGTGTTGGGCTTCATAAACAGGATGGGCTGTTCAGGCGGCTTTGCATTCATCTCCTCAGCGTGTGCCTTGTAATTGCGACCTACACAGATGATCTTCGAAGGGGTACAAGGGGGTAACAAGGTAATTTCCTGTAACGAAACGACCCTCTCCGTTTTTTGATAACCTTTAAACAAATCCCCTTCTAATAAGGTGACTTTACCATTATCTTCTATTCCGTAATATGTATTTCCATCCAGTAAAAATCGAACAAACATTGTACGCTCTCCTTATTAAATAGTTTTCTTTCCCTAAAGGAATGCTATATTTTATATCTATAATACCAAATACTGTTTTGTTGGAGCTAGAGGAGAAGGAAACTATAAAAAAGTGATACCCCCTGTTCAAAGGGGGCATCACCCACTTTATTCGTTCATTTTTAATAAAGCTTCCCGACCTGTCATTCCAGGATAAATTCCTAATTCTTCCGCTGCATGGGTTACCAGTTCCAGTGGCGCATCTAACAAGTCTTGTAAACTACGCACTCCCACTGCCCGACCAGCGATAATCTTACGGGAAGCCAATTTTTCATTGAGCAGGCCAACATCCAATGCACCGCACATAATATAACCTTTATCTGTAGTAATCACCAGCAAGTTGGTCTTGGGTAAGGAAACCTCAATCCCTACCATCTGTTTCCCCTCTACGATGAGTGGATGCAGTTGAATCAACAAACTCCCCCCCATCTTTAACGATCAGTACCAAATTATGTTGTTCGTTGGGGAAGAGTGTGGCTGGAACCAGCCCGTTTTCTATTTCATATGTACATTTTACGAATTAGTGGAAATGAGAAGTTGAAAAAGAAGGTTTCCAAAGAGGAAGCTTTCCTTCCTGTGCCATTCGCATTCGCAACATTTCCACCAAATAAACACCCATCATTTGCATAACTTCGTCATCATCCATACTTTCGATTAACTGCATAATGTCCTCTCTCGATTGCTCTTCTAAAATACTAAGAACAATCGCAACTGCATCTTCCTCATCGTCACCTAACTGGTCTCTATACATCGAATATACTTCGTCCACAAAGCGCATAGTAAACCTCCTTTTCCTAACTATGGTATCTCATCCACAGGATGTGGGCAAAAGCTTACATTGTGATATCGCAAGTTATACATCTCTATTGTAAACTATGATTGGAACTTAATCATCAACATGATTGGAGGAATCTTTTGATGTCGGTTCGGAAAATAACCACGATCGCACTCATCGCTTCTATTTATGCAGTTGTAACCTGGGCTGTAGCACCTTTATCCTATGGGCCAATCCAATTGCGTATTTCTGAAATATTAACGGTTCTTCCCTTTATCACCCCTTTAGCTGTACCTGGAATTTTTATCGGAGTTGTAGTCGCCAATTTACTTAGTCCTGTAGGGATCTTTGATATCATCTTCGGCAGTCTCGCTTCCCTTCTTGCTGCTTGGCTCACCGCAAAAATGCCCCATCGCTGGCTAGCACCTCTTCCACCGGTGATCATCAATGCAGTGATCATCGGGATCCTCTTGGGAATTCTAGGTGATGTCTCTATTTTTGCTGCGATGCTCTATGTGGGACTGGGTCAGTTGATCGTTTGTTATGGATTAGGCCTACCCTTTTTAATATTGTTAGAACGTTACCGTGATCAGATTCCCGGGGGACGAAACCAGTAAACGCTAAAATTTATTCCTTGATCCAACGGCACTTCTCTCCCAGTTCAATCGCTTTAGGGTTGGTTACCCAGCTGGCGAGCACATCTCGTAAGAGCTCGGGTAAAAAATATTCAATTCTCTCGCTTGCCTTTAATCCAAGATAACCGACACCAAAGGTAAACATATCCACAGTGGCTATTTCATACTTTTCTGTATCGACAAGAGGCACTCCATCCATAAGGATCTTTTGGATTTTATGGTAGGGAGCCTCCTCCTTTCGATAAAAAACTTGAATTCCCGATAAATTAAGGATACCTAATCGTTTACCACGAAAGCCAAACCCTCGGATCTCCAACTCCTGATATTCTTTGAGCAATGCTTCTTCAAGCGTCCGTCGAATCGCTTCTCCTGTCAGGAGAGTTACGCAGGGATTGATGGGATGAGGACAAATTTTGTGCAAATGTCTTCGCGTGACCAAGCCTTTCTCCAATCCCTGGAGCAATTGCCCCGCATTGACTAAGGAGAAGGGAGCACCTGTCCAGCGTCGCAAAGCATCGGCAAGAATATTTCCTAAAAGTGATTCCTGATACCAATCAATAGGTAAAGACTGATGAATGGTACCTATCGGATTTTCCAATCTTCTGTTTCCCTGTAAGTAAAACTTGAGATTCAATTCTACCATATCAGGATCTTGTTGAGAGTTAGCCACTGGAATACAATGTCCATCCATGTGGACAATCTTGCGACTGTGCGGATCAAAAGTGATCGTTACCCGCCCTAGATGACTCCCAAATTTCCCTGCCGCCGCTATCAACGTTTGACCTACTTGCTCCGCTTCTTCTAGCAAGTGATGGGTATGTCCCCCCAAAATCACATCAATCCCAGGAATCTGCTCTGCCAGACGGCGATCCGTCGCCAATCCCAAATGAGAGAGAAGAACCACCAGATCTACACGCTGGCGTAATTGATTCACCTGTTCTGGAAGGACTTCCTCAGGCTGATCCACCTGCCAGCCCAACTTTTCATAAAAAGGCTGGAAGGGGATGGTTACTCCTAGAAAGCCGATCTGTAGGCCACCCAGCTCCTTGATCACCCATGGCTGTAACCAAGAGGGACGTTTACCATCCAGTTCTGTTATATTTGTACCCAATACGGTAAAGGGCGCATCTTGGTATAAATTTTCCAAGTCTTCTTTGGTAAAAGTGAGAAGTTCATTGTTCCCTAGGGTTACGATCCTATATTGGGACATCTCCATCACAGCTCGATTCGCCTGACCCTGTGTACCCTCAGTCTCCAAACGACTACGATCCAGATGATCACCAACATCTACCGTAATACTTGCTTCTCCCAAAGCGTCAAATTCGTTGCGCAAATGGGTAAGCACTGTTTCGATTTTTGCCATTTGTTCAAAGTGACTATGTATGTCATTAGTATGCAAAATGTGTATGCGTCTGGTTTGGTCCACAGCCATCCCCCCAAATTCGGCTTGGCACTATCCTATGGCAATCATACGGATTGCAACTAACACAATTACAACCCGAAATGCAATTAACAAGGTTCGACCACTCATCCGAACAGAAATCCAAGCCCCTAGCTTTCCTCCGAGCCAAGCCCCTGGAGCAATCAATAAGACGGCTTGCCAAAAAATATTATCTTGCACCAGGTGGCTGACACTCCCTGTAATTGCCGATAAACACATCACAAACATCGAAGTAGCCGTAGCTACATGGGGAGGAAACCGAAACAGAATAATCATCATCGGTACCATAAGTGCTCCCCCACCGATCCCAAAAAAACCAGCAAATACACCAACAATAAAAGAAATAAGTAGCGCCGATGTCCGATTATACCCATAATAATAGGTTTCTCCCGAAGGATCTGTAAATTCTCGTTTTATACTCCAATTGATCGTACGTTCTTTCCCCTGAAAATTGATTGAAAGGAGGATTACCACTAAAATCATTAATAAACCAAAAGCAATATTAAATACCCGCTCATCCACAAATCCAGATCCATAGGCTCCAATTAAAGCACCAGGACCACTGGATATAAAAAAAAGAATTCCACTTCGAAAGTCTACTCGTTTCTGTTTGCTATATGACAAAGTAGAGGAAAGCGAACTGATTACAATGAGTAGTAACGAAGTACCTACCGCCAATTGAGGGGTAATGTGCTGGTAATCAGGAAGTAAAGTCCCAATCGCCAATAAGGCCGGTACAATAATAATTCCTCCTCCCAGTCCAGCAATACTACCGATCGTGCCAGCCAAAAGACCAAGAAAAATGAAAATCAGCCACTCCCATGACATCTCGAATCCCCCCTTCCTAATTACTGACTGCCCATCGTTCCCGTCAATTTCCCCTATTATACACTATTCGTCCTTTCATTGTTGATTTGTTACCCCTCCATACCTAGACTCACATAAACCTTCTTCACTTTTTGTTTCTCTACTGCATATAATTTGCATAAAGGAAAATTAATTTCCTATGGTGAAATAATTTCTGGTGAATAGCAGGTGGTCAAAATAAAAACACTTGAAGCGATCTTCTGGACAGTACTCTTAGTCACTCCGATCCAACTGATTCAAAGGAGGTTACAAAGGAAAAGGGAAAAATAAAAACTCCCTATCTAAAAGGGAAATTTTATTCCAGATCACATCGCCTCCAGTGCCCACTTTAAACTTTCAATATTTTTCTTCATCAAGGAAAAGTAATCTTCATTATTCTTTACATCTTCTGCTGTTAACCCTTCAATCGGATTTAACTCTCGCGCTTGGGCTCCCACCTCTTTCCTAACTACTTCCGCAACTTTTCCACTTACCAACGGTTCAAATAAGATCACATCGATCTTCTGATCCTTGGCCAACTGAATCAACTCTTTTAATTCTTGGGCACTGGGCTCTGCGGAAGGAGTAAGACCAGATACAGCAATCTGTTTCAATCCATAGCGATCTGCCAAGTAGCCAAAAGCACCATGCGAAACAATAAACTCCTTTCTTTTCCCCTTTCTTACCACCTCAGCAATCTGCTTATCCAAATCGTCTAACTCTTGAGCCAACTGATCATAATTTTCCTCATACTGGTTCTGATGCTCTGGATCTACCTCAATAAGAGCATCCCGAATCCGAGCTGCTTGCTGTTTTGCCCGCATCGGATCCAACCAGATATGGGGATCCATCTCTCCTTTATGAGAAGAATTATGTTCATGATCCGATTTTCCGGTCCATGGTAACAGCTCAATCCCTTCTGAAGTATTCACCACTAGGGTATCTTTTGTAAGTGTCGATTGAAGCCGTTCTATCCATCCTTCCATTCCTATCCCATTGTACAAGAAAAGATCTGCATGATACATCCGAGCTAAATCTTTCGCCTTAGGTTCAAAATCATGGGGCTCTACTCCTGTAGGAACAAGCTGAATTACCTGTACCTGCTCACCACCGATTTTTTGTGCAAAGTATGCCACAGGATAAATGCTGGCATAAACCTGTAACTTTCCCTCTTCCTTTGAAGTGTCGCCTGCTAATTGCGTACACCCGGTAAAAAGCAGAATCAATGTAAGAAGAATGGTTAAAAAACTGTATTTTGTTTTCATCTTATGATCAGCCCCAATTCAGTATAGTTCTGTTTTCTGATTTTCCGTTCATTATTATAATATGTCCCTTTTTTAATGTAAATCGTAATCACTTCGATTTATATAAACATAAAAAGAAACCCTCCATCCTTTATCGTGTCGGGTTTCTTAAAAGATACCTAGCTGAAGATCCCTAGCTGTCGCGGTGCCAATCCCTGAAAGGTCAGTCCCATCATTTTGATCAGTTGCTGGGCATTTTCTGCTGCATCCCCTTGGGAGTTATTGTTGAATAAAATGGTCACCTGTTTTGCTTCTTTTTTCAGCTGTTTAATCAAAGGGATCCATTCACGAAGCTCCTGCTCCGAATAACGATAAGCATACCGTACATTTCGCCAATTCTGCTGCCCTGTATTATTCCAGCCATCCGTATTCCGGCCATGAAAGCGGATCAATACTTGAGATGAAGATGTTACCACTGGCACGATTGGTACACATCCTTCTCCCACTTGTGGCTCATCACAAACAACATGGATCAACTCAAGGTCCTTCAGTAATTGCAAGGTTCGTTTTTGATAGCTTTGCGTAAACCAACTCTGATGTCGAAATTCTACAGCGAGGGGCAACCCAACAAATGCTTCCCGCAAACGTCGAATATAACGCACATGATCCCGTGTACAATCAAACCAAGGCGGAAATTGGAATAAAACCGCCGTTAACTTGCCTTCTGTAAGGGCCGGCTGCAGGGATTCTGTATATCGAGTAACCAGCTCGATCCACGGAAGAGGTTCCCTGTTCTTAGGACGCCCATGCCCGGTCAATTCACGATACGCTTTAATTACAAAGCGGAATTGCTTTGGTGTTTCGTCCACCCAACGCTGTATGCTATCGGGTCCGAGAAGTGCATGATATGTACTATCCACCTCAACCACAGGAAATATCCCTGCATAGGATTTTAACTTATCCCGAGCTTGAATCCCTGGTGGATAAATATCATGATCTCCCCAACCCGTCAAGCCAATTTGAATCGGATTAATAGATCACCACACCCTTCTGAAATGGAATCAGAACCATCTCTATCTTCTTTATCCTACCACCAGCTTGGTCTTCTGGCTGGCAGCCCCAATGGTTGCTACAGTCCCAGCATTAAAAGCAAGAAAGTCCGCTTCTACACCATCACTAAAGATAACTCCTCCATCCGGCATATGGGATTCAATAACCAGCTTAGAATCCTTGGTAATCATACCACACACCAGTGAAGAGGAGGTGGTTTTACTAATAAAGGGTTCCCGTACGACAAACATCAACTCTTCATCTTCCCAATCTAGTTGTGGACGGGTCAGTCGAGTACCACTCTGATTTTCCAATTGACTATACAGTCCCTCTGCCATGTTAAACAGACTACTGAGCCATCCTGTGGCACCTGCACCAGTGGATACAATAATACCACTGGAAGAGTGATCTTCGCACTGTCCCTTAAATCGAATTTGGTAACGGGCCGAGATATGAGTTTGTGCCCCGATAAATAAATCGTTGAAGGCGAGTAGCCGCTGACCATCATTTAGTACCACTTCCGCCATCGTAATATGACGAAACTTTCCTTGTCCCCGCATGATATTTCGTATCGCATCCTGTGCTGTATGAACAGTAAAGGGAAGCAATACCCCATCAATACGTTTCGGGTCAGGGTTTACTGCAACGATCGGCTGTCCCCTTAAGTATTTGGCAGTATTAACGACAAGGCCATCGACCCCTATGGTTACGACTAAATCCTCTTCCCCAAATAAATAGTTAGGCAAAAAGCCTCTTTCTATGGTCTCCACTTTAGCAAGTTGCTGCAAACCGCGACGAAGGTGACGAACGGCCTCATAATATGTCTCATGCTCTCGCTCAAAGAGGTTAAAATTCCCCTCACTATGTTCGATATAAAACTTCGCCTGGGAGCGGGAGTTAAAACGTTCGATCAACCCTTCCAAAGGTGTTTTCCGTGTTACAAGCACTACTTTTTCATGATTCATGATTGCTCTTTCTTCTCTTTCATCAGGGATTCTAACAAATCAGGTGTAATATTAAGGTGACCAATTTTCGCAGCGTTTTGGGCAATCTCTTTTAGAGCCAGACTTACCATTAACCGAGGTTCACCGGATTGTAAAGCGAGAGTCTGAACAAGAAGAGGATCGAGTTCCTGAAGCGGGCGCAATGCGGCCGCAACCGCATAAGCTTGAGCATCTGCTTCTTTGCGGGCATTTTCTGTTCGCACTTCGATTAAACGCTTCCGTTCTTCTTCTAGGCGAATCTCTCCTTCCAACTTCGCTTCACGAATTTTCTGTTGACGGGACTCCACTGCAAGGTCCGCTTCCACCTTGGTTTCGCGGATTTTCCGTTTCTTCTCCTCTATAGCAATCTCTGTATTCAGTTCGTTTTCTTTAATCAATCGCTCTTGCTCTACAGCTGCATTACGTCTCTTATAGATAGAATCATCAGCCTGCCTTAAAATTTCCTCCCGAGCCTCCGCTTCTAAAGCACGGGAAATTTCTGGCGAGGGTTTGATCGCTGCAATCGACAGAGCCAATATTTCCACTCCCAAAGAGGCAACTTCATCACTTTTTTGCAATACTTTTAAAACATTAGAAGCCACTTCATCAGACGATTGGATCGCCTTGCGCAAAGGGCGTGACTGCACTTCGGTACGGGTATACACTTGAACAACATTGATCAATCGCTGGGATAATTTTTCCGGATCATCGGAAACATAGCGATCCACTTTTCCTTGAACGGTAAAATCAAGTAGTGAAGAAACCAATTTAGGATCCGTAATCTGATAGAGAAGCTGTCCCTGAACGGTGACAGGTTGATAGTCTTCAGTCATTTCATTAAAAATAAAGGGAGCATCCAAGCTACCAACTGGAATCACAGCAATGGTTGACGTACGCTCATGATAAAAAAAAGAAAGTCCTGTACCACTACGTTTTAAACGGCCATTTTTGTAATGGAGTACATATTGAGTAGGGCCTGCTTTCATATAACGAATACCAAACAATCTTTTCACACTCCTTTTCATTCCTTAATCTGATTAGACCCTATTGATGGAGAATAAACAATACCATCTAAATTAGGTATCTTTTTTATCCATTGTAACTTCCCTATCTTATAATACAAGGAAAGATTTATATGATAGAATCTCTTTCCGTCTGCTTTAAATAGCGATACAATATAATCGACATGCTCTTTTTTTGGATATGATTACAATTCACGAGGTTTTTTAGCAGGGGATTGTATCTCCAAAAAGCTTTACAGTGGAAATTGCCATAGAAGGCTTCTCGTAATGATCACATGCATAAGGAGGGAAACCGTTACTGAAAAACACGCAAAGTTTTTCGTAACGGTATGAACTGGATGTTCCCAATCGATTTATCCATCCACGCATCTGTGGTTTGCCAAATTCAGCAACATTGTTTGGAAGAATTGCCTGCTGAAGGTTGTGGAATTCTCGCAGGATCGGGACAAGTGATTGACCGTTTTTTCCCAATACCAAACCTCGATAATAGCCCCGACTCCTTCCAATTTGAGCCCCGCGCCTACATCAACACAGTTAGACTCATGCGTCAAGAAAAACTGGATTGGATCGGAGTTGTTCATTCACATCCCAATGCTCCTCCTTATCCTTCTGCTCGAGATCTGGCCAATTGGCATTACCCTGAAAAAAGCTATTGGATCCTATCTTTAGAAGAGGCTCCATACAGCCTTTGTGCCTATCAAATCAAGGAAGGTCAGATTATCCCGCTTCAATATGAAATTTTGTCTACTTCCAATTCATCAGGATAATAATAGCGCTGAGGTACTTTTTAGTAAGAGTCCGGAGATACAGCTTAGGATAGAGAAATGTTACAAGTAGAGAGGAAGATGAATCGTGCCATCCTTTTCTAAAGGGGCTTTACACACGGATAAATATCAAATCAATATGATGTATGCACACTGGATCAATGGTTCACACAAAAAATGGCGCGCTTTTGACCTTTATTTCCGCCGTCTCCCTTTTGGCAATGGCTTTGCTGTCTTCGCTGGTCTTGAACGGGCTCTTCAGTACCTGAAAGAACTTCGTTTTACTGAAGAAGATATTGCTTATCTAAAAGAACAAGAGGAAAATTATGATCCAGACTTTTTAGAGATGCTGCGCTCCTTTCGATTTACAGGAGATGTATATGCAGCCCGTGAAGGATCACTTGTTTTTCCCGGGGAACCTATCCTACGACTGGAAGGACCGGTGATGGACCTACAATTGGTCGAAACGGCGCTCCTTAATTTTATTGGATTTCAAACCTTGGTCGCGACCAAGGCGGCACGGATTCGCCAAGTTGCTCCCAATGATATCTTATTGGAGTTTGGTACTCGTCGAGCTCAAGAAAGCGATGCAGCAGTCTGGGGGGCTAGAGCTACCTATATCGCTGGATTTGATGCTACCTCTAATCTATACGCAGGGAAACGATTTGGCATCCCCACTCGAGGAACCCATTCCCACTCTTGGGTGCAGGATTTCCCCAGTGAATTGGAAGCATTTCGCGCCTTTGCTCATGCATTTCCGGATCAATCGGTATTACTGGTAGATACCTATGATACTTTGCGGAGTGGGGTACCCAATGCGATCCAAGTAGGTCTGGAACTCAAAGCAAAGGGGAAGCGCTTAGTTGGGATTCGTCTTGATAGCGGTGACCTGGCCTACCTATCAAAAAAGGCACGCCAAATGTTGGATGAAGCAGGATTAACGGATACCTCTATCGTTGCTTCCTCAGATTTGGATGAAACGACAATTTTAAATCTGAAGGCGCAAAAGGCAAAAATAGATTCCTGGGGAATCGGTACAAAACTGATTACGGCATATGATCAACCTGCTTTAGGAGCTGTCTATAAAGTAGTGGCACGACGGGAAAACGGCATTTGGAAACCGACGATCAAAATTTCCTCCAACCCTGAAAAAGTAACTACTCCGGACCGTAAAGCGGTTTATCGAATTGTTGACCGGAAAACAGGAAAAGCACGGGGAGATCTCATTACCCACTTGGATGAACAGATTGATGAAAGCAAACCCCTGACTTTGTTTCACCCAGTACAAACCTACCGTAAAAAGCGAGTCCGCAACTTTCAAGCAGTTCCCTTACTTCATCCCGTCATTAAGAATGGGAAACAGGTCTACTCTCTCCCTACGCTAGATGAGATCCGTACTTATCACCAAAAGCAGATTTCAATGTTTTGGGAAGAATACCTGCGCTTGCTCAACCCCGAAGAGTATCCTGTCAACTTGTCAAAGGAGTTATGGGAAACCAAACAACAAATGATCCAACAAGTTTATCAAACCGTGCGGAGAGAAAACGGATATCAGGAATAGAGAGTATTCATCCTTATGGCGATATAGCAAAAGATTACTAAGGACTAGGGAAATGTTGGGCAGCTAATCGTCTTTTGCCGTCTGTAACAGGACAAAGTTGCCTAACATTCCCGAAGCCTATGGATGATCTATGGTCTAAAGCTTCCAAGTGAGAGCGGGGATTTCCTATCCTATCTGCTTCCTATGATGTACGACTGCCCCCGTATGCTGGTGGAAATGACTCCTATATTCAACATGCTCAATCTCACAACGGGGCCCTATCATCACCCGATCACCCCGCACCATTTTGGCTCTTGTATTTTCAAGAATTACCACTTTGCCTTCAATGGATTGTGCCGTCAAAGATAATGATTGAAAAAACAGGTTTTGAAGCAGCCAAAGGAACCCGAAGACTCTTTTTACATGGATAAATTCCCCTTCAATGGTTTTAGCGCTAGAATTGGCATGTAAGCGCAACTCCAAATGATTTACACATATGGGACTACGAAAATGGCACCCACCTCGGATCAACACCTGATCCCCTGTAAACGTACCACCTACTGAGAGGGAACCCAGCACTTTGACCCGTTCCGCTTCCCAATTTCCTTTTATTTTTCCTTGGCCATTCATTTCCATCTCCTTTAGGTTTAAATTCCCCAAAACCTTTGTCCGTCCATGAAACTGTCCCAAGATCCCCGCTACATTTCCCAGAAAGGTGGCATCACCGTTTATTTCAATCAATTGCGTCTCCACATCTCCATTTATTCCACATCTACCGGAAGTAAGGAGGCGAGCACACGTAAGATTTCCTTCTACTCGACCATCTCCATGAATATTCACCCGGTTAAAGGTCCCTCCAGATACCTTACCCCTGCCATTAATACCCAAATTATTGCTACCTATCATATTCATTTTTTTCTCCTCCCTGCACCCAAAATCGTCAGTCTTATTCCTTGTAATCGTAACATAAAGTTTACTATTCAAAATATAGGGATTAAGACCAGATACAAAAAAGTGAAATGGCCTTTTAGCCTCTCCTACATGGGGGCTCATCTTTAGGTAAAAAGGGGCAAAGAAGATTACCCCTTAATTTACATAGCTCTGAGAAAAACATAAAGGGCCTTCGCCAATTTTTATTGGCAAAGGCCCTTGGTGACAAGAATTATTTTTTACTGGTCATAAACTGTTCTTCTTCTGTGGAACCTTTTAACGCTGTCGTGGAAGAGGTTCCCCCAGAAATCACCATGGATACTTCATCAAAGTAGCCCGTTCCTACTTCCCGCTGATGTCTGGTTGCCGTGTACCCGTCACGCTCACTGGCAAACTCCGCTTGCTGCAGTTCTGCATAGGCAGACATACCGCGATCACGATACCCGCGAGCCAATTGGAACATGCTGTGGTTCAGTGCGTGGAAACCTGCTAAGGTAACAAATTGGAACTTGTAGCCCATCTTACCTAATTCGTCTTGGAACTTGGCAATGGTAGCATCGTCCAATTTTTGCTTCCAATTAAAAGATGGAGAGCAGTTGTAGGCAAGAAGCTTACCTGGGAACTTTTCATGAATCGCTTCAGCAAAACGGCGTGCTTCTTCTAAATCAGGTTCTGATGTTTCACACCAAATCAGGTCAGCATAGGGAGCATAAGCCAAACCACGAGCAATCGCCGCCTCCAATCCACTCCGTACCCGATAAAATCCTTCCGGCGTCCGTTCCCCTGTCAAAAACTCACGATCCCGTGGATCAATATCACTGGTGATCAGCTGCGCTGCATTGGCATCTGTACGAGCAATAATCAAGGTAGGAACTCCCATCACATCTGCTGCTAAACGAGCTGCAGTAAGATTGCGTATCGCATGGGAAGTAGGAATAAGAACCTTTCCACCTAAGTGACCACACTTCTTTTCGGAAGCCAATTGATCTTCAAAATGAACACCAGCTGCTCCGGCCTCAATCATGCTTTTCATCAGTTCAAAAACATTGAGTGGTCCACCAAAGCCAGCCTCGGCATCGGCTACGATCGGCGCAAACCAATAAATATCTCCTACTCCCTCAGAATGTTGAATTTGATCTGCCCGCTGTAGAGCCTGATTGATTCGCTTCACCACGTGAGGCACACTGTTGACAGGATACAAACTTTGGTCAGGGTACATCTGTCCAGCTAAGTTAGCATCGGCTGCTACCTGCCACCCACTGAGATAGATCGCTTTTAATCCTGCTTTTACTTGCTGCACTGCTTGGTTTCCAGTGAGTGCGCCAAGTGCCTTTACATAAGGTTCAGTGTGTAAAAGTTCCCACAAACGTTCTGCTCCCTTACGGGCTAACGTGTATTCAATCTGTAAAGAGCCGCGCAGCTTAACAACATCTTCAGCAGAATAGGTTCGTTTAATTCCTTTCCATCGCGGATCCTCTTTCCAACTCGCTTCTAACTTTTTTACCTCTTGATCAATCGTCATTTTCTTTCAATCCCCTCTATATAATTCATATTTCTTTGGAGTGACTAACTAACTTCACTCTTTCGCCATCCACATAAATTTAGGATGATTCCATTTCCTTAAAAAAGATTTTCTATTCCTCTGTCACCCTATTATTCCAACATTTCATATCCAGGTAAGGTTAAGAATTCTACAAATTCATCTTCGAGAATCAGTCGGGTAAATAGTTCAGTTGCTTTCCCATAGAAACCTTGTTGGAATCGTTCTTCTCCGATCCGGTCCTTTATTTTATCCAACTCTTCTTGGATCACTTGTTGTACCAAGGGAATGGTTACTTTCCGTCCATCTTCTAACTTGCCTTCAGGATGCCGAATCCATTGCCAAACTTGGGCTCGGGAGATCTCTGCGGTAGCTGCATCTTCCATCAGATGATTAATCGCTACAGCACCATATCCACGGAGCCATGCTTCAATATATTGAATTCCCACACTGATATTGGTACGCAGTCCCTCTTCTGTAATCTGTCCTTTAGGAACACGGAGCAAGTCCTCTGCCGTAACCTGGACATCCTCCCGCTTCCGATCGATCTGATTCGCTTTTGGCATTCGCTTGTTGAAGGCAGCCAGAGCAACAGGAACTAAGCCTGGATGTGCGACCCAAGTACCATCATGTCCATCAGCTGCTTCCCGCTCCTTGTCAGCCTGTACTTGGCGCATGGCTTCCTCATTCGCTTTGGGATCATGCTTTACTGGGATATAAGCTGCCATTCCTCCAATCGCATGGGCATTCCGCTTATGACAGGTGCGTATTGCCAACAAAGTATACGCACGCATAAAAGGGGCTAACATGGTCACATCCTTCCGGTCAGGCAGTATAACTTCCGGATGATTGCGAAAAGCTTTTAGATAGCTGAAGATATAATCCCATCTACCACAGTTAAGTCCTGCACTGTGATGACGCAGTTCATATAAAATCTCGTCCATCTCAAAAGCAGCGAGAATCGTCTCGATCAAAACAGTGGCCTTAATCGTCCCTTGAGGAATTCCCAACTCCTTCTGCGCAAATACAAATACATCGTTCCACAAACGGGCTTCCAGATGATTCTCTAATTTGGGAAGATAAAAATAAGGACCTGATCCTTGCTCAATCAATGTTTTGGCATTGTGATAAAAATAAAGGCCAAAATCAAACAAACTGGCTGGCACCGGTTGATCATCAACCAACATGTGCTTCTCATTTAAATGCCATCCTCTCGGACGAACGACCAATGTCGCTATGTCCTCTTTCAGGGCATAATGTTTCCCTTCAGGACTGGTAAAATCAATCTTTCTCCGGATTGCATCACGCAAATGAATCTGTCCACCCACTGAATTTTCCCATAGTGGGGAATTGGCATCTTCAAAGTCAGCCATAAATACTTTCGCCCCAGAGTTAAGTGCGTTAATCACCATTTTGCGATCTCCGGCAGGACCCGTAATCTCCACCCGTCGATCCATTAAATCTTCAGGTACAGGATCGATGGTCCAAGAACCTTCACGAATCTCTTTTGTCTCGGGAAGAAAGTCGGGTAACTCTCCTTGATCCAAGCGTTTCTGCCGCTCGACTCGCCGAGCAAGTAATTGGTTACGTCTTTCAGAAAACTGTCTCACCAATTTAGCAACAAAAAAAACCGCCTCGGGAGTTAAGATCTCCGCAAACTCTGGAGAAACAGGACCGATGATCCGCACACCGGCTGGATATGGCATAGATATAGCTCCTCCTTTGTTACACATCTGTTTGAGTACAGATTTTAATTCCTGTTGCTATTATAGTACAGAAGGAGCGTTATTGACAATACTTTTTTCTTTTTTGTAAATAGACCGTCTAAAAATAGAGTAAATCCCACTTTTCTATGTGAGCCGTGATTAATACTTGAAACAAAGGGGATGAATGAAACTACGAGGTGCCTTTTCTTTTTTAAACAAATATCCAATCACTACCAGAAACAATTAGGGCAAAAAAGGAAGATTTCACAATACTTCTAAGTAAATCAGGTCTTTTTTATGACAGTTCTCCACAAACCCTGAATATTTCGCTTGTCTAAGGTATAGTAAACTTAGTGATTGCCTGCGATAGGCGTATAAAAGAGGTGGAAGCATGGAAAAGAAACAGTTCAACGACACATTCCTCAAAGCATGCCGCAAGGAGCCGACTCCTTATGTACCTGTATGGTATATGCGCCAAGCGGGAAGATACCAACCCGAATACCGTGCGATTCGTAAAAAGTATACGTTTTTTGAGATGAACGATAACCCAGAAGTATGTGCAGAAGTAACACGACTCCCAGTAGAACAGTTAGGTGTTGATGCAGCAATTTTATTTGCTGATATTATGACACCACTAAAGCCAATTGGTGTTGATGTATCGATTAATTCAGGCATTGGCCCAGTAATCGCTAACCCGATTCGCTCCATGGGAGACGTAGAACGCTTGCAAGAGTTGGATCCAGAAAAACATGTGCCGATGATTCGTGAAGCGATCCGGATTTTGCGTCAGCAACTTTCCGTACCCTTAATCGGTTTCGCTGGTGCTCCTTTTACTCTTGCTAGCTATATGGTTGAAGGGGGTCCTTCAAAAAATTACTATAAAACAAAGGGGTTAATGTATAGCGAGCCTGCGGTATGGCAAGCTTTAATGGATAAACTGAGTCGCCTTACTATCACCTATCTACAAGCACAAGTCGAAGCGGGAGCACAAGCAGTACAAGTGTTTGACTCCTGGGTAGGTGCTTTGAGTCGAGAGGATTATCAAACCTATATTGCTCCTGTGATGGAAACCATCTTTACCGAACTAAAACCCTTGGGAGTTCCTACAATCTACTTCGGAATTGGTGCCGGCCACTTACTACCGGAATGGAATAAACTCCCGGTGGATGTTTTGGGGCTGGATTGGCGTACTACTATCCGCGAAGCAAGAGAAATGGGCATTAACAAAGCCTTACAAGGAAATCTAGATCCTTCATTACTCGTCGCACCATGGGAAATGTTGGAGAAAAAAGCAAAAGAGATCATCGACCAAGGAAAAGAACAACCGGGTTACATTTTCAACTTGGGTCACGGGGTTTTCCCAGAAGTTAAGGTAGAAACCTTGCAAAAACTGACTACTCTCGTCCATACATACTCACAACAATCCAAGTGAGGTGAAGCTTTATGTCACAAAAACAAATTGGACTACTAATTATGGCTTACGGCACCCCCCGTAGCATGGAAGAGATTGAACCCTACTATACCCATATCCGGCGGGGAAGAAAGCCTTCTCCAGAGCAGCTTCAAGATCTAACAGAACGATATAAAGCCATTGGCGGGATCTCCCCTCTCGCTAAGATTACAGAAGCACAAGCAAAGGCACTGGAGCACCGTTGTAACGAACTTCATCCAAATATCACATTCAAAAGTTACCTGGGATATCGACATATCGATCCCTTTATCGAAGATGCAGTCACCATGATGCATCAGGATGGAATTGAAGAGGCTGTCAGCCTCATTTTAGCCCCTCACTATTCTACTTTCAGCGTTCAAGGCTATAATGGTCGGGCTGATAAAAAAGCCCAAGAGATCGGAGGACCACGCCTCTATACGATAGACAGCTGGCATGATGAGCCGAAGTTTATAAATTACTGGGCGGAACAACTAAAGAAAACCTTTGCTTCTCTGTCAGAAGAAGAAAAAGAAAAATCCGTGGTCATCTTTTCTGCTCACAGCCTCCCAGAGAAAATCTTGCAATTAAAGGATCCTTACCCCCAACAGTTGGCGGAGACAGCCAAGCTTATCGCCACAAAAGCTGACATTCCTCAGTATGAGATCGGCTGGCAAAGTGAAGGCAATACCCCCGAGCCTTGGCTTGGACCGGATGTGCAAGATCTTACTGAGGATCTATACCACCAAAAAGGGTACACTACCTTTATTTACTGTCCTGTGGGCTTTGTATCGGATCACTTGGAAGTGTTATATGACAACGATATTGAATGTAAAGAAGTAACTGATCGCCTTGGTGTTAGATATCTCCGTCCCCCCATGCCCAATGATCACCCACTGTTTATTGATGCCTTAGCTGATGTTATTACGAAGCGGCTCAAAAAAGAAGGGATCTAGAGGCAATCGCAAATCAAATGAAAGGGCATGGATACCCATGCCCAATTCTAGAAAATAGAATATATTTATGTGAAAAATATCACGAAGAGAAGATCAAAGGTAGAAAAACATTAGGTTAATTTTATTAAATTAAATGAGAGGAGGTGCGGCGTAGACGCCGAAATCGATGAAGGATCCAAAAGCTCATGTAGCAATCATCGGTGGAGGAATCACAGGACTTTCGGCCGCCTTTTATCTGTTTCAACAGATAAGAAAAAAAAATCTGCCCCTTACCTTTACCCTCATCGAAGCGAATAAGCGTTTGGGAGGTAAGATTCAGACTGTAAGGCAAGATGGCTTTGTGATCGAACGGGGACCCGATTCTTTTCTCGCCCGCAAACAGAGTGCCGCTGAATTGGTAAAAGAGGTGGGCTTAGAATCAGAGTTAGTTCGCAATGAAACAGGACAAGCATATATTCTACAACAGGATCAATTAATTCCCATTCCTGAAGGCGCAGTTATGGGAATTCCCACCAAGTTCAAACCTTTTGCTGCTTCTCCCCTCTTTTCTCCCATGGGGAAGATACGGGCCGCGATGGATCTGATCTTGCCCCGAATACAAAGTGAAGAAGATGAACCGATCGGTCGTTTCTTCCGCCGACGACTCGGTAATGAAGCAGTTGATCGTCTAATCGAACCTCTTCTCTCTGGAGTTTATGCTGGAGATCTTGACCGTTTAAGCCTTCTTTCCACCTTCCCTAACTTTCGGGATTTGGAAAAAAGAGAGCGGAGTCTGATTTTGGGGATGAAAAAAACTCGTCCTCCCCAACCTAAGAATGTCAAAAAACCTCCAGGAGCTTTTTTAACATTGAAGCGAGGGCTTCAGTCCTTGGTTGAGGCGATCGAGACACAATTGCCAGCGGAAAGTATTGTAAAAGAAACGACAGTCAAAGAACTAGAAAAAACCGAAACTGGTTACCGTTTATTCCTCAACAATGGTGAGACCATCCAGGCCCATACGGTAATTCTTACTGTACCCCATCCTGTTGCATACAATATTTTAGCCCGTTATTCCTTTTTGAAGCCATTAGATCCCGTTCCTCCCACTACAGTTGCTACCGTGGCTCTGGCTTACTCAGAAGAAGTACACCTTGGATTGGACGGAACTGGATTTCTTGTTCCTCGAGAAAATACTGATTATACCATTACCGCATGTACCTGGACCCACCGCAAATGGCCTCATACCACCCCACCAGGTAAATCTCTCCTTCGTTGTTATGTAGGGAGAGCAGGTGACGAGTCAATTATTGATGAATCCGATGAGGTCATTCTAGAAACAGTACAAAGGGATTTAAAACGAAGTATGAATATCGAGGCCACCCCTTCCTTTACCTATATCACCCGGTGGCGTCAATCGATGCCCCAATACATCGTGGGACATCTGGATCGACTAAAAAATACCCGCGAACAGTTACAACGACACCTTCCCGGAGTATTCTTGGCTGGTGCCTCATATGAAGGTATAGGATTGCCCGACTGCATTAAGCAGGGAAAAGAGGCGGCAGATAAAGTGTTGCAACAAATCACAGAAAAAGCACTTTGATATTTGCTACTGTCGATATTATGAGGATATGGTACTTCATATCCTCTTTTTTATTGAGTCATACTTTCATTGTTTAACTTACCACTATGCATAGGGAATAAAAGTGATAAACTTCTGATCAAGAGAGTGTTTCATACTGTAGTTTTGAAATTGATGACAAAGTCTTTTTCAATCAGGAGGTTTACAAGGTGCAACCAATACGGATCGAAGAAATACCAAATGAAATAAAAGATTATCTAAATGGCATTCATTCGATTTGGTTTCCACCACAAGGCAGTACGTCTGATGTTGGAATCATTGAAAATAATCAGGGTTCCTATGTTCTTAAAAGGGCAAAAGGGGAATGGTTTTGTTCTTGGCTAAAAAAAGAAGTCTTGGTATTAAACTGTTTGGCGGAGGAAACAACACTACCTGTTCCAAAAATAAAGATCTTCGTTGAACAAAAACAAAAAATGCAAAGTTGGGCACTCATGGAATTCATAGCGGGAGAAACGTTAAGAACTGTGTTAAACAAAGAGAATAATCGGGAGAAAAGGCGGGAAATTATATATAAATTTGGTCATATCCTGTCTCAAATCCATGCTACTCCTTGCCCAAGCAAACTTAATGCACAATCAATCTTGGCTAGATCAGATGCTGATTCATGGAGATTTTACCATTGATAACGTATTAGTATTTAATGGGGAAATCACAGGGATTATCGACTGGAGTGGTGGCGCTTATGGAGATCCAAGATACGATGTTTCATTAGCGATACGTCCGAAACCCAATGCATTCCAAAATGAGAGTGATAAACAAGCTTTCTTTGAAGGATATGGAAAAAAGATTATCGATCACAGAATCTATGACTACTATGTGAATGGATTATACGAATTCTTTTAAAAGCGCTTGTAAGGACCAGAAAATAACAGAAGTCTATGAACCCTACCATCATCACCTTTATTACATAATGACAGCTTTTTTCACCTTACGTAATAAAAAGAGTATGTACCAAGCCATACATAGACCGCCTTTCCCTCTATCATTCTTATTTTTTATTTAGTAAATGGTATGAAACCTTTGCTTTTTCTTGATGAAAACTTAATAATATAAGTACTGTCCAAAAATCGAGTGATTAACTCTAAACATTTTTGTACTGGACAATCTACTTCTGAACCAAGCGCGAGCAAGGGAGGAGCCTCATGGATTACGAGATTTTTAAAATCATTAATGGCTGGGCAGGACAATATGAGTGGCTGGACTTTACGATGAAAAGTATTTCCGAGTATGGCCCCTACCTTTTTGCCATTGTGGTCGCTCTCATGGCGATTGATTGGCGATCCGAAGAGCGAAGAAAAGCAGGAATCTTCGCGATTGCCACGGCTGTACTTGCTGTAGGTATCAACTATGTAATCGGTCTGATTTATTACCGGGATCGGCCCTTTGTGGTTCATGAAGTAACTTTATTGCTCGATCATGAGGCCGATTTCTCATTTCCAAGCAATCACACTGCCGGAGCTTTTTCCATTGCTTTTGTCCTTTTTTATTATTATCGCCGGTGGGGTGGACTTTTCCTTATTCTCGCCTGCCTTATCGGCCTTGCCCGTCCCTTTGTAGGACATCATTATCCCAGTGACGTCCTCGGTGGAATCACAGTTGCTTTGTTGTCTTCCTTCTGCATCATCTATTTTGGAGAAAAAATGTTTGCTAAGTTTGCCGCACGTAAAAAAGGCCAAACGGCCACTTTGAAAGATTCATAAGGTAAAAATAAGATCCAGGGACTCTTCCCCTGGATCTTCGTTTCCGTGTCAATTTGCCAACTTTACTTTGTCATTCTCCAGCAACCCTTTTTCCAACCCCTTTTCCCGGCTATAAATTAAATACATACCTGCAGACACGATTACACCTATGCACGAAAAGATTAATCCCGCTTGTTGATTTCCAACAAAAAACAAGGGAAACACCAATACTAATGGGACGATTGCTTTCATCAGTTGAAAAGCAAGTGTTGAACGACTGGACCAAAGTGTTGTCTCCTCTTTATTTTTAATATAGGCAAACATCATACTTCTTTGCACAATCCGATTGCGGTTAAAGACAAACCCGAGTAGAAACGACATGATTACCACTGCTGGCCAAAAAGCAAAAAAAGCAATAAAAATATCTAACACTGCGATAAGCAGAAAAGAGTGATGGGGGACATAACGGACCCAACGGCCAATAATCGTCGCCAGAAAGGCGCCTACTCCCGCTGCAGAACTGACAAGTCCATACTCTAGCGAACCCCATTCCCTCACATCATGAAACAGAATGGGAAGTAGAAAGTTAAAGGAAGCGAGTTGAACAGTTAATAAAGCAACGGCAAAAACCGTAAGTTGTAGAATCTTTTTTCGACTTTCCTCCGTAATTTCTGTTTGTTTAATCGTCTTTTCCTGCTCTCTCTTTTGAGGATTCAATGCAGCTGCAAAAAATGAAGCGACATAGGGAAGCACCATTCCGATCCCCAGTGAGACTGCTAGACCAATCATGACGGTAAAGAATCCACCTAAACTGAGTAATAAACCGGCTAGGTCATTTCCACCGAAAGCTCCGATTTGGATTGAAGTTTGCAGCGTATTGGATGCCTGGTCTGCAGAAAGTGCGCCCTCCAATACCATATGAGACATATACGCCTCCAAGCTTTGAATTGATAGAAACAGGATGACAGAAAATAAACCAGCTAATAGATACAAACTGTAAATCATCATTTCTTCTGGAAATAATAAAGGAAGTCCAAGGACAACCAGACCTCCTAAACGAGCCAACGCAAATACTTGTAAAGGCCGATGAGTAAGTACGGTGCGAACTGGCCGGACATATTTTTGAATCAGAAAAGGCACCACACTCATGATGGCCAGGATCAGTCCGATATTTATTGCTGATCCGCCCTTATCTAAAATCGTCCACAAAAGTGTAACTGTCAGCATCCCTTCACCTGACAACGTAATGGCAAGAAATAAAATAAAGGATATTTTCCTTAACATTTGATTCGCCCCTTGATCCTCTCTCTGATGATAATGAGGAGCCTATCTAAATCGATAGACTCCACCACAACATTAAATCTATGTATCCCTCCTAGAAAATACGCTTGTATCCAGGTTAAGACCTAGCTTCTTTTCCAATAAACGAGCAGACTGCCGAACCTTCTCCAAATCTTCCGGTGCCTTGTATTCTCCCCATACGGAAAGAAGGCCTGCAATATCAAATCCTTCCGGTGCTCGCTTAATTGATTCTCCAGGTCGTGCCACCGGATAATATGCCCGAAAAGCAGGTTCCAAGGCAGCATCCCCTGCATGATTGCTCCTTACGGTTCCGGAAGCATAGACAAATTTAATACATGTCGCCACTCGAGGAAAAGGAGATCGGTCTAGAAAAAAATTAGAAACCTCCTAGCTCTCACCCAGAACACCCGTTAAATGAGCAGCAACCAAATCAATTTTGTGAACATCCCGTATATTGCGATATACATGACCACCACTAATTCTTGCGCTAAACTCAATGATCTTTGGCTGACCGTGATGATCCTGTCGAACTTCCACATTAAATAAGCTGTTTTTTAACCCCAGTGAACTACAGATTGCTTCGGCGAGCTGCTTTAGTTCTGCTTCTTGTTCTCCTATATAAGGAAGAGTATACTCATCTTCTTCAAAGAAAGGACCCATCATTCTTTTTTTATGATGGATACCACCAAGATAAAACTGACCATTTACAACAACCCCATCTACTGTTACCTCTTCACCAGACACAAACTCTTCAATCAAGATGTAAGATTCATCTCGATTGTGTTCATAAAATCCTTGCTCTTGGGTCACAAAATAATCTAGCTTTTGATAAGCCTTCTTTAATTCCTCATCAGAGAAAACGAGACTTACATTGGCACTAGAAGCCGCTTTGGTGGGTTTTATAATAACAGGATAGCCCATTTGCTGGGCTACAGTTAGAGCTTCCTCTAGGGAAGCGACTTCATTAAACCGAGGACAGGGGAGATTATTTTCTACAAGAAATTTTCGCTGCTTTATTTTATTGCGGGATATCATCGCAGCAGAGACAGGGACATCGAAATTTCCCATCTGTTCATTTAATTTAGCGGTTAACAAAACATCCGTCTCCTGCCACGTGATAAAACAGGGAATATCCAATTGTTTAGCTTGTCCGATAATTCCCTCGAAGACTTCTTCTTCTGATAATGGGGGAAGTTTATAAACATGGGCAAACCTTGGATCGATCATTTCAGACTCTACTGCCGTCCATAAGTAAATCTCATCCACAAAGCGGCGAAGAGTATCAATATGATCGGCATGGATCCCATATCCTTTTCTCATAATGAGACCGATTCTTTTCTTTTTAGTCATAAGAATGCTCCATCTCCCTATCAATGAATAAAGTTATGTTACTATATTTCTCCTAAATAGGAATTCTCCGCATCTTGTCGAATTACCTCTAACCTTTGCATAAATGATGGGAGATGGCTGTCTTCCTATTAAACATCACATCCTCTTGCTCATACCTTGCTTCTTTTTTCAATGAAGATTTAACTGAGCCAATCAAAAAAACGAATCATGTCCCATTTTCCTCTTCCTGGATTGGATCAGCTTTTTATCAAAGGGGGAGCGAACGAATCAATCCTTGTACCTTCTTTTCTCTTTCATTACCTCTGCGATCTGTTGGGAATTGATATTATCTTCATCTTGTAATTTTGCAATGATGTTTTGATAATCCTCTTCATTGCGATTCTGACTTAGTTTATAAGCAGCCTGAATCTCTTGTATTTTAATTTTAAAGCCAACAATCCCCTTTAACTCTTTTTCCAACAGCTCTGGGGATAACGTATCCCACAGTACCGGGTTTTCACGATGCTTCTCATATGTTTCAAGTAATGAAGCAAGGTCTTGCTTCAACTCTTCTTCAGTCAAGAGGCTTGCTCTCCCATAAACATGTACTGCCTGATAATTCCATGTTGGAACATTTTCATGCCCATACCACGAAGAAGAAATGTAAGCATGGGGTCCCTGATAGATGACCAAAACTTGATCACATGTTGCAAATGTTCTCCACTGGGGATTTCCATAGGCCATATGACCAGTGATATAATATTCCCCCTCCCACTTTTGGAGTTGTAAGGGCAAGTGGGAAGCGATGGGCTTTCCTTGACTTGTTGTAACTACGGTTGCAAAGGAGTTCCGCTGAATAAACGCTCGAATTTCATCAAAATCCGTCACTTGAAAGTATTTTGGGATATACATCATTCACTTCCCCTTTTTGCATTAATAAGATAATCTCCCCATTAACTCTAACATCAAAGCGAAAGATAAAAGAAATCCCGCCACATTTGATAGTTGTGACGGGATTGTTGTTTTCTTACCCAATGGAACCTTCCATTTCCAACTTGATGAGACGGTTCATTTCCACCGCATATTCCATGGGCAGCTCTTTGGTAAAGGGTTCGATAAAGCCCATAACGATCATCTGGGTTGCTTCATCCTCAGTAAGTCCACGGCTCATCAAGTAGAAGAGTTGGTCTTCACTTACCTTACTTACACTTGCTTCGTGTTCTAGTACGATGTCATCATTTTTGATTTCATTGTAGGGAATTGTATCTGAAGTAGACTTATTGTCCAAGATCAAAGTATCACACTTGACATTGGACTTGGAACCGGCTGCATTTCGTCCAAAGCTGGAAACCCCACGATAGGTTACCTTCCCACCATCTTTAGCAATCGATTTTGCGACAATTGTAGAAGTGCAATTAGGTGCAAGAGCGATTACTTTGGCTCCAGAGTCTTGATGCTGACCCTTACCGGCAACGGCAATGGACAGGATATCTGCTTTTGCTCCTTCGCCTTTCATAATCACGGCGGGATATTTCATCGTCACCTTGCTGCCGATATTTCCGTCCACCCACTCCATATGGGCGCCACGCTCAGCAACTGCACGCTTGGTAACCAGGTTATAAACGTTAGGAGACCAGTTTTGAATAGTAGTATAGCGGGTCCGTGCATTCTCTTTTACGATGATTTCTACAACGGCACTATGCAGCGAACTGGTACTATAAATTGGTGCTGTACAACCTTCTACATAGTGAACAAAGCTACCTTCGTCTGCAATAATCAAGGTTCGCTCAAATTGTCCCATATTTTCCGAATTGATCCGGAAATAAGCCTGTAAGGGGATTTCAACCTTTACACCTTTGGGGACGTAGATAAAGCTACCCCCACTCCAAACCGCACTATTTAAGGCTGCAAACTTGTTATCTGTTGGAGGTACCACCGTTCCAAAGTATTTCTTCACCAATTCAGGGTACTCTTTGACTGCGGTATCCGTATCAGTAAAGATAACCCCTTGTGCCTCCAGATCTTTCTGCATGCTCTGGTAGACTACCTCAGATTCGTACTGAGCAGAAACACCAGCGAGAAACTTCTGTTCCGCTTCGGGAATCCCTAAGCGATCAAAAGTACGCTTAATCTCTTCAGGTACCTCATCCCAGGTGCGCCCTTGTCGTTCAGAGGGCTTCACGTAATACGTAATATTATCAAAGTCAAGCTCACTCAAATCTCCAGGCAAGATCGAAAACCACTTACTGTTGGCCGAATTGGGCATCGGCATTTTGTAGAACTGCTCCAGTGCTTTCAGGCGAAACTCCAACATCCAATCAGGTTCACCTTTAAGAGCCGAAATTTCTTCTACAACTTCCCGACTCAACCCACGACCTGTGCGGTAAACAGAAACATCTTTATCACGAAAGCCGTATTGATACTCTGAGAGTTTCGGCAGTTGTTTAGCCACAATCAATCCCTCCTTATCGGGACTTAAGAATCATTTTCTACTAGCGGTTGAATACCTTCTTTCATCGCCTTCCAAGCCAATGTTGCGCAGCGAATCCGAGCAGGAAACTTAGATACACCGCTCAGCGCCTCAATATCCTCCAAGGGGAAACGCTCAAAGTCCACCTCTTCTCCCTGAACCATCTGGGAAAAGAGATGAACCAGAGATAAGGCTTCCTCCACCTTCAACCCCTTGATGGCCTGAGTCATCATGGATGCCGATGCGATACTGATCGAGCATCCTTCACCAAGAAACTTTACATCTTCAATTGTATCATCTTTAATTCGCATCTGCAGTGAAATCCGGTCACCACATGTTGGATTGTTTAGATCGACGGTTACCGCGTCATCTTCAAGCCGCCCTTTATTGCGCGGATTTTGATAATGATCCATGATGACGCGCCGGTATAAATCATCAAGTGACATTCTTGAAGAACTCCTTCGCCTTTTGAATACCTTTCACTAGCCGTTCAATATCTTCTTCTGAATTATATAGATAAAAGCTGGCCCGAGCCGTTGCACTTACCCCCAGCTGTCTCATCAAGGGCTGTGCACAATGGTGTCCAGCTCGAATGGCGATTCCTTCCGAATCCAATACTGTTGCTAAATCATGAGGATGGATGCCCTCAACATTAAAGGTGACTACCCCCGTCCGATGCTTAGGACCATAGATGGTGACACCGTCAATCTGTTCCAGTTGCTCTTGAGCATAGGTTGCTAGCTTCTCATCATATTGCTGAATCCAGTCCATCCCAATGCTCTCTAAATAATCGATGGCTGCTCCTAAGCCAACTGCTCCTGCGATTATCGGTGTTCCCCCCTCGAATTTCCAGGGGAGCTCTTTCCATGTAGCATCATAGAGATCTACATGGTCAATCATCTCACCACCAAACTCAACGGGTTCCATCTCTTCCAAGAGTTCCTGCTTGCCGTAGAGAACACCAATCCCTGTAGGTCCTGTCATCTTATGTGCAGAAAACGCTAGAAAATCACAATCCAACTCCTGGACATTCACTTTCATATGGGGGACGCTTTGTGCCGCATCCACCACAATCACGCCCCCCTTGGCATGGACAAGAGCTGCCAGTTCGCGAATGGGATGAACCGTACCTAGCACATTGGACACATGGCCGATGGCAAGCAGTTTGGTACGCTCTGTTAGAAATTCTTCTGCCTTAGCAAGATCCAAGGTGCCATCGGGTTCCAATGGGAGATAGCGAAGTTTTGCTCCCGTTGCTTTGGCCGCTTGTTGCCAAGGAATTAAGTTGCTGTGGTGCTCGGCATAGGTGGTAACGATCTCGTCTCCTTCCTTTAACTTCGCACGAGCGTAACTGAGCGCCACAAGATTAAGAGCTGTCGTCGTTCCCCGGGTAAAGATAATCTCTTTTGTAGAGGCGGCATGGAGAAAAGAGCGTACTTTCTCCCTTGCCCCCTCATAAGCGTCCGTTGCCTTGGCAGCTAAGGTGTGAACTCCTCGGTGCACATTGGCGTTAATTTCTTTATAGTAGGATTCCACAGCTTCAATCACTTGAATCGGCTTTTGTGAAGAGGCAGCGCTGTCAAGATATACAAGGGGACGCCCGTTTACTTTCTGATCTAGAATTGGGAAATCCTTAACATAAGGGTTCATTAGGCTAATTTCCTTTCCACCAATTGAATGAGGCGCTTACGCAGAGATTCAGCTGGAACTTCCGCTAACACGGGATCAAGGAAGCCGTAGATGATTAGCTTTTCAGCCTCAGCTCGTGTAATCCCACGGGACATCAAATAATAGAGTTGCAGCTGATCAATGCGCCCCACACTGGCAGCATGCCCTGCTTTTACGTCATTTTCATCGATCAGAAGAATTGGGTTGGCGTCACCCCGAGCATCTTTGCTCAGCATCAAAACTCTTTCGGCTTGTTGACCATTGGCTTTGCTTGCCCCTTTTTCAATCCAAGTGATTCCATTGATAATGCTGCTTGCCTTATCTTTCATCACAGCTCGCTCTGAGATCTCGCTATCTGTATAGGTTCCCTGGTGATTCACAGTGGAGGTAACGTTATAGCGCTGCTTTCCTGAACCGACGGTAATCGACTTAATATCTGCTTGCCCACCTTGGCCCTGGAGCTTGGTTTTATTATCAGAAACCGTATCCCCATAGTTGAGGTTCCCAATAATCCATTCAATATGACCATCCCGGTCTACAACCGCTCGTCGATAAATGGATTCTACTGCTTGGGCTCCTAGATTATGCAATGTCGCAACCCGTACTTGGGCACCTGATCCAACAAAAACCTCGACCAGGCCATTGCTGACAACTTTGCTCTCTCCTTCGCCCCCCATAATGTTTACCACCATATTTACATGGCTATTTGCTTCCGCAACAACAAGCACATGGGGATGGATCCCTATCTCAGAGCCCTCCACCCAGAATAAAGTCTGGAAAGGCGATTCCACTTCTACCCCTTGGGGGATATAGAGGAACATTCCACCACTCCATAAAGCAGCATGGAGAGCAGTTAGACGATGTTCATCTGGCTTTACTGCTTCTGACATAAAGTACTTCTGGAGGAGTTCTGGATGCTCCTTTAGAGCTGTAGTTAAATCGGTAAAAATAACTCCTTTATCCTTTAGCTCAGCGTCCAGCTCTTTAAAGAGAATGCTGGCATTTTTTTGCACAATAATGTTGCTTTTTTCTTCTTCCTCTGAGAGAAGGGAACGAACTTCCTCAGGCAATGAATCCAATCCATCCGCTGCACTTTCCTCGACAAAAGGATGTACATCTGAAAAGTTCCAGTTGTCAATTGAGGTCTGTTCCAATTTGGGCATAGGAAGGGAACTATATTGTTCAAAAGCCTTCAGACGCAGTTCCAGCATCCACTCCGGCTCACCTTGTTTCTTGGAATAGTTCACAATCGTATCACGGTTAAAAAAGAGTTGGGTGTCTACACTCATCTTTATCACCTCGACCTTAGGCCTTTTGCTCGACGGTTTCATCTTTGATGCCTAGCTCTTCTTTGATCCAGTCATAACCTTCCGCTTCGAGGCGCTCGGCTAACTCTGGACCACCCGAACGAACAATACGACCTTGCATAATAACATGTACATAATCAGGCTTAATATAGTTGAGGAGACGCTGGTAGTGAGTAATAATCAATATACCCAACTCTGGTTTACGCATCGAGTTGACACCCTCAGCCACTACCTTAAGAGCGTCAATATCCAATCCTGAATCAATTTCATCCAAAATCGCAATCCGTGGATCCAGCATCATCATTTGCAGAATCTCGTTACGCTTCTTTTCTCCTCCAGAGAACCCTTCATTCAGGTAGCGGCTAGCAAATGACTCATCCATTCCCAGCTTTTCCATGGTCTTATCCAACTGCTTCATAAAACGCATGATCGAAATCTCATTTCCCTCACCACGACGTGCATTTATTGCACTTCGCAGGAAATCGGCATTGGTTACCCCGCTAATTTCGCTGGGATACTGCATTGCGAGAAACAAGCCTTTGCGAGCTCGCTCATCCACTTCCATCTCCAAGATATCTTCGCCATCTAGATAAACGTGCCCTTTGGTTACTTCATAACTGGGATGTCCCATAATCGCTGAGGCAAGTGTACTTTTCCCTGTTCCATTGGGGCCCATAATAGCGTGAACTTCCCCGCCATTAATTTCCAGGTTTATCCCCTTTAAAATCTCTTTTCCCTCAATCCCAACATGCAAATCCTCTATCTTAAACTTTGGTGATGTAGCCATACAAACATTCCTCCATTTGAAGTCTTAATATTTACACCATCTATATCCAACCACGATGCACTTTTTGGCATCCTGGATTATTTTCAATAAAACATGCACATCCCAGTGAGCGTGGTGACTTATGTGGCGAAAGTTTACCAACCTTTGTTTAAAGTGATTATCAATTGATTCTGATTCTCAATCCATTCTATCTTAAGTACAGCAGTGAATCAAGGAGTTATTCGGAGATTGTACAGAAGGGGCGAGATCCCAATACAAACCATTCCTTCTCCTCTTCTCCCTTGCCCTGGATTGGTGAAATGTGTTAAGATGCGATTGCAAATAAAAAAATTAAATAAATCGTTGCTAGGGGTGCCATATTGGCTGAGAAACATGTTCTTACATGTTAACCCTTGGAACTCGATCTGGGTAATACCAGCGGGAGGAAGTAACGTGGCTGTTTACACAGTTCGCTGTGCTTCCAGCACAGTTTTTTACTGTGCAAATCCCGCCTGCCCATTCGGCAGGCATTTTTTAGTAATTTCACAATCTATATGGAGGTATTTCGAGTGAAAGAAAAAACGCTCAATATCCGAGAAGTGATATTAACCGTTATTATTGCTATTTTATGCGGTGTATTGTACCGTTTATGGACTCCAATTTATGACTTTGCCGATTTACTTACCGGATTTTCCGGCCAATTTGTATATGGCTTCTGGTTTATTGCCAGTATTATTGCTGCCTACATTATCCGAAAGCCTGGAGTTGCTTTTCTTGCTGAAATGGCTGCCTCCTCAGGGGAGTTACTAACCGGTAGCTCTTATGGCTTAACCACCCTTTTAAGTGGGGCTTTGCAAGGCTTGGGCGCAGAAGCAGTGTTGATGGCCGTTCGCTATCGTCGCTGGGACCTGCCAGTATTGATGGGGATGTCTGTAGCTGCTACTGCAGGTAGTTTTATCGTCGACTATGCATTTTGGGGCTATGCAGAGAAAACTGTTTTTGTCCAAACCATGAGCATTATTTTACGTACCGTTGGCTCACTCTTTGTATGTGGACTGCTGGGTAAATGGATCGTTGACCTGGTTGCTAAAACAGGGGTTTTAAACAGCTACGCCATCATTACCTCTAAGAAAAAACCGGAATGGGACAAATCATGAGCACACCCCAACTTCTCTGTGAAAACCTTTCGGTACAGTACTTTGATCGAGATGAACCTACACTGAAAAAAATCAATCTAACAATTAATCAAGGAGAATCTGTACTTTTTCTCGGGCCAAGTGGCTGTGGAAAGAGTACTCTGTTGTACACCTTATCTGGGATAATCCCTCGTTCCATCCATGCATGGATTAAGGGAAATGTAAAAGCTCCCCAAAATGTAGGGACTCTCTTTCAAGATCCTGACAGTCAATTTTGTATGCTGGAAATCGCTGATGAAATCGCCTTTAGTTTAGAGAATAAAGCAATCCCACCGGAAAAGATGCCTGACCGGATCGCTTCATTAAAAAAACAAATGGATTTGGATCATTTACCCGATCACACGCAAATCAACACCTTATCCGGTGGTTTAAAACAGCGTTTAGCTTTAGCTGCTGTGCTAGCGATGGAGCCCGAGGTACTTTTTTGCGATGAGCCGACAGCCCAATTGGATCCTGCCGGAACACGACAAATTTTGAACGACCTCAGCCAATTAAAAGGCAAACACACATTAGTACTCGTAGAACATAAATTGGATGGGCTGATGGATTGGATCGATCGGGTGATCCTTTTCTCTCCGGAGGGGAAAATCATCGATGAAGGAGCACCCTTGCCTCTTTTTCGCCGAAATGAAACGGCCATCACCCGTTATGGAATCTGGAAGCCGAAACTTTGGCCTGCCACATGGGAAAGTATTATAAAAGGAAAACACCCCGAAAAGGTAGAACAGTGGAAACCCCTACCAAAATCATCGCCTACAGAAAAAGAGCCTTTGCTCACGCTTTCTGAAGGAGCACTTTACCACCGAAAAGACAAAGCCCTCTGGCAAAAGGTCAACTTGACTGTCTATCCCGGAGAATGGGTTGTCCTTCTCGGACCCAATGGAGCGGGAAAAAGCTCTTTGTTACAAACCTTGATCGGTATTCATTCCCTTAGTTCGGGGAAATTAAGCTACTCCTTTACCCAATCGGACAAAGAGCTGAAGCCAGAAATCTTATCACAGCACATTGGCTTTGTGTTTCAAAATCCTGAGCATCAATTTATTACTGATCGTGTGGAGGATGAAGTTGCCTTTATCGGGAAACTTGAAAAATGGCCAGAAAAAGAGATCACAGAAAAGGTAGAAAAGTTACTCTATGACTTCCGCTTATTGCCCCTTCGCGAGGCCAACCCCTACACCTTATCCGTAGGACAAAAACGACGCCTAAGTGTAGCCAGTATGCTACTTAAGGAATACAAGCTCTTATTATTGGATGAGCCCACTTTCGGCCAAGATGCCACCACAACAGAGGAATTGCTAGAGCGGCTAGAAATACTACGTCAAAGGGGTACAGCGATCATTATGGCCACCCACGATGTGGAACTGGCTTATCGCCATGCAACCAAAGCAGCGGTCCTTGCCGAGGGACAACTTCTTTTTTCTGGTCCACCGGAAGAGCTATTTACCCATACTGAGATACTGAAGCAAGCCCGTCTAGAAAGACCTTTGTATCTGGAGTACCAGCACCGACGAAACTTCGGCTAAATCAACACCAGTTTAGCCGAAATTACTATAGGATGAGGATGATAACGGAAAGGAGGAAGGGTGCGAGGGAAATATTTTTATTAAATCCCATACCGCACCCCCTTTTATGGAGGATCGCGGGATTATTGGTCAGCTAAATCCAGCGTTCAAACTGGCCACACACGGTTTCTTTATGCTGCTGCTTACAATTATCAGTGATCCCTTCACCAGCTTTTTACTCATGCTGATCCCTTTAATCATTACCTTTACCATGCTCCGACTCCCCGCAAAAATACTTTTCACTACCTTTGTTTCTTTTTTATTCCTTTTCTTCCTGAGCACCTGGAGCTTAGCAGCCTTTGGACGGGGGGAAACTATATGGTTTCAATGGGCTTGGTTTCACTTTACAAAAGAAGGGCTGATGAATGGTCTTACCATTGGTTTTCGGATGCTGGCATTTCTCTATTATGGCTTCATCTTTATTATGACGACCAATCCCACTTCCTTTGTTCTTAGCTTAATGCAGCAATTTCGCCTGCGACCCAAGTGGGCTTATGCTCTCTTAGCCGGGATTCGTTTTCTCCCTCTTTTTCATCAAGAGCTTGCACAGATCCGTGCAGCCCATCGAGTACGCGGTGTTCACCGCGCGACCAGCCTCCGGGAGCGTCTTCAGACTGCCTTCCGCTTCACGATCCCATTGCTTGCCCAAGGCATTCGCAAAGCAGAGAGAGTCGCCATTGCTCTCGAGGCACGTGGTTTCGATGGATCGTGGAACCGAACCTTTTATCGCACCATTCCCTGGGGGTACAAGGATGTGGTCTACTTTGTTGTATTACTTCTTGCCCACGGGATTCTAATCGGACTCTCCACTGCGTTGGGGATGATCCGTTGGGGATTGGTGTAGAAGTTAATATAAATTCCAATAGGCATGGGTCTGCCCTCGGCGTCGTTTCCAGTGGGGCCTCCATGCCCTTCCGACCTTTATCACTCATATCCGGGAATTTCCCAGCGCCTTTTCCCTGCATCGGAAGATGGCGCATTTTTTATGCTTTCTTTAATTTATACATAGATCCATTTTCTTCGCCTTAGGTAAGGATAACCAATTTCACTGGTACCCATTTTCTTACCCCATTGATTAGCCACAACCTTGAACAACGCTTTAAATCTTCCAGTAACAGTCTTCTTTCTTGAATCTTATTTTTTTGTATCAAGTAACGGCGGAATGTGCCTGGTAATAAACCACAGGCAATTGGGGGCGTGTATCGCTGCCCGTCAATCTCAGCCACAAGATTTCCTGTTGTAAACTCTGTCAGCTCACGATACTCATTCCACAGAAGCACCTCATCCACATTGGGAGCTTGGGCTCGATGCACTTGGTAAAGCTCGCGGTGTGTTGTTTTGTGATAAAGAAAGAGCTCCTTTGTAGAAATCGGCTTTTTAGCTAGCACGGCAGAATAAAAAGTATGGCGGGGAGGTATCTCTTCCCCTGCAATTTGAAATTCCCCTTCCTTTGTACTCAACAAACGAACCTTAAAGGTGCCTTGGGTTTTCTCCTCTGCATAGGTTAGTAAAGCCGCCTTGATGGCCGATGGATCCACTTTAAATCCAAAATAGGCGGCAGAATCGCTCAGCCTCTCCAGGTGTTCTTCCAACAGAAAATACTGGCCATCTTCAAGCCTTATACTTTCCAGAAGCCGAAAGTCGGGCATCTTTTGTGTCAAAAGTGCCGCCTTGGCTAGTACTTCCTGATACTCTCCTTCAGAGGTTGACTCACGGGTAATCGCTCCCCCTGCTCCATAGGTAGCGATCCCCCGTTGGTGATCGATCCATACAGTTCGGATCGGTACATTGAAGATTGTTCTCCCTCCTGGAGTAAGGTAACCAATCGCTCCACAGTAAACTTCCCGGGGAGAAGTTTCCAATTCTGCGATGATAGTTGTCGCTTTTTCCTTTGGTATACCGGTAATGGAACCACAGGGAAAGAGTGCTTTAAAAAGGTCTTTCAAGCCGATCTCTGGTTGCATTTGGGCAGTAACAGTAGAGGTCATTTGGTAAACGGTCGGATACTGTTCAATCGTAAATCTCTGCGGTACCGTTATGGTGCCAGGTTTTGCAATCTGCTCCAACTCCCGCCGCATCAAATCCACAGTCATCTGATTTTCCGCCTGATTCTTTTTCGACTCTTGTAACCATTGACGATGCATCTGATCCTCTTCATACCATCTGCCCCTTTTTACGGTCCCTTTCATAGGCCGGACGGTAATCCTATGTCCCTCTCGATGGAAAAATAACTCTGGCGAAATTGAAAGAATGCTGTCATTTCCCAGTCTTAAATAACAGGAATAATTGGCAGACTGGGCTTTGGCCAGTTGCTTATAAAAGGCAAAGGAATCGCCCTGAAACTGAGCCTGGAAGCGAATGGTATAGTTTATCTGGTCAACTTCACCTTGATCAATATATTTTTTTACGTGATCAAACTTTCTCTGGTACTCTTCTGGTGTGGTATCTGGCTGCCAATGGGAAACAGAAAATGGCCCTCTAGGTTCTGCTGGTAGAACTGAGGGCTCACGAAAAATTCCGAACCATAACAGAGGCTTCTGCTGTCCAGAGACTACTGTGAAATGATGGTTAAAAGCAGGAGCTGCCTCATAGGAGAGGTAACCTGCTGCATAGAAACCTTTCTGTACTTTCTCCTCAATTCTTTGCAACGCGGGCAAAACTTCTGCTACTGATGTGGCGATAATCACTTCCCTTGGTTCTGTAAAACAGAGGGGCTTAATCCCTACATCCGGATTGGTAAAGGCAAAGTAAAGCCATGGGCTTTTATGTTCATTCGTCTCCTTTTTCATCTTTTTGATCCTTTCTATCACCAATTTCTTTGGCTCCTTAGTACCACGGTACGGCACGTAATTCACCACATTTCTATAACCATCCCTTTTCCATCGCTTTCTGAATGGCAGCATGTCGTGTGGTAACCTCCAGCTTCTGAATCGCAGAGGACAAATAATTCCTTACTGTCCCGCTGGTGAGATATAAAGTTTTGGCAATTTGACGTGTGCTCATCCCTTCCCTTACCAGTTGAAGTACTTGTCTCTCTCGCTCTGTTAGTGGGTTGGTCTCCCGCATAAAGAGCATTGTTGCCAGATCACTGCTGATCACCTGCTCTCCCTTCATTACTTTGCGGATCCCATTTACTAAAAAATCGATGGGCTCATCCTTTAACAGATAAGCATCAACTTTTATTTCTATCGCCTGCTGCAAATAACCTGGTCTGGAAAAAGTGGTTACTATCATGATCTTACAGGGCAAGTTTGCTTCTCTTATTTTTCGCGCCACTTCTAATCCTGTCATCTTTGGCATTTGGTCTATTTGAAAAAGATTGTATCCTACCTGTTCTTTCTTTCCATAATTCTTGTGGGGATTCCTGTAATTCCCGTTCAAGCAGCGGATAATGATGTACTATCTAGTGAGGAAGCTTTGTTGAGGCTGAAGCAAATCGCAGACTCATACGATCTTTACGAACCATTGAGTGAAAAAGATGCTGAATTTATCAGGACATATGCAAAACCAGCTTCGGCAAAAGATGGGGAAGTAGGGATTTTGGGAAAAAAGACGTGGAATTTCGACAGAACCAAGTATAATTCAAATAGGTCTGTAGGATTATGGATGAAAGGAAGTGTTTATTCTGATATTGGGATTGTTAACAATAGCTTTGGTGGATCATATAACTCATATGTGATAGCAGGTTCTTCGCGGGCTTATCAGATCCAACACACGATTAGGCACACAGCGTATGGAGCGATCGGATCAGGTGGAACTTATATTGGTAAAGTCTACGATGGTAGCATTACTAATACATGTAAGAAAAATGGGATCATCACATGTTCAACAAACGACTCCAAGTCTTATGTTGCAAGTGTTGCGTATTCTTCTACTTGGGTAACCTCTAAAGTGTGGTACGATAGCGGAAGTACATTATCCGTGTCTACCGCTGAATAGATTTGGGTAATAATGCCCCCGGTGGAAACAATTCTATCGGGGGTATAACGAGATATAGAGGAGTGGTTTTTTTGTTTCAAAACTTCAGTGTTTGGGGCTTTTTAATTTTAATTGCCGGGATAACCGCTGTTTATTTTGCCATTCTGTATTTAGTAAGAAATGTAGGGAAAGGAAAGCAAAACAACAACAAACGTAATTCGGGCGCCTCTTAATTGATAATCAAGATATTTCCAGGCCCATTATTGGAGTAATTTGCATAGTAATTACCCTTGCCTGCGCTACTTGGCTGATTAACAACTACAGGCTTTTCTGTAAAAAGTATTGCGATGTAGACGGTATTTACGCAAGGGTACCCGACAAGATAGCTAGCTGTAACCAATGCACATCTTCCTTATGGTAAGATTCGCTACAAATAGAAGGAGAACAGAGACTCCATGAATCAGCTCGATAATCCCCTCCGCTTCCTGTTTGAGCTGCTTTTATCCTACCAGCAGCGACAGACCACGGGTATTCACAACCATCAGGACTTGAAGATGACACTTGTCATATAAAAAAGCCCACAGGCTTTAACCCGTGGGCTTGGTAACTTTATTTTTTTGCAGGAGAGCGAAGGGGCAGCCATGTGATGTGAGCGAGGAGTGGAACATTGGCTGTGATTAGCTCCTGAAGACGGGGCTTTTTCTTTGGCGTTGAGCCTTGAAGTTTCCGCTTCTCCTTTTCTTTTGTGATCATATCTTCCCGATTGTCTGCCAACTCACCGATGTTCATAATGATCCCAAGATCATTGGTCTCATAGAACAGGGCCTCTTCATTCTCCAGTGGGATCTTGATTTTCTGTTTCTTTAAATAAGCCTTAGCCTGATCAATTCTCCATTGAGGAGGTCTCTTTTTCCCGATAACCCGATAACTACGAGGGCCATTAAGCGGCTCCCGGTCGATAAAGGTATTCCCCTTTACCTTCTTCAGAAATTTATGATCGCGGTACACCTCATAGATTCCATCCTCATCAGGTATATTATGCCGGATAATTTTGATCTCTTCCCCTTCCACAATCGTCTCCATCCAGGCATCAATCATTGGGTACGAAGGGGGAAAAGCGGGTTGTTCCATTTTTTTTATAACGCTCTTTCATTGATTGCAACGCTTCCTGCTTTTGAGCCTCAGTCTTTAAGGTGGATGTATTCACCTTCGCCTCTGTTACCTTCTTTTTCTGCTGATCATAGGCAATTACCTTATATCCTTGTCTTTCATTCGATTCCAATCCCTTTTGCGTATGGCTGGTTTTTCTTCCTGACCACATCTTTTTTCCCTTTTCCCGCAGGGAGATCACTTCATAATGGTCAGCAATCCCCTTCCAGGAGAGGGTGACAGAATGAGTCGTCACTTTGATCTGGATATTTAACCTTTTTCCAACTCCAGCCTTACTTGCCTCTACTTGACCCGGATACAAGGAGGGACACAAGAAAGCCAGCAAAACAGCCAAGACACCAAGTCGTCTCACCCTTTTACCACTCCTTTTTATTTAAATGGAGAATCTAATCTTGCTCCGTTTTTTGTGAACTACGAGGAGTGAAGAAGAAGTAACTAACCGCCCAGTAGACTGCTGCCCAAGTTATACAGAAGGGTAACAAAAATTCAATCATCGTTCTCTCAGGATCAAAAAGTAGAGCAAAAGCGGCTCC
>CALJVA010000065.1 GCA_937975135.1 uncultured Thermoactinomycetaceae bacterium | reverse complement strand
TTTTTAATGCGTCAATTCTTTTTAACCATTCCTTATGAATTAGAAGAAGCGGCTGGGATGGATGGATGTTCACGGTGGGGGACTTACTGGAGAATCATGTTGCCGCTAGCAGTACCGAGTCTTTCAACGTTAACGATTTTTACGTTTATCACGAATTGGGATGAGTTTCTAACGCCACTTATTTTAGTGAATGAACGCGAACTGATGACTCTCCCTGTTGGATTGTCATTGTTTACAGATGAGACGGGGACCGCTTGGCACCATATGATGAGTGCAACTTCATTAGCAACAATTCCATTATTAATTATTTTCTTTTTAGCACAGAAGAAGTTTATTGAAGGGATGACGGCAGGAAGTCTGAAATAAACCATTTTGAGAGAGGTGTCATTAAATGGAAATCAATGAGTACTATGATGTGATTGTTGTAGGTGGAGGTCCAGCTGGAATTAATGCAGCGATTGCGGCAGGTAGAAGCAACATGAAAACTTTACTTATTGAAAGGTACGGATTTTTGGGCGGTATGTCCACGGCAGCCCTTGTTTATCCGTGGATGACATTTCATACGAATGATGGAAAGCAAGTGATCAAAGGGATTGCCCAAGAAATTGTCAGTCGTTTACAAGAGAGGGGGGGATCTCCAGGGCATATTAGGGATACGATAGGTTTTGTTTATTCTGTAACGCCTTATCATCCGGAGAAATATATCGTACTTGCGATAGAAATGTTGAAAGAAGCCGGTGTCGAGCTATTACTGCATAGTTTCGTTGATAACGTGTGCGTCGAAGACGATCAGATCACATCTGTCACTGTAACGGGAAAATCGGGAAGAATACACATTGCTGGAGAAATATTTATTGATGCGACAGGAGACGGGGACGTGAGCCATTTGGCTGGTGTTCCAATGTTTAAAGGAAGAGAAAAAGACCACAAAATGCAACCGATGACGATGAAATTTCGCATGCGAGGCGTCAACACCACTAAAATTACGCAATACATGATTGACCATCCTTCGCATTTTTATAAAAAGTCCCTTATTGATGAATTGAAGGCAGGAAAAGTGTCCTTATCAGGTGTACAAGGTTTTTATCCGCAATGGGAGAAAGCCAAATTGCCGATTAATCGTGATCAAGTCCTGTTCTTTATAGGTCCGGCCGAGGATGAAGTACTCGTGAACTGCACACGTGTGCAGGGCTACGATGGAACAAACGTTCACGATTTGTCGAATGCCGAGTACGAAGGGAGAAAACAAGTGTTAATGGTGGCTGATTTTCTTACACAACATGTTCCCGGATTTGAGCATGCCGCTGTCACAACTGTGGGGACTCAGATTGGGATCAGGGAAACGCGCCGCATTATAGGTCACTATGTTTTAGATAAGGAAGATGTCGTACAAGGCAGGAAGTTTGACGATGTTATTGCTAGAAGTGGTTACCCTATCGATATTCATGACCCGACAAAACGTGGGGTTGAATTCGCATTTGTCAAAGGGGACGGTGCATTCGATATTCCGTATCGTTGCCTGATCCCCAAGAATGTGAATAATTTATTAGCTGCGGGAAGGTGTATTTCAACGACGCACGAAGCTTTTGCAACGACACGGCTGACTCCGAGTGCAATGGCGACAGGACAGGCGGCTGGAACGGCAGCTAGTTTGGCTGTTGAGAAAAACGTGTCACCTGCGTCTGTGGAGGTCCAGGACTTACAAGATGAGCTTAAGGCTAACGGTGCTGTTCTTGAATAATTAATCAATAAACGTAAGTGAGGGTGATGGAAGCGTGAAAAGAAGGGTGATGGTCATATGTTTCTGTTTATTGATGGCTGTTACGAGTATTTATGTGGCTCATGCTCATCCGTCGGAAAAAGATTTAGCGACCATTGTCATGGTTCCGTTAGACGACCGTCCGGCCAATGTATATTTCCCAGAACAAGTAGGAAAAACAGCGGGAATGAAAATAGTGACCCCTCCCAAATCGATCATTGGATCGTATACCCAACCGGGTGACGTTAAGAAGGTGAGGAAATGGCTGTTGGATCAAGCGACGCAAGCTGATGGATTCATCATTTCGGTCAGTATGACAGCTTATGGTGGGTTGATCGCTTCAAGAACCGGAGTTTTACCTTTAGAAGAAGCATTAGAAGGCGTACAAGTTATTAGAAAATTAAAGGAACTTTACCCCGATAAACCTGTATATGTTTATGATACAATCCAACGTTTAGCTGTAACTGCGATCAGTGATGAGTATGAACAGTATTATGAACAGGTAAGGGAGTGGGCTATTCTATATGATCAGGTTGTCAATTTAGGAATGGAGGAGTATCGGGAAGAATTGGAAGCTTTAGAAGAGGCCATCCCCGGACATGTATTAGACGACTACCTGCAAGCAAGGGCGAGGAACCATGAAGTCAATAAATATTTAATAGACTTGGTGAGTCAACAATACATTGATTTTTTAATCTTAGCACAAGACGATGCAGCACAGTACGGGCTTCATCGGGCAGAACGGGAGAAATTAGTTAAGAAAATTGATGAGTTAGGTGTTGAGCAGCGAGCTACTATTTTTCCTGGTGCAGATGAAGTGGATGTGGTATTAGTGTCCCGGTTTGTGAATACGTTTTTCGAGACAAAACCTAAAATTTATACAGCGTATAGTGGCGTACACGGAAAAGAATGGATCGCACCTTTTGAAGATACAACGTTTGATGAAAATGTGTTTAAACATATTGTTGCAGCTGGAGGGGAGATGAAAGACAGCCGAGAAAAAGCAGATATTTTGTTAATGTTAAATACGCCTTCTCAATCGACGGATGAACGTGAACAAGATATCGATTGCATGGTGGATACAATTAAGGAGTGGTTAGACGATGGAAAGAAGGTGGCCATAGCTGATGTAGCCTATGTAAATAAAGCAGATGAAGCACTCATAGCAGCTTTAACTGAAGAAGTGGATATCTCACAAATATTTGCGTACAGTGGGTGGAACACTGCTGGGAATGCCTTGGGAATCACTGTTGGGCATGCAGGTGCGAGGCATAGTTTTATATCCCAGACCTCTGGGTTTGGTGTTCCCATGTATAAACAAACAGCAAAAGCGCATTATGAATTTTTATTGCATCGGTTTACGAAAGATCATAGTTATAAAAATATTGTCCATCCGGCTGCCAATCGTTATATCGAACAGTTGGGAGCAAGTCAATGGGAACTTGGCGAGCACTACGATGCGGTTAACGACTTTGTACAAGAAAAAATGGAGCAGGAAACGGTTAAGTGGTTTTCACATTTTAAAAATAAATCTATTTTCTTAGGTTCTAGGGGAAATAAGCGGTTTTATGGAACGATTGACAATCTGGATAGCGTCCATGTGAAACTTCCCTGGCCTCGTATATTTGAAGCAGAGTTAGAACCACGATTGGAAATAAACTAAAACAGGACTTTACACAACGCTCCGAAAACAATATCATGAGAACCTACCGAAATAATGAAGTTAGCATAGCTGTCCAACATTGTGAAGGTAGACGACCCAAACAAAAAATGACAATCATTTGGTTCAGACGATCAACGCACAAAGGATCCCAGCATCCCTTCATGAAGTAAGAATTAATTTTGATGGACAAGTGGGTTAAAAAATAAGTATTCGGAAAACTATTATCGAATTGTGTTAATAGCAATGGTTTTAGCTGTTTGTGCTCGAGATGCGATCCTTAAGTTAAGGGTTACAATAATTTTAATTCTTACTCTCTTAAAAGCGCTCATCACACAATCCGAGAATGAGTCAGTGGGCTGCAGCCAGCGCCATCGGTGTCTATAACCCAGTGGCAAGAGAGTCGACTGCACTTAAGATCATGCCCTGGGCGACGACCAACAGCAATAGTCCGGTGACGATAAACTGCATCGGACGCGAATATCTAGAAGACATTGTGTTTGAAGATGAGCTCATGCTTTCTCTCCTACAACGATTGTTCAAAAGGTCCGTCATTTTAATTTTTTCTGATGGTAATGCGGTATCCGCCTTCTGGAGCTTCTTCTGTTTCATGACTGTAACCAAGTTCATCGAGTTCCGGATAGAGAAACAGCGGGCGGCGGTCATT
>CALJVA010000064.1 GCA_937975135.1 uncultured Thermoactinomycetaceae bacterium | reverse complement strand
CGTCTCCCGACCTTCAAGAGGGTAAAGCCGACGACAGATCCTGTTGGATCTGTCGTTTTTTTGAGCTATACAATGATCTGAAACCCGTCGCAGAATCCGATGAAGCAGGTAATTCCTTATGTGGGTGGTTGCGTTTTTATCTGAGAGTTGACCAGCAGGAAAAAGTTCTGTGTAAGTGCTACGGCAACAAGAAAAATGATTTGGGATCTTGGCTGACAACTGTGAAAAAATATGGTTGTAGAGATTTGTTACATTTGTTCACATTCCCTTCATATATGAAAAATTATTGAAAAATAAGTGTAAAGTTAAATTAACAAAAGAAAAAAGAATTTTTGATATTCTATACTATAGAAAGCAGTTAATGCTTTCTATAGTATAAAAATTTGGAGGAGGTGGGATTGATGAAGAGAAATTGGCGCAAACATATCACCAAACCGCTCACTTTTAGCAGGGAAAAGTGGTGAGAGAATATTTTAACATTCAGGAAGACGGTTTTATACCGTCTTCCTGAATAAATTTAGGGGAGGTTCATAATATGAAACTTATGGCTAATCGAGATCATAGAGAAGTATATTGTGAGGAAATTGAAATTCTGGCTGCCATAGAGGAAAAGGTTGAGGTCGAACAATTAGAAAAATTAAGTGTAGTAGGTCTCAAACATCTTCTTCATGACGAAATACTACCTACCCTAATCAAAAAGATCCACCACCCTGCGGTTGCTGAACATGTTTTTGGCATGGCTGTCGGTCATCCAAATGCCTATGTCCGTCATGTCCTAGTGGATTTTGTGAAGCATTGGATTCCATATCATACTGCTGTAGAATCACTTATTAGATTAACTCGTGATCCAGATGACATTGTCTCCTTTAAAGCCATGGACATAGTTGGAGAAGAAAAGTTAGATCAAGCCATTGGGTTTGTTTCTCCGATTATCGGGGATATTTCGGAACGAATTCATTTTCCTTATAAACCAGTTGGTTTAGGAGCAGCAAAAGTATTATACAACACACTTCAGGTATACGGGACCGAAAGCCCCGAAAAAGCGAAACAACTAGAGGGTTATATTCAGGCAAAAGGTAAATTGTTTGATTGTCTTGATTTTGTAGAAGATATACCTAAGGAATTAATTGAGGAGTTCGAAACCAAAGAAGAGAAAGAAATGGTACTTGTTCCTGGAGGGTTTTTCACTTTTGGTTTAGATCCTGATCAGGTTCCCGATAAAAACTTTGGTTGGACAGATGCATCGCCTGCTCGTAAGGTTTGGTTGCCTCCTTTCTTTATTGATAAATATCCAGTAACAAACGCTGAATACGACGAATTTGTTGAGGATGTAAAGAAAAATGGTCATATTTTTTGTCATCCCAATGAACCGGAAGATAAAGATCATACTCGAAACACTTACTGGGATTCACGTTTTAAACCGGATCATCCTGTAACTGGAATCGATTTTTATGATGCTTATGCATATGCTCGATGGGCTGGTAAAGAGTTGCCGACTGAATATCAGTGGGAGAAAGCTGCAAGGGGAACTGATGGGAGGATATGGCCTTGGGGAAATGAGTTCAATAAAGATGCGTGTAACTGGGCCTATCACTTGTTAGGAAAAGAACCTAAAGGTATAGAGGAATGGAGAAAGGGAATTATTTCAGCGTTCGATGATAATCATATCGATACGTTAACTCGTGATGCTAAGAGCTATGACAAGCCGGAGTACGTGAGCCCTTATGGTGTAGTCGGTATGATCGGAAATACTTGGGAATGGACCCGTAGCGATTTTATTACAGGACGAGCTTTTTTACCATCGCTTGCAGACGATACGAATAGAGTTAATCGGTACGCAGTATTAAAAGGTGGATCCTTTTTTTCGATTCCTGGGTTGATGTTTCCTTCCTTCCGCACAAAGGATATTCCGTTTTGTAGACACAATGAGATGGGTTTCCGGTGTGTAAAGGAAATTCCTGTTCATATTTTACGTCGAGCAATTGGAAAGCCCTTAACAAATTCGGCGATTTATTAAATTAAATAAAAACACATAAACAAAATAGGGTATTACCAGCAAGGTTTTACCCTGTTTTTTTTAAATTTTGTTATAAAAAATCATCGCAAAAATTAGGGTAAAGCTCAAAGTCCTGAAGACACTTGCTTTGTCCTAAAGAGAGAGGTGTTTTGAACGTGGATAACACACTTCAAAATCTTTTTCGCCAGCCACAATTTGTGAAGCTTTGGTTGTCCCAAACTCTCCAATCTCTCGGGACGGTTCTCCTGCAAGTGGTTGTGATGGTTAAAGTTTATCGGCATACGGACTCCGTATTCAGTTCATCCCTAGTTTTGGCCGTCATGGCGCTGGGTTCTTTTGTGGGTGGAATTCTCGGATCCTCTTTCATACATCGATTTTTATTGGTTCGGCTGTTGAAGTGGATCGAATGGGCCCGGGCGGGGTTTACCGTAATTTTGGCTTTGTTACTTTATAAAATTGACCCTCATCTATTGTTATTGACATTGGTTGTTCTCTTTATCTTCGCATCGATCGGTGCATGGTATCAACCTGCTCGTTTTGCGCTACTTCCTTTAGTCGTGTCAAAAAAAGAATACATGAAGGCAAACGGGACCCTGAACATCGTTCACCAACTGTTTCTGGTCGCCGGGTGGGGACTGGGAGGGATTCTAGCTGTTGTCCTGCCTTTTTCCACCGTCATTCTTATCATCGCCTCATCCTTTTTTTTGTCAGGTGTGTGTATTCGCGGGATCCGATCAGAGGAATCTGCGGCGCTTGGAAAAACATCAGAACCGGAGCCGGCTTGGCGAAAAATTATTCGGGTCGGAATCATAAGGAATTTAACATTAATGGATATTTTTGAAACACTAGCTAATGTTGTTTGGACCAGTGCCTTCATACTGGCCTTTACTTATGAGATCCTGGGAAAAGGGAGTGAATGGTGGGGTTTTATCAACGCATCCTATTGGGTCGGAGGCATTGCGGGGAGCTTTGTGGTGGTCGCAATCACCAAGTTTCTAGAAAGGCGAGTGGGTTTAATGATTGCGCTGAGTGCATTGTTGATGTCCCTTTTGACCCTTTTCTTTGCGGTAAATTCAAGAGCTCTTTTGGCTTTGGTGTTGTGCATGTTGATGGGACCGTTTTACCAAATAAGGGAAATATGCCAGGAAACCGTACTGCAGGATGTGCTTTCACCGTCGGAAAGAGCAAAAGTCATGGCGGCAAGAAGCGCCTTGTTGACTCCCTGGGGCGCCTTGGCTTATCTGATCATGGGGTGGCTGGCGGATCGGACGGACATTCAATCCGCATACCTCATTGGTGCAATTTTGTACGGGATCACCTTTCTCATCGCGATTCTCCATACGAAGCTGAGAGGGTATCGGTATTATGCAGAGGAAAAACCGTCGGTATCCCGGTCAGCTTGCCGGTAAATTTTTTTCGGCTTATAGGTATTCTGCGGACGCTTGGAAATAGTTCACCTGAAGGAAATCCGGCCATCCACCCATACTAACACCAAAGG
>CALJVA010000063.1 GCA_937975135.1 uncultured Thermoactinomycetaceae bacterium | reverse complement strand
TGGTCGACTATGAAGTAGGTTATGATTCCGTCACCATTCACTGGGAAGTGCATGGAGATGTGGAAGTAGATCTATTTGAAATAGTTGTTAGTGCTGACTTTGAAGTCGTGGAAACAATTGAAGTTGATGGTGATGTGAGAACCATCACAGTAGAAAATCTCCAACCAGGAATAGAACACTCTATTCAAATCATTACTTATCAAGAGTTTCGTCGCCTTGAAGACGGTATAGACGTAACTCCTGGTTTACCGATAGGTGTCGAGTTCGAAATTGATCCTGCTGAATATAGAAGAACTGATGAACTTCTCATCAGAGGAATCGATGAAGCAAATGAAGGCTTTGAATACTTAATCCCTTTGTATTCGCAAAGATTCAATGCCATCGTTCCAGTTGGAGAATTTGAAGCGATTCTCTACTCAGGCTCTGAGCCAAGCGTTTCGGAAAGAATTACATTCACTGTAGATCACGATACCGAGGTTGTTAAACTAGATTTTGACTTGGTAGAAATGCGTGATACGGCACAGCCGTTTGAAGTCGAAGTGTATGATGTGACCGAAACATCTTTTTCGCTGCGCTGGTCAGAAGTCGATAAATTGCTTGGTTTTACAGTCACAGGTTATGGACACGATGCAGATAGGGAAGAGTCTTACCTTGTCGAGGAAGTGACCATTGACCCGGATACGCATGAATACACTGTCACAGGGTTGGAGCCAGATGTGTTGTATCGGATCGATTTTGATCTAGACTATGAATATGAACTAGATTCTTGGAACTATTTGACTGTTAAAACACTTGGAGAACATGTAGATGCTCCTGCGGTAGAATTTGAAGATGAAAATCTGGAACAAGCAGTTGCAAGAGAAGTTGGACTTCACCATCGTGATGAAGTCACTGTTACAGAAAGAGACATCGAATTCTTGGAGAGCCTATTTGCCATAGCGAATGGTATAAGCTCGCTTGTAGGATTAGAATTGGCGGTGAACTTGGGAACCCTGTATATTTCAAACAATGAAGTATCCGATCTTTCACCGATAAGTGCTTTAAGGGGTATTACAAGTTTGGATATTGCATACAACGAGGTCGAAAATATCGATCTCTTGGCGGATTTTGAAAACCTCCAAACTTTAAACATATCCGGTAATCCGATTGCCGACTTATCTGTGATCGAAAATCTAACGAATTTGGGTTCACTAACAATGACAGACTTAGGGCTTACGGATGTAAGTCTTGTCACTAACTTGACGAATTTAACCTATTTGAACCTAAGCAGCAACGAATTGGAAGATTTTCAAGGACTTGCTGATTTAGAATTGTTTACATTGATATTGGAAAATAACAATATTTCCGATCTTTCACCTTTAAGCAGCATGGAAAGCTTATTCGATTTGAACCTAAATGATAACCCGATTGATTCCATTGATGCTTTAGCTAATCTTTCTCGTTTGTCCAGCTTGGAATTGGCAAACACTGGAATCGATGATATCACTGTTTTGGAAAATCTAACCAGATTAACCCATTTGAACCTAAGTGGCAACAATATTTCCGACATTTCTGTTTTAGGGAATTTGACAAGTTTGTCTAATTTGAATTTAAGCAACAACGATGTTTCGGACATATCGGCACTGGCGAATTTGACCAATTTAAGAGAATTAAATCTTGAAGGAAATCCAGTCGAAGATTTGACTGTTTTGGCGGATCTCCCGAACTTGAAATATTTATACATCAATGGTATGGAGCTTAATGAAGAAGAAATTGAAATGTTAGATGCGTTGGTTCGCAATGGTTTGTTCGTCTATCATGAAGACTACATCAGTGATACGGGTGAACCGGGTGAACCAGATGAACCAGGAGAACCGGGCGAGCCGGGAGAACCAGGTGAACCAGGAGAGCCAGGTGAGCCAGGAGATCCAGGCGAGCCGGGAGAACCAGGTGAACCAGGAGAGCCAGGTGAGCCAGGAGATCCATCCGCTCCAGGCGAACCGGGTGAGCCAGATGAACCAAGTGAACCGTCTGATCCAGCTGATCCAGGTCAAGACGCTGGTGAAGATTCATCTGATGATGGACAAGAAGATGAAGGCGATGATGGAGAAGATGGAACGGGTGGAACTGGATCAGGTTCCGATAAAACTGATGGTGAAGGCTCCGAATTGCCAAAAACAGCAACCAATATCTACAACCTCTTACTGTTTGGGGCGCTGTTCCTAGCAATCGGTAGCCTAAGCCTATATTACACACGCAGAATAAAAACTGAAAATTAATTAATGAAGTGGGTCGAACGGGGACTGTCCCCAAACGTCCCAAATGGGTCAATCGGGGTCAGCCCCTGATTGGCCCATTTTTTGGTGGGTCAAAAAGGGACAGTCCCGTTTTGACCCATTTCAATATGTCCAACAATTTGTCAGATTCCCCGTTATGGTAAAATCGACTTATACCTTTTGCTGTTTTCACTCCTCTCAAACGTTTATGTTAGCAACTGCGATTCAAGGGGGAATTTGTCATGAAAATGAAACGTTGTCCGAATTGTGGCGGGAAATTATATGAGGATGCTGCGGAATATTTATATGAGAAAGAAGATGGCTCTATTGTCCTCGGTGGCTACTTGGCATATGTCTGTGGAAATGAATGTGGTTTTGTCGAGCGATTGGATAAAAGGCCGAATATATTTTCCTTTGGTACGACCGAACTAACGCAAGATGCTTTCCTTTGTTGGTTGTTTGAACACTTGAAACTGAAGTTCGAGGACATACCGGCAAAAATCGCTCAAGATCTCTTACAAAAGATAAAAAGGGAATTTGCGGATTTACATTCGGAGATTCCCCTGGAAAAACTCCAGACATACAAAATTGTCGATATTGAACAACAAGCCCAGCGTGTGATTGATATTTTATTGACACTGGAATCGGAATACTATCCGGAACAATTACTCATTTTCATAGAAGATAAAATCCACAGTGGGGAAAGCAGAAAAGATCAAGTGCTCGTGTATAAGGAGAAACTAAAGAAGCTTCATCCCGATGCGATCATCATTCCCGTGCTTTTCAAGTCTGGATATACTTCGGAACAGCAAAAGCAAAAAGAACGGGAGAGGAATATCGTTTTGATTAGTTATGAGGAAATATATGGCGTGTTTTCCAAATACGAATCCGAATTGAGGGAGGATGCGATTTTAACGAGCTGGTGGGACCATTTTCTTGAGTCGAGCTATTGGCCGATCCGCCGCGCGCAGTTGTTTGAAGTCGATGAGAATTTGACATTACAGGAGATCAATCAAATTTTTAAGGAAGAGAAACATCCGGAAAAGATCTTTTTCCAAAAAGTCTCGGAATATTTATTTGGTGATTTGCGAGGATTTTTCACGCAGATCTTCAAGGTACAAGGAAGCGGGCATATCGATTGGCATTATCAAATCAGGAAGTCGGAGTGGAAGATGCATAAGAGAAACTTTGAATTCAATCTCTATTTCCTTTGGGACACACGGCGTTTTTCTTTGGTCATTAAAACAGCTCCGATTCCTTACCGGCGTCGAAGGAATTTGAGTGAAGCAGAAAGAGAAAGGTATTTTGCACAAAAGAGGGAGGCCGTCAACCACTTCAAGAAAAGCGGCATACCACATTGGAAATTCACAAATGGTCGCTATTTGCAAATTGCACAAATGAAGGAGATGCAAGATGTACCAGTCGGTGAACTGAAAAAATTGTTACTTGAAAGGATTCCGGTGATTGCCGCAGAGATTGATCGACTGGTGTAAGTAGGACGAACAGGAACTGTCCCCAAACGTCCCAAATGGGTCAAAAAGGGACAGTCCCGTTTTGACCCAGTCCCTTTTCCCAATTCTAATCCGCCAAATAATTCTCTGTAAAAAATGGTTGCGAGTCGCGGTTAAATGCCACTCCTACGGCTAATTTCTCATAGTCTTTCTTTAACTTATTTTCACGATGGCCTTCCGAGTTCATCAAACCTTCATGGGCGAATATGGCGCTGGATTGTCCGGTGGC
>CALJVA010000062.1 GCA_937975135.1 uncultured Thermoactinomycetaceae bacterium | reverse complement strand
GTTTTATCATTACAGAAAGCGATTGCTTTCTCCATAAGTACAACTGTAGTAATAGGTTTAAAGCGGATAAAAGCGGAGAAGTACACATCACCGGCAAAACCACTCCTGGGGCAAATGTAGCCGTTTATAACGCAGGAGAAGATCAAGGTATTGTTGTGACAGCAAACACCGACGGATCTTTTTCGATAAAGTTGAAGGTCCAGCCAAACAGCACAAGCGAATGTGTTGTACAAGTGACGAAAGGCGAGAATACTACGGAAAAGAGATTTGTCGTTATTGGCCCTTCTGAATACAAGGAACCGGCATCTAAGCGGACAAACCAAGTTAAGAACCATGAGAACGAAAGAATTGAAGTGAAAGCAAAACCGAAACCACAACCAAAGCCCACTGGCCCAAGTCGTCAAGAGCTTAGGGCATTCTGGAATCGTATGTATGAACTAAACGGCATGTTGCACAACAACATTGAACCAGATGGATTCTTTGCACAATATGAGATCAGCTGGGTAAAGGAAGTAAGAAACCAACTTCATTCAATGAGAGTCCCAAACGATCCCCAGGCAGAAAAATACCATCGAATGTTCAAAAACAGGATGGATACGGTGTGGTTCTGGATTTTCGATGGAAATGATGATATGCAGGCACAGCGCATCCTGGATGAATGGGGATACGAGTCACAATTACTATTTGCCGATGAATATAAACATCCAGACGATTAAGGGAGGGACGGGGGGGTGATCCCCCGACCTTTTATTTCTTTACACATACCCGCTCGATTCCTATTTCCTCCCCGAATCAATTGCCCGATCCTCCACTCCTTTCAGATCTAACGATCCATCCCCCAAATCTATACTGGCCAGACCAACCCAAAAGTACCACCTTTCTCAGATACTCAAGCCGGTTATTATCGATCCGGTCAGAGCTACTGAACCATACTCTAGTCTTCCACAAAATAATCCATATCAATTCGCTTGATGATATATCGAGCGTGTTCATTCACCCCGATATCATAATCCAGCATAAACTCTGCCAGTTGCTCTCCGTCGATCAGTACTATCTTTCTGTCGATTCGTTCCACATACTCCTTCGCTCCGTCAGTAAAAGTAGAAGTTGTTATGAATACACCTTTATTGGCCCCATGTCCGATAAGGCTGCCGGTAAATTTTTGAATTTCAGGCCGCCCTACCGATCCATTCCACCGTTTAGCCTGAATGTAAATGGTGTCAAGTCCCAGTTTGTCCTCCTTAATAATTCCGTCAATTCCTCCATCTCCGCTACGTCCGATTGCCTGCCCAGCATCAGCTCGTGATCCGCCATATCCCATGGCAACCAGCAAATCGACTACTAATTTTTCAAAGAAAGAAGGGCTGCATTCCTTCACCAATTCTAGAATCTCCTGTTTTAACTCCCTTCGGAGTTCCTGATAACTGGCCTCCAATGTTTCTTCCGGAGTTCTCTGGTTCTCTCCTGTCTTGGTTTCTGTATCATGTTGGGTCTGACTCCTTCTAGAAGAATTTTTAAACTCAAGGAACTCGGGATATTGGCTCAAGAAATTGACGTCAATTGTTTCCGGTTCCATTAACAACGCTTCCCTTCCTCGGGAAGTGATCCTGTATTTGGCCCGTTCCGGGCTCTCCAACAACAACGCTTTTTTCAAGTAGGTGCGAGCCCAACCCACGCGGTTATCAAAAGTACGCTGCCGTCCACTTGGCAAAAGCTCCTTTCGATCCTCTTCGGTCAATCCAAATTCTTCTGCAAGACGTTCTTTAATCTCAGAAAGACTATGTACCTGACCATCCCCTAATATTCGGAGAAACGGCAACATGAACTGCTGGTAATCCGGTACTGCCATCCCAGTCTATCCCCCTTTAGCAAGATGAATTCTGCATCAAGAGTTAAATGCTTGAGAGCAACAATTACACACTCCCCCCTTGAGGCCCTCTGATTGAATATTACAACATCCAGCGGCAGAATAGGAGTAGAAAGGAGGGCGAATCCGTGGAGAGATTTCACAGGGAAGAGGACA
>CALJVA010000061.1 GCA_937975135.1 uncultured Thermoactinomycetaceae bacterium | reverse complement strand
TAATACTATAACATGCTTATTCTTTCTTGTCAACACTTTTTTATAAGATATTTTTGCGATTTTTAATCCAGTCCCTCTACTGCCTTCTCAACAAAATGCCCAGGAAATCACTGCTTCAAGGATTGGCACAGAATGAACTCTTTTCGATTCTTATTAAACAAAGACCCTTCTTTTCACAATGATCTTAAACCATGGTATACTTTTTGTGAACATCCTTTTTATAAAGACTTCATGTTAGGAGGTTACAAAATGCTGGCAAGTAAAATAAATAAGGTACGTACACTTGCTTTATTGCTAGTATTCTTAGGGATTGGGGTTATGTACATTGGATTTCTCTGGCGCAGTGCCATGCCAATCTTTTTGATACTGGGTATGCTGGTCATGTTCTCTAGCTTTGGACTTTACTTTTGGATTGGGATGTTATCCACACGGGCGACTCAGGTAGTATGTCCCAATTGTGAACGCATTACCAAAATGCTAGGTAAAGTAGATCATTGTATGTTTTGTAAGGAGACATTATCTCTTGATCCCAAAGATGCACCAGAACCCATTAACCCTCAAGCTTAAAGTAAATGATAAAGCAGCTCCTTGGTAGGGGCTTCTTTTATAAATTGATTTCTTTATTTTCGGAATATAATATCGAATATTGCGATAAATTTCGCCAACCGCAGATTCAACTCAAAATGCGATTGGCGAATGATTTCTCTGACCTCGATTTATCTCCCTAAGGAAACCCCTTTACACTGCCTTTATTTTTTGACATGATTCACAAATTCCGTATAATTCCATTCGATGCGTTTCAATCTGAAAACCAGTTCTTTTCGCTGCTTCTTTTTCTACATCGATCAATGAGGGGTACTCGAAATCCGTAATTTTTCCACATTGACGACAAATAATATGGTAATGATCACTCATATCCGCATCAAAACGGCTAGAGCCATCTCCATAGGTTAGCTCACGCACTAAGCCAGCTTCACGGAATAAACGTAAATTATTATAAACCGTAGCCACACTCATATTTGGAAATTTATCTTCAAGTGCTTTGTAAATCATATCAGCAGTAGGGTGGTTCATCGATGTCAGCAAATACTCGAGAATGGCATACCGCTGTGGGGTCATGCGTACACCTGTCGTCTTCAGTTTTCCCACGGCCTCTTTAAGGCGGTCTTCAGTCATTGCCACTCACCTCGCTGTTCTCCCCATGCCATAATCAGTATCTAATAAGAATACCTATAATTAGTCTACTCGCTGGGCTTATCCTTTGTCAATGACGTAATTTCACTCAATACGATTCTTTCCGTATTTACAGACTGGTAATAAAGCACACACATTACACTTGGGATTTCTAGCAGAGCACACTCTACGGCCATGCCATATGATCCGGTGATGTGTAATTGACCATTCCTCACGGGGAATTTGACTTGTTAACTGCCGCTCTGTTTCCATTGTGTTTTTACTGTTTGCTAAACCAATCCGATTGGCTACACGATGAACATGGGTATCTACCGCCAAAGCTGGGACATTAAAAGCATTACTTAAAACAACACTTGCTGTTTTACGACCCACCCCAGGAAGCTTCTCCAATGCTTCCCGTTCACTCGGCACCTCTCCATTGTATTCTTCCACAAGAAGACGACAAGTTTTCAAGATGTTTTTGCTTTTATTGCGAAATAATCCCAAACTGCGAATTTCGAAGGCAAGCTCCTCTTCCGTCAAAGTAAGAAAATGATAAGGAGTAGGATATTTTTCAAAAAGTTGAGCAGTTACCTTATTTACTTGTGCATCTGTAGATTGAGCAGACAGGATCGTTGCAATCAATAGCTCAAATGGATTCCGATAATTAAGTTCACAATGAGCATCAGGGTAGCAATCGGCAAGTATGTCTAGGATTTCTCGAACAGGGACTTCATTCTTGTTTTCCATCTTTTGAAGCGAAGGGACCTCCTTTTGTTCTAGATAAAATTAATCACCATTTACCAGCATGGTTGCAAAAATCAAATTTTATAAGCTGTTCTCATCACACCTTCTCTTTCTTGCTTCAATGATTAACTCTTTACTTGATTGGTTAAAGGGGGTACGCCGAAAGGAACCATAGCGATGTAGCACCTGAAATCCACTTAGTTGAAGAAGATGAATCAACTCCGTCGGATAGATATAACGAAATTGAAATTTTTTCTGTAACCGTTCCACCATTACCCCCTTACTATCATAACGCTCATAATAACGAGTGACATAGGCCTGTTGATAAAAGTGCTCATATTGAACATAATCAACCACATCCACCCTGTGTTCAGTACCAGGGATAGGGAAGGAACCACGAAAATCAAATCGGCCATCCTTTTCAACCATAGTAACTAGATCTGGAACAAAAAGATCCATTGCAAAGAGTCCATTGGGCCTCAAATAATCATACACTCTTTTCAGTGTAGCAATCTGCTCTTCTACTTTTAACAGATGGAGGAAAGTTCGATAAGGGATGATTATAAGTGGAAACTGTTGGGATGACTCTAATTGAAAACGAGTTATGTCTGCTTCAATCCATTGTACGCGCCCTGAGAGTTCCATTTCTTCAGCTTTCTTTCGTGCACGTGCCAGCATTGCATGAGAACGATCAACACCGACAACTTCGATTCCTTGCTTCGCAATTTGCAAACTAATTCTACCTGTTCCACAGCCCAACTCCAGCACTGGACCTCTTTTTATTCGAGCCAGATTCACATAATAAGCCACATCTCCATCAAGACCAAGGGATGTCCAATCATAGTAATCCGCTGCATCATATAAGTCGCTCCCTCGCACAATCTTTCCTCCTAAATATAGCCAAAATACACAAAAATCCTTATGGGATTAGATTGTTTGTAAACATAAGTACATGAGAATTAAATTTCATTATAAAGAGAAAGGTGGGGTGTCTCCAATCCACCTCACCTTCATTCCTTGTCCTACTTGCCATTCAACTCTTTTTTAATAAATTCCAGCACCTCTTCTACATGACCCTTTACTTTTACTTTCCGATATATCTTAGCAAGACGACCTTCTTTATCAATGATAAAGGTTGAGCGTTCAATCCCCCACTTTTTGTTACCGAAGATGTTTTTCTCTTTATATACGCCATATGCTTGGGATACCTTCGCGTCTGTATCACTCAATAGCAAAAACGGTAAGTTATATTTCTTGATAAACTTTATATGTGATTCAATCGTATCTAAGCTAACCCCCAAAATAACTGTATCCAACTCTGAAAAGGAGTCAGAATGGTCTCGGAAGTCACAAGACTCTGCTGTACAACCTGGTGTATTATCCTTTGGATAAAAATACAGAACCACATTGTTCTTCCCTCGATAAGAAGAAAGTGTTACCTGCTCCCCATTAGATGCAGGTAAAGTAAAATCGGGCGCCAAATCTCCTTCTTGTATCAAGGCAAAAACCTCCTTATGTATCACTTACAAGTATCTTAACATGGTTAAATTCCGAAACCAAACAGCACCTACCAAATAGACTCCCATGGATTTCTAAAAACATACTAAGACCGAAGTACATTTCCTCCCCTAAATGCTCTTACCTAAAACTCGAAATCTACTAACTTTTGCTTACAGTTGGAAGAGAAGGCATAGGGATCGGTGAAGGGACGGGAGAAGGAGTTGTTTTAGAATCTTTGCAAACCAAATTCAAGGTATTACCAATATTTACTGATCCCGCATTTTGAACTGTTGATACCTTTATCACATTAATTTGGATTTGAAACATGTTATCACACCTACATTAAGTGTAATATTATCTGAACCTATACCTGATCAACGATATCGGAATCAATATTTTGGTTACGCTCCAGATCAATATTCCGTGTAAAATCACCAATCGGTGATGAGCCTCCTAAGGATTTTGTATTGCTTTCTGCACCTATGTTTATCGTATTTCCTAAATTTACGGATCCTGCGCTGGAGACGCTGTGAATTTTCAAATTGAAAATATTGTTGATTGTCGCCATCGCCGATCCCTCCCAATTATGCTATTTACATCATTTTTTTCCTAAAAGTCACGAATCTGAATTCGTTGTGAACCACTCTTATTTACCTTAAGTAGGCGAATTTCTAAAACACCTTTTCGATAACGGGCGGTACTGTTTTGTTTCGTCACCAAAGCCCCCAGTTTAATTTTTCGTTCAAAACTACCTTTTGGTCGCTCATTTAATATTACTTCGCGATATTCGTAAGGTGATGTATGCTGTCCTTTGATCAACAGTTCATCTCCCTCAATCCGCAAGTCAATTTGATTCATATCTCTAATTCCTGGCAAATCAACCAAAACGATGACTTCATTTTGTGAGTGATAAACATCCACTTTAATATCCGAACCAGGGATCATTTCCATCATACCGGACCAAAAATCATCTCCTAGAAATTTCTGTGCTAATTGGGTCCACTTTGTAAAATCTTGGTGATTATTCACTTCATACACCTTCTGTCTTAAACAATACTCCACCTATAATATTCACTCCCCCTTCACTCTGTCACATGAAGCTATTTTCCTTTGATCTCCTCTTGAATAAAAACGCTCAGAATGAAAGGAGAAATCAATTGATACCCTTAAAATGTGTATGGGGTCATTACTTAACGAATCCGTTCGACTGGGAGGAAGTATTATGTATGCTTACCTTTGGGAGCGATTAAATCAATTGGAGCAAGAAATACGTCGTTTAAAAAAAGAAAACAAAGAAATAAAAGAACAAATCGCCACCATCAAACCCCTTGTCGTTGAGCATTTGGAATATAAAATTCAAGAATTGGATATCCAAACCCTAAGTGGCACACTGAATGTGGGATTAACAGCACATGGAGATGAGAAGAGCATTGAAGACATGATCAACAAGATGATGCAAGAAGAAAACATGAAGTTTAATCTAGGGGAAACGAATACAAACAACCAATTATCCATCGACGATTCAGGTGACTCTTCTCAGAGTTCATCCCATCCCTCATCTCCAAGGAAAAATAAAGGAGATTGACAGAATAGGCAATTCTTTTGCTAAAACACCTATTGTCACCGAAAGCATACTGTATTATAATACAATCAACATTAAACATTCTGTTATTGTACAGAAAAGGAGCACTATAAAAAATGGCGAGTAAAAAGGAAGCTTTTGATCATGCCCTGTCCGCTTTGGATCTATTGACCCATCATCAAATAAACTTGTCATTAATGCTAAAAATTCGTGACGAGTTGCGTTTCGTTGTTAGAAAGCTGATTGATACCTTATCCACTGCTGATACCCCTAGTAAGAATGAAGCAAAAGAAGTTTTGTTTTATCAAAATTTACTGCAATCCTTAGAACAAGGAATTCAAAACAGAGATCTCTCGTCAGTGCGGTGGGTTGAAAAGTCCTTAAAACATCATCTGCTAAAAAAGGCTCCCAACAACCAGTTGCTTCACCACCTGCTTTCTGTTAAACAGGATTGGATTCCCGATACCATTGCCGAAAATTAAGGAGGAAAAAGGATGGACGAAGCAATTAGTCCTGCCCGCTTACAACTTATAAAAAGAGCGATTCAATCGCAAGAAAAGTATCTTGCAGAGCTAGAGCAAATTCGTCAACAGTGGCGTGCAATTCTAGATCAAGAAGCCAAGGAAAAAGGCGTTCCTGTTAAGGTAAGCAATTTAGAACGGAAATATTTATTTGAGTATGGCGACTTAAAAAACCATTCATAAAAATAACCTTAATATTAACATCCTAGGACGTGCTGGATACACCTTTCCAGCACATATTTAATTATCACTTGAAATTAAAACCTCACATTACCCATATTCTTTGTCCAATCCCATGCCTTGACCTACCAACCGATTAAGATCTAGAGACTTCTTGGGACATTGTTATGTATTTAAGAGTTTTAGGAGGTGAATGGGGCTACGAACATCCTTGCTTCTTAGAACGAAGCGGAGTAGCCTAGTCACCTCCGGATATAAAAATCTAATTGCCAGCTCCCCGATAATGACGAATTCCCCAGTTCCAGATCATAACTCCAATTGTAAAGTAAATACCGCCTACTATAGGGGTAAGGAAAGCAAATGTTTTCCAATCACTGCTTCCCAAAAGAAAGCTGGCAGGATAAAATCCAACAAACGCAAAAGGTAAAATCCAGGTAAGAACAAACTGGATGATACGGCTGTATAAATTAACAGGGTAGCGGCCATAATTTCCGATATTATACATAATCGGCTGGATGTCCGTCTTGGAATCTGAGAACAAACTAATACTGGTTAATGCAATATAAATTCCCCCATAAATCGCCACACCACCCACTACAAAGAGGAAAAAGAAAACTACATCCATCATCGTCCATACATAATCCATTTGGGACATGGACCACCCCATTACAGCCAGGCCTGTAACTACACCAAGTAATGACTCAGGAGTCATCGTCTCCATAATAACTTGGACAAGACTGTGTACTGGCCGGGTAAGAACACGGTCCAACTCGCCTTTGATAATATAGCGCTCATTAAAATCCCAGAGATTAAAAAACGTCGAAAAGATCGCATAGGGAACGAGAAAATAACCATAAATAAAGATGACCTCTTCCCGGCTCCACCCATGTAAGTTTGTGGTATGTGAAAAGACAACCAAAATAAACACCAAGTTTACTCCTTGAAATAAGAGGTCTGTAGCAAATTGAGCGAAAAAATCACCTCGATATTCAAGACGCGTCTTTAAATATTGCTTAAAGTACTCGATAAAGATTTGAATATGAAACATCAAATCACCCCCCTTGGACAATTAATGTCTTCCGTGCTCGGGTCCAAAGTAGCTGGATTGGTAGACACAGTAGAATTACCCATATTCCTTGGATCAATAAAGCTTGTCCAATCTCATGTCCTGACCAACCGCCAATTAAAATCATATTGGGGGAATAACTGATCGCTTGAAAAGGTAAAAAAGAAAGAATTCCCTGAGCCCATTCAGGGTAAAAATGGATCGGCAAAGTAAGACCTGATAAAAGATCCACAAGCACTCTCTTAGCACGAATTAAGCCTTGATTATTCAATATAAAGAAGGCCAGTAGTCCTGTTAAGATGTTTAACTGGGCATTAATCAAAAAGCCTCCCAGCAAGCTAAGGGAAAAATAAAACCAAGATGAATCCATCATTCCAGGTAAAGATATGGGAAAAATAAGAGAAACAAGGACCATCCCCGGTAAACTAAATAATAAAAGACGAAATAGCCCTTCACCAAATCCCTGGAAGAGCTTCACCATAAGATAGTGATAAGGACGGATCAATTCAATCGCTACAGTACCATCACGAATTTCTTGGGCAATTTCTCGATCCAAATTATTAAAATAAAAAGCTCGTGACATCCAGGCGATTGCGATATACGTAGCCATCTGCCCTGGGGTTAACCCTCCCAAAGATTGGCCATCCCCATAAATTGCCATCCACAAAAAGTAGTAAACTCCGATATTTAAGCTATAAATAACAATTCCACTATAGTAATTCACCCGATAAGCCAACATCATTAAAAATCGAATACGAATCAATGACAGATACATTTTAAGCATGTACCATTCCCTCTTGATAAATTTTCCGAACAATCTCTTCGGTAGTTGCCTCCTTAATCTCCATCTCTTTTATTGCAATTTCTGGAAGTAGATGAGCTATCAAATTGGAAACACTAACCTCTTTACTAGTTAGGTAAGCAGTAAATATTTTGGGTCCTCTTTTTTCCCATGTAATGGGCAGACCCCCTGTTTTCTCTTCTAATATGGATAAAGGAAAGTCTCGCTCCAACTCCAAGAAAACTCTCTTTCCATCTCCCCATTTGGTACGCAATTGCTCCAAATGGCCATCATAAATGATGTTTCCTTTATCTAGAATAATGACTCGATTACATAACGCTTCAATATCTGATAGGTCGTGTGTTGTGAGAAGTATGGTCGTTCCATACTCTTGGTTGATTTCACGCAAAAAGCGGCGAATATTCTCCTTCACCAATACATCTAATCCAATGGTGGGCTCATCCAAAAAAAGCAATGAAGGTTGATGAATCAAGGCAGCTGCCAACTCGCAACGCATTCGTTGCCCTAAACTTAGTTTACGGACTGGTTGGTCTATGAGGGAACCAATTTCCAATACTTCAATTACCCTGGTCATATGCTTTTGATACTGATCTTCCGGAACACGATACACTTTTTGTAGTAAACGAAAGGATTCCTTAACTGCAATATCCCACCACAATTGACTGCGTTGTCCAAAAACCACACCAATGGTTCGTACAAAAGCCTCCCGTTGACGATGAGGATCATAACCATTGACACGCAACTCTCCCGAGGTCGGCTGCAAAATTCCCGTCAACATTTTAATAGTAGTCGATTTTCCTGCACCATTTTCACCAATATATCCAACAATCTCCCCCTGTTTAATCTGTAGATTAATTCCATTTACTGCTCGAATTACCCGGTATTTTCGATCTAACAAGTCTCGAAAAGCACCCAAAAGTCCTGAGCGACTCTGGTAGACTTTAAATTCTTTTGTTAAGTTACGCGCATCAATACTTAACATCACTCTTCCTCCTGCAACTGCTTCTCCTATTTATTTTAACTGTGGCGTCAAGTTAATAATAAAAACAAGAAAAGCATTCTAGGGTAGAATGCTTTTCTTAGTTAATTCATCTGTATTTCCTTTAAACATGTAAAGCCATGAACAATTTTTGTGGTGGCAAAAGCCTTCATAGATTCTTTTTCTTCTCAATACTCCTGTATCATTGGATGCACCATAATCTCATCAATTAAGGCATGCTTTGGCGCTGTTGCCATATAAACTGCGGCCTCGGCTACATCTTCCACTTTCAGCCATCCTTCCTTTTCAGGCGCTCCTTGGATACTATCGTTAAAATAGGAGTCCGTCATTCCTGGCCGAATCACCCCCACCTTGATTCCCATCTTGCGCACTTCTTTAGCCAGCGCACCAGTAAACCCTTCAACCCCGAATTTGCTGGCACAATATGCCGCTGCGCGCGGGATTGTTCGGACTCCAACATCAGAGGAAATATTAATAATCTGCCCTTGACCGCGCTCAACCATGTCTTCCAAAACTGCTCGAGTAAACAAAAAGGTCCCGGTCAAATTAACCGCAATTACCCGATTCCATTCTTCCACCGAGGTTTCACGTATACTCTTGAATAGTCCTACCCCGGCATTGTTAACCAAGATATCAATTTTCCCAAATTGATCCAATGCCTTTTGGGCCGCTTCATTAACTTCCTTCTCCTTGGTCACATCAGCAACAATCGATAAACATTGCCGACCATCGGTTTTGATTTGCATAGCCAATTGATCCAGATCTTCTTTACTACGTCCGATCACCACCAGGTCTGCGCCCTCCCGGGCAAATGCTAGTGCAATCGCTTTACCAATTCCACGACTGGCCCCTGTCACGATCGCCACCTTATTTTTTAATCGCATGGCAATCCCTCCTCATAGCATTGTTTAGTTTTCACAAAATAAAAGAGGGGAATACGATGAAAAAAGAAATATCGTAAAATTAAAGGCGAGAAAAAATTTCAGAGAGGGCTAGCCTCTCCGAAATTAAACTTCTACTTCCGCCGCTTGTATACTTTCATATATTTCATCAACTCTTTTTCTAAGGCTTTTTCATCAGAAAGGATCCCTTTGGACAACGAAAAACGGGTAAGCCGTTGATCCAAGTCTAACGCTTCCTCCAGGGAACTAAACAGGTCTGTCGCACGTTGTTTTACCTCCATGATCACTTGTAGTTCTTCTGCTTCGACGTAAAAAATAAAGGAAAGTTCTTCAATTCTTTTACGAAAATCCTCCGCAGGGGAAAAGCGGAATTTTTGTACAAAGGGATGACGAGAGAAAAACTGATTATGCTCACATTCCACATTTATTTGTGTAAATCCCATTTTTTCTAAAGTTTTCAAAACACTGTCGGTAAATGGATGGGGTTCAATATCAATTCCATCAACAGCCCGAGGATCAATAGCCATGTTAATTTCAAGCCCTGTATTTACGTATACGACGGTACCATCAACTGTAATGGGTGCATCCGAAGGTAAACGAATATCAAAGGGTACTACTTTCGACTCTTGCAATCCAATCTCAAAGGATTCTACCAAGCGACGCTCACGCATTACATAACTGCGAATCCTTCCTTCTTGGACATATTTCACAACAACAGAAATATAGATTTCTTCGATCCGCTGCTTTACTTGTCCTCCTTGAACCACTACTTCACCATGTAATATTTCTCCCTGACGATAGCGCGCTTTTTCCAGCCGGGTCACTACTTTTGCTCCACCAATACCCACACGCGCCAATACATTCGCTAACATAGAAGCCACTCCCTTTATGCTTCTGTTGCGTTCCTACGCAAAAATTCCCCTACGATCTCAAATGGATTTCTTCCTCTCGTAGACGAATCATCACTTTCTTCTCCATCGTCACTAAGTAAAACTGGATTTTCTGGATCGGCCAATGACCAACGATATAAACTTGTGAGAGAACGTCCTCCGCGGAGAATTTCAATATCCATCTGTACTTCACTTTCAGTTACATGAAAGATAACTGAAAGCTCATCTAAGTATCCATGGTAACGTCCCGAAGGTCGAAATGTAAATATTTGTACAAATGGATGAGGTTCTGCCTCTTGATGATAAACAGAATCTACACCATATAAAATAAAATCTGCCTTGGCAAACTCATCCATCATTTTACCCACCGTAGGGGAAGGAAGTACCTGAATCCAGTCCGTATCTGTCGGATTTAGAGCTGCTTTGATGTTTAAGCCTGTTTTTAAAAAAGCGGGAAAACGTCCTGTTGACATGGGTGTTTCTGGAGGAATCAAAACCTCAAAGGGGATAATGTTATGCTCCTCGGGACCGATCAAAAACGATTCTGAAAGTTGATACCTTTGTAATATGTATGGGATGAGTCGATTGTTTTTGAGATAGTGGACAACTAGAAAAAGATGAATATCGTCAATCTGCTGTTCCGCCCTTCCACCACGAACATAAATCTCACCTCGTAGCATTTCACCTGGTACAACCCGTGATGTCGCTAAACGGGTATCCACCTTTGCTGCACCTACTCCTAAACTTGCCAACATCTTATCAAACACGTTTTAATCGTTGCTCCTTTCCCTAGCAATTCTTTTCTTGTTCTTCTGGGATCAAATTTTCTTGATTTAATAGATGGGCTGCTTCTTCTTTGGTTAGTATTCTCTCTTCCAATACAACTTCCCGGATTGTTTTCCCAGTTGTATAGGCTTTGGTGGCTACTGCGGCTGCACGGTCATACCCAATTACTGGATTAAGTACAGTTGCTAGAGCAAGGGATTGTTCCATTAGCATTTGACAACGATCGGCATCTGCTTCCAGCCCATCAATACAACGCGTACGAAAGATACGCATCCCATTGGTCAAAATTGTAATTTGATGTAATAAATTATATGCAATCACTGGCATCATTACGTTAATTTCAAGTTGCGCATGTTCTCCAGCCGATGTGATTGTGGCATCATTTCCAATCACCTGACTTGCGATCATGTTCATCATCTCAGCAATCACAGGATTCACCTTGCCGGGCATAATGGACGAACCCGGCTGAACTGCTGGTAATCGAATTTCTGCCAACCCTGTACGTGGACCTGAACTAAGAAGTCGTAAATCACTTGCGATTTTCCCAAGATGAACCGCCATTGTTTTTAATGCAGCACTTACCTTTAAAGCAGCATTGGTGTTTTGCATAAATGAGAAACGGTTCGCCGGCTGTCGAAAAGGAAGTCCACTGTATCGCGAAATATAGGAAACCGCTAAAGAAGCATACCTGGGATCAGTATTGATTCCAGTTCCTACGGCATTGCCTCCCAATCCAATCTCCATAAGAGAAGTTAGGGTCGACTCTACATCTGCTGTCGCTGCCTCCAAGGTAGCGGCATATGCAGAAAACTCATGCCCAAGACGAATCGGAACAGCATCTTGAAGATGAGTTCGTCCCGACTTAATGATCCCATGAAAAGCCTTTGCCTTCTTTTTTAACGAAGATACAAGGGCCTTGGCCTCAGGCAATAGATCATGAGTCAACCCTTCTGCTGCAGAAATATTGATCGCTACATGAATCGTATCGTTCGTCGACTGTCCTTTGTTTACATGATCATTAGGATGAACCAAGGAGAGGTCCCCTAACTGTCCACCAAGTAACTCCACAGCGCGATTAGCAATTACTTCGTTGGCATTCATATTTTGCGATGTACCCGCACCTGCTTGATATACATCCACTACGAAATGATCGTCCCATTTTCCATTCATCACTTCTTCCGCAGCTTGAATAATCGCCTTAGCAAGGGAACTTTCTAACTCACCCACAGCAAGGTTTGCTTGGGCCGCTGCGGCTTTGATCATCCCCTGGGCCCGGATAAATCGACGGGGTAAGCGAAGACCACTGATTGGAAAATTTTCTACTGCTCGTGCCGTCTGTGCACCATAATACCGGTGCATGGGAACCTTGACCTCCCCTAAAGAATCCCGTTGAATACGAAACTTTCTATCCATCCTTCCATCGCCTCCAGGCCCATAAGGATATCTTATCGGTAAAACACCTGTTTCGCATACTCTTCAAACTGGCGAGCTAATCGCTCATGCTCCTCATACTCCAGTTGCAAACGTTGCCGAATCAATAAATTTCGTTGCTCACGTTCTTTAGCGCGTCGCGCCAATTCACGTTCTCGACGCTCCCGCTCACGGCGTTCTCGTTCTGCCTCCAAGCGCTCAAGCTCAAGACGCTCGGCCTCTAAGCGCTCCTGTT
>CALJVA010000060.1 GCA_937975135.1 uncultured Thermoactinomycetaceae bacterium | reverse complement strand
GTAAGTTCATTTTGCACGGCTCTTTTTGTATGTAAAACAAAAATACGGGCTCGCGCGAAATACGGTTCATCTCGATCACCTGAAACGGTTCATGCCGATCGCCGGATACGGTTCAAGTCGATCACCCCAAACGGTTCATGCCGATCACCAAATACGGTCTAAGCCGATCAGTTTTGGTGGGGGTATCCTCTAATATCAATTTGCCATAGGACAATTGCGTCAAAAATCTAAGTTCACAAGTAACTTAGAAGAAAGGTGGACGCAGAGGTCATGGCCACAAGGAGGATATCCGTGCGGAAGATTCGAGAAATCCTAAAGCTGAAATGGCAAGATGGACTGAGTAACCGGCAGATAGCTACAAGCTGCAATGTTTCACCTAGTACTGTAAGCGACCTAGTTCAAAGGGCTGCTCATGCAGGCCTATCGTGGCCATCGGTGCAAGAAATGACTGACAGAGCCTTAGAAGCGATGCTCTATGTTGACGTTAGTATTCGAAAACCTCCCCAAGCGATGCCGGATTGGCAGAAGGTCCATAAGGAGCTGTCCCGGCCTGGAGTAACACTTAAGCTCTTGTGGTGGGAATACAAAGAAATCCAGTCTGACGGGTTCCAGTACACACAGTTCTGTTATCACTATCGCCAGTGGGCCAAGCACCTCGATGTTGTCATGCGTCAGCATCATAAAGCCGGGGAAAAGGTTTTCGTTGACTGGGCTGGACAAACCGTCCCTATCCACAATCCCGTCACCGGTGACACTAGCGACGCCTACCTGTTTGTGGCCACCCTTGGGGCTACCAACTATTCCTTTGTACGACTGTATCCGTCAATGGACTTGAAAAACTGGATCCAAGCCCACTGCGTTGCATTTGAGTTCTTTGGTGGAATACCTGCGATCGTAGTACCAGACAACCTTAAGACCGGCGTTACCAAGCCCAATTACTACGATCCGGACATTAACCCTACTTATGCGGACATGGCTCGGCATTATGGTGTGGTCGTTCTCCCAGCAAGGATCCGCAAGCCAAATGACAAAGCCAAGGTTGAGAGTGCGGTTCTCCATGTGGAACGGAAAATCCTAGCAGCTCTTAGAGACCACACTTTCTTCAGCATAGAAGAGGCAAACGAAGCCATAGCAGAAAAGCTGGAAGGGATGAACAATGAACCGTTTCAGAAGCTCGAAGGTTCAAGGACTTCTTGGTTCTTGGAACTGGAAAAGCCAGCTCTAAAACCATTACCTCCTAAGCGCTATGAGTTCCGTCAGTGGAAAAAAGCAACGGTTCACATGGACTACCATGTAGAGTTTGAAAAACACCTGTACAGCGTTCCTTTCAAGCTTGTGGGCAAATCTGTTGAGATTTTGGCGACCCAAACCATGGTTGAGGTCTTCTATCAAGGTATGCTGGTGGCTACGCATAAACGGCTTGGTAAATGGGAGCGTTACTCGACCAAGACAGAACACATGCCAGCTTCCCACCAGAAGTACGCTTCTCGCAGTCCAGAAACCATGGAAGCTTGGGCTGGTAAGATAGGTGATCATGTTCAAGAGTGGGCTCATCACCTTTTTGAGCGATGCCAGCACCCAGAACAGGGCTATCGCTCCGTCTTAGGTGTTATTCAGTTGTCAAGCAAATACACTGCCGAACGAGTAGACAATGCGTGTAAGAGGGCAATTTCATATGGTGCGTACTCATACCGGAGCGTCAAGTCCATCCTTGAGAAAGGCTTGGACAACCTATCACTTGATCACCCCGTGCAAGCAGCCTTGCCTGATCATGAAAATGTCAGAGGGGCTAAGTACTATGCTGCAGGAGGGGGTGAATCAGAATGGGCATTCAACAAACGCTAGAACGCCTGCGTCAGATGCGTTTACCCGGAATGGTCCAAGCATATCTACGAGATTCCCAGACTGAAGGAATAACCGAGCTGTCATTCGAAGAGCGCTTAAGCCTTATCGTGGATCATGAATGGACACTTCGGGAATCCAACAGAATTGCGAGGCTATGCAAGAAAGCACGCTTTCGAGTTGCCGCCATGCCTGAAGACATCGACTATCAGCACCCTCGGGGCCTCAAGCGAAGTCAGTTTCAGGAACTCCTGAGGTGCGATTGGATCAGACAGGGACACAATGTGCTCATCGTTGGACCAACCGGCGTTGGTAAGACATTTCTTGCCTGTGCCCTTGGCAATGCCGCTTGCCGGCAGGGCATATCCGTAAGATATTATCGTGTTCCAACGCTACTACGCGAAGCCGCTATTGCTCAAGGCGATGGCCAGTACTTCGATCTGCTTAAGACTCTAAGAAAGGCGGACCTTCTTATCCTAGATGACTGGGGACTAGCCAACTTACTTCCAGCTGAGTCCAGGGACCTGCTAGAAGTACTTGAGGATCGCTCCCAGCGGTGCTCTACCTTAGTGGCCAGTCAACTTCCCATAGAACATTGGTATCAAAGCCTTGGTGACTCCACCATAGCAGATGCCATACTTGACCGAATCATTCACAACGCACATAAAGTTATGTTGCGCGGGGAATCCATGAGGAAAATCGCAAGGAATTCTCAATTAGAAACCGAAGTTGACAGCAAACAAGAAAGTTGAATTGCTTAAAACGAGGGTACCCCTGTGGGGTAAACATGAACAGGACTCATAATCCATTGATCGCCATGAACCGAAATGAGCGATCGGTTTACAGCGTATTTACTGATCGGATCGAAGCGTATTCGGTGATCGAATTAACCGAAATACACGCCTGGTTCACAAAATTACCCCATCGACCAATTGCCTGTCCTAGAATTAAGCTTGGTACAACCATATCAACAAGTCGGAAAAATGGGAATTGACTGCGTTTTGAAAAAATAATCGCAGCTATGATTCCACCAATAACTCCTCCATATATAGCAAGACCACCTTCCCAAATAGCAATCATCTTTGTAAAGTTGCCGCTATACTGTTCCCATTCAAATACAACGTAATAAATTCGCGCGCAGATGATTGCGATGGGGAGCGCTAAAAAGAGAAAATCAAAGATTATTTCACTTTTAAGGTTCTGTCTTTTAGCTTCACGACAGGCAATCAAAACACCAAGTAAAACCCCGAATGCAATAATAACTCCATACCATGCAATATTTAAGCCATTAATGCCAAATAGGTTTTTTATTAAATATCTATCTATCATAAAATCCGCCTTTCTAATATCAGCGTATAGAGGTAACTTTAATAATAGTATCACGATGAGGTATTTACGTAAACCATTTAAACATGTATATTAGGAAGAAAGGCTTGTTGATATGTTCCTGCGAACGACGATTTTTCAAAAAAGACCGAAAAACCCATTGACATGTTCCCGTAAACGTAAGGTTCAAAAAATCAGTCCAAGACATCAATCCAAGCGGCTCGTGCCATGTGGAGTGTGTAGTATTGATGTCAAGGGTGGGAAAATAGGTACTAATCGAAATATTGATAAATAGTAGGTTTCCAGACATTGAGTTTTCCTTTCGGCTACTTTGCCGGAGATATCAATGTTGGGAAACCTTTATTTTTATTGATTGGGGAAACATATCAACTGCCATGAAAATAATAGGGTTGAGTTGACAGCTTAGATTTTTTGTAGGGGTTGAGGAGATGGAATAGATGTGATAAAATGAATAAATAGACTAATCATAATATCATATTATTGACACAATGTTAAATAGGCTTATTTTATAAAGGGGAATAAATAAATGATAAATATTACTAATATAAAAGGTATTTCAAATAGTTATCCAGAAGAAATTGAAGGAACAAATGAATGGTATTCATGCAGAGAAGGAACAGTTGAATATTGTGACTTATATGAAGCGCAAGAGATATTTAATAACGATGGATTTTTTAAAGGAATGAATTATCACTTAATCCATTATCCTGATGGGGAAGTACATTCACCATTTCAAATCCAAGGGAATGTATATGTTGAAAAACCTATATGGAATAATGGGATATTTAATTTTTTAGTTGTTGATTTTCATGAAAAGCTAATTAAAATTAAAAAATATATCCCAGAAAAACAAAAATTAGAAGTTATTACTGAATTGTCTTTATCAGAAGTTGAAGACTGCTATAACTTAAAGCTTGAAACAACGCCACTTACTCTTGGAAGAAGTGGAAATGATGGCTTCTATGAAATTGTTTGGCCAGAAAAAAAGAAAATTGCAATTGGAAAAACAGAGACAGTATTATTTCGGGATGGGGATAGGTTGTATCTATCTGAATGGTATGAAGATCCCGAATATCATGAAAATGTAATAGTAAGAAACATTCAAACAGGAGAAATAATAGAAAAAAGCGAAGGCTATTTACGTAGACTACCTAATAACGTGTACTGGAAAATCTAAATACAAATTAAATATTTTAAATAGGTTAATTGTAAAATCAAATTAGACTAATTTACAAAAAAATTCCATAGTGGATTATTCCTGTGTTATGATTAAGTCTTGTAAAACAAATCAACACGGAGGATAATCGCACTATGGAATACCCAAATCATAACACAGAATCACAGAAAAATAAACACTTAACTTTCAAAGAGCGTGTAGTAATTGAAACCAAGCTTAGAGAAGGCTTTACTGGCTACAAGATTGCTCAAATTCTAAATCGCAATAGGGGCACGATCTATAACGAAATTGAACGTGGTACAACGACTCAAATCATCCAAGGTAAACGGTATGAAATCTATTTGGCGGATACCGGACAAGCGATATACGAGAGAAATCGTCTGAATTCATGTCGACGCTTTAAACGACTCGATTGTAGCGACTTCATTAACTGGGTCGTTGATAAAGTGATGAATGATGAGTGGTCCCTCGATGCTTGCGTGGGTTTCGCCAAGAAACATGAGTTATTTAAGCCTTCTGAGATGGTTTGTACAAAGACTCTCTATCATTATGTTGATCTAGGTTTACTTCCCATCAAGAACTCTGATTTACCGTTAAAATTGCGTCGAAACACGAAACCAGAGCGGGTAAGAAAGAACAAGAAAAGACTAGGAAAGTGTATTGACGAACGTCCAGAAGAAGTCAACTCACGTGAAGAGTTTGGCCATTGGGAGATTGATACTGTAATTGGCGAGAAATCCAGTAGAGACAATGTCCTCTTAACGATTGTTGAGCGCCAAACCCGTTATGGTATCGTCCGTAAGATTGATTCTAAATCCACAAAAGCAGTTATGGATGAATTTGAACGTATGAAAGTATCGTTTGGAGATAAATTCAGTCATGTATTTAAGAGTATTACTAGTGATAATGGTTCTGAATTCGCTGAATGATCTGAATTAGAGGAATGTACCACTACCCAAGTATATTTTACCCATCCGTATTCTTCATGTGAACGAGCGACTAATGAGCGTCATAACGGTTTGATTAGGCGGTTTATCCCCAAGGGTAAACGGATCAGCGATTATAGAGTTGAAGATATAGGTTACATACAAGAATGGATGAATACACTCCCAAGGAAAATACTGGGTTATAGTGCACCAGAAGACCTCTTTGAAAGAGAATTAGATAAGATATATGCCATCGCTTAATCTAACTAGAATAATCTTGTGAATTTTTTTCTTTACCAATTAGTTCAATTTGTTATTGCAATTTAGGTTCTAATAATTATTTACATTTCTTTCCAAAAAATATTGACGAAGTACAAATTTCGTTGGATAATGATATCAATATTCGTTAATAACAAAAAAAGAGAAGAAGATATGTTAGAGGGTCT
>CALJVA010000059.1 GCA_937975135.1 uncultured Thermoactinomycetaceae bacterium | reverse complement strand
TGAACTGCCCACTTTATATATTAACGGTAGATCCTCAACCAGAGGACGAATGGGAAATTGAGAAAATTCATTATGTCACGAGGTGGAGAGAACTCGCTGATCAGCATGGGGCTAAAGAGTTTATCGTGAAATATAATGAAAAGCGTCCTGTCGCCAAAGTGATCGGGGAGGTCGCTCGAAGTCGCCAAGTGACCCAAATTATTATTGGACAAACTGCGCAGAGCCGTTGGGAAGAAATTACAAAAGGCTCTTTTATTAATGTACTGCTACATGAAATCCCATTTGTGGACCTGCACATCGTTTCCGTATCTCGCGAGCTTAAACATCAAGAAGGTTTTTACGACAAAGGGGTACGAGCTTATTTGAAACGCACTGAATCCGGGTATTTATTAAGCTTCGAGCATACGGCTGAAGATGAGTACGAAGGGATTTTTTATAAGGAAGCAGGTACGGACTTTAACAACGGGATTTTCAAATTTATGAAAGATAATCAGATGCTAGAAGTTCAAGTTATCAACGATGTTGTCGAAGATCTAGACAAGCAGATCAAGTGATGATGAAATGTGAAGCGATGATCATGGCATGACAGCCCTCGTGGTGGTAGCGGCCCATAAAGATTATGTGGGAGACCTGATGGTGCCAGATGGCAGCCTGATGGTCTCTTATTAGTCGAACTACCGGAGAATGGAGGATTTACCGTATACGATGCTAATGGATTACCTGTTGCAAGTTCCATCGAAACCGGTAGCGATACGGCTGTGTTGCGGGAAGACGGTCTCATCGTATTTAGCGGAGATGCCAGCGTAACCTTCAAGATCACCATGGAAAAATAGAATGTGGGAATGGCGTAGGGCAGTGTGTAGGCACAGGGGTAATGGCGGCTCGGAGGCAACGGTGGCAACTTTGTGGAGCAGCTTACGCCGGTTCTCGTCTGTTTCTTTGGCCGTGATTAGTGAATCTGAACCGGATCAACCGGTATCAATGGGTTAACGCGAATGACACTAACACAATCTTATATTTTCCAGCTTATCATGAGCTTGTCATGGGAGTGAAAATGGTTTATAATCTGTAATGTTCCGTTTATACAATCTAACTTGGGGCCATAGCTCAGCTGGGAGAGCGCTTCGCTGGCAGTGAAGAGGTCAGGGGTTCGATCCCCCTTGGCTCCATAAAACAAAAAGTCGGTCATTAGGCCGACATTTTATTCATCCTACGTTATTTAGGGTTTTGTGTGATTTGTCGTATAAAAGATGCCACTATTCACTAATTCCTGCTGATTTATATGATTCATCGTACAAATCAGGAGGTTTGTGTGAATGGACGACAATATTTGTATGATGATTCATACAAAGCGTCAAGAAGCGATGGATCGCGAATAGATTTGTATGACAAATCGTACAAACTACATTCATTGTGGCGAAGCACGCCCCGTGTGATTTCTGCTTGAGCAGGAATTACCGGGGCGTTTTATTTTCATTTTTTCAATTTATACTGTGCAGGAGGCAAGGAGATGAGCTTTGAAAACGAACATGAAAAATGGATCAACTGGCATTTGAGTCGTCGTAGCGGAGAGCGAAAAGATGCATTAAAGCGGGGACACGGTTATGGCAATCGTCTATTTGCAAAGAAAATTTGGTGGCCCCTGGTTGGACATTTTCAAGGGTTGCACCCGGAGTACGAGATGTTGGATTGGCGTGGAAGATCGTATTTTGTGGATTTTATGTGGATAGTAGGAGCGCTCCGCTTTGCAATCGAGATCATGGACTATGGCTCGCACGGCAATAATCGCTCTAAATATCGGATGGATCTGAATCGGGGGTTGTTCTTGCAGTCTCAACAATGTCATCTGGTATCGATCTCTTTAGATGAGATGAAGGAAAATCCTGCGTTCATACAAGCGATTTTGCGGAATATGTGGGCTCCTTACTTGACTTCGGGCAAACCCATTTTGCAATCGTTTGAAAAAATAGAACGAATGTTGATCCGTTATGCGGTATGCCATAATCGCATTATCCGCCCAGCGGAAGCGGCGATTGAACTTGGCCTTCACAAACAAACGGTTATCAAATATTGCCGCAAGTTGGTACATAAGGGGAAGCTTCGACCTGTACCTACTGGCAGGACAGGTAAAGTCTATAGTTATGAGCTATTGGGATCGGTGCTTAGTTTTGAACTGATGGTATAAATGAATGGTGCGGTTGCTTGTGGACATAAATTCTAACAACAATATCGGGAGCCATTCGACGCCCACAAATTACCATACCTTACTAAAAGTGATGTCTATATTTGGGTGCTGGATTATACTGAACGAAGGGAAGTTAATAATTTGTACTAGAACGCTGCAGAAGGGAGGAAGAACATCGACCCCAATGTAAGACTACGAACCTTTACAGAATCACTGCCAATGAGGAATCCGAATGGGTGATAGAGTTAGACGGTGTCGCGGGTAATTCTGTAATTTATGGTGGGAAATCTTATTATTCTTATGGACGTGACGGCAAATCATTCCTAGGTTCTTATGATCTGAGTACCCGAATGAAGTCTTCTATCGAA
>CALJVA010000058.1 GCA_937975135.1 uncultured Thermoactinomycetaceae bacterium | reverse complement strand
GAGATTAAGCGTTGTGACTGGAGTTCAGACGTGTGCTCTTCCGATCTGGAGAACTGGATGTAAACAGTTTCCAGCACGAACCTTATCTGGAGCAGTTTAAAAAAGACCGTAACTTGGACTTGACTGCGATTGCTCCCACCGTCAATTTCCCCTTGGGTGTTTACTCCAATAAGATTAAAGATGTAAAAGAACTGAAAAAGGGAGATAAGTTGGGCCTACCTAACGATCCCACCAATGGTGCCCGTGCACTGCTTCTTTTTGAAGAAGCTGGTCTAATTAAATTAAAAGAAGGCGTAGGTGACAAAGCAACGGTCAAAGATATTGTAAGTAACCCATTGGAACTGGAGTTTGTCGAACTAGAGGCGGCACAGATCCCTCGTCAACTCGACGAATTAGCAGCGGCGGCCATCAATTCCAACTTTGCCATTGAATACAACTTTATACCTACACGGGATGCGATGATTATCGAACCTAAAGATTCTCCGTGGGTGAATGTGCTAGCTGTGCGCACCGAAAACAAAGATGATCCTGTGCTGCAAAAGTTAATCAAAATTTATCACTCCGAGGAAGTAAAACAGTTTGTACTGGAACAATTTGATGAATCGATTCTCCCTTCTTGGTAATCCCGGACGATTTCAATCAAGAGAAATAAATAAAAGGGGGATCACTTTATGATCCGACTGGAAAACGTGTCCAAAATCTACCCCGCCAAAGAAGGAGTGGTCAAGGCGCTGGATCAGGCATCACTCCATGTAAAAAAGGGAGAAATTTTTGGAGTGATTGGCCACAGTGGAGCTGGTAAAAGTACTCTGATCCGCTGTGTCAATCTTCTGGAGCGGCCAACAGAGGGAAAAATATACGTAGGCGGGGTTGAACTTACTACCCTCTCCCCTTCTCAATTAAGAAAAGCTCGGCGGAAGATCGGAATGATCTTTCAGGGCTTTAACCTCCTGAAAACAGCCACTGTTTATGAGAATATTGCACTGCCACTGCGATTAGCAGGGATCCCTAAGAAGGAGATTGCCAAGCGCGTTGAAAAATATTTATCCGTTGTCGGACTTAGTGATCGACAACATGCTTACCCCAGCCAACTCTCTGGGGGACAAAAGCAACGTGTTGCTATCGCCCGAGCCTTATCCCATGAACCAGAGGTACTTTTATCGGATGAGGCAACAAGTGCACTGGATCCAGAGACCACAGAGTCAATTCTGGAATTGCTACTGTCAATTAACCAACAATTTGGCATTACCATTCTTATGATTACCCATGAAATGCAAGTGATCCAAAAAGTGTGTGACCGGGTAGCAGTGATGGAAAAAGGGAAAATCATTGAGCAGGGTAGTACCTTAGAACTTTTTACTTCTCCAGTCCATGAGACCACGAAAAAATTTGTCCATAGTTTGTTCCGCCATGAAGTTCCTCCTACGATTATCAAAGCACTTCGGGATCAAGGACCCATTGTTACTTTGTCCTTTGTTGGGGACTCTTCCAGCTCCCCCCTGTTGGCGGAGGTAAGTAAGCGATTTGCAATCAAACCCAATATCTTGGCGGGAAATATTACTCAACTAAAAAATGTTCCCTTTGGCCGTCTCACAGTTCATCTACAAGGCGATCCAGAAGCCGCTAAGCAAGCAGTACACTTTTTGGAAGAGCAGGGCGTGCGAGTGGAAGGAGAGATGAACCATGCTCGAGAAGTGGAACACGTTTCTTGATCAGTGGGGGGACTCCATCTGGGAAGCAACGCTGCAAACTTTACAGATGACTTCCATCTCACTGGGGATCTCCATTGCCATTGGGCTTCCCCTTGGCGTTCTTCTTGTCCTCACCCGTCCGGGACAACGACACTCTCGTCCCCTTATCTACCGCACCCTCAATATCACGATTAATATTATCCGCTCCATTCCTTTCATCATCTTATTATTCTTTATCTTACCTTTTACCAAGTGGGTGATGGGGACTACCATTGGTGTAAAAGGCGTTATTGTACCCCTTGTTGTCTACACTGCCCCCTATATTGCCCGCTTAATGGAGACTTCTCTTTTAGAGGTTGATCGAGGAGTGATCGAGGCCTATGAGGCGATGGGGATTGGAACAGGGAAAATCCTTGCCTTTGTCCTGGTTCGGGAAGCTCGCTCTGGATTGATCCTTGGTCTTACCATTGCTACCATCGGCTTGATCGGCGCTTCCGCCATGGCAGGCCTCGTGGGAGCCGGTGGACTGGGAGATTTGGCTTACCGTTATGGTCACCTTCGATTTGAACCGGAAGTGATGTACGCAGCCATTATTATTTTGATTCTGATGGTTCAACTGCTACAATCCTTGGGCAATCGCTTAGCAGCGAGCTTGAAAAAAGATTAAATCTAAATAAAAAGGCGAATGCACACCCTTGTATGATGCATTCGCCTTTTTTCTCTTTATCGATAGGGTTTTACCTCAATCCAATCGATCTTCTTTTCATTCAGACTCTCTGTATCATCATGGATGTCTACTACTTTCCACTCCTCACCTCTTCGCTGTAAAATAATATTTAAAATCGCACTTTCTTCGCCATTTCTTTTGTCTGCTTCAGGGAGACTACTTGCCGGAATCTTAACCCACAGGTTACTGTAAGATTCCGTCTGGGATTCATCAGGATTCTCAGCGATAAAATAAACTCCAGTTATCCCCTTTTTCCCGACCTCTTCTAGAAATTCTAGCATCTCATCTTTTTCTTCATGAAAGTCTAGTGATTCCTTTAACTCATCAGTAACTGACTCATCAAAGACTGATAAAATGGCTTCAAACCGCTCTTCAGCAGTGGGCTTTCCGTCTTTAGACCGAACAAATAATGCGTTTATAAACTTTATCGTTACATCCTCCGGCCCCTCTGAGTCAAAGCTACAACCTGGTAATCCAGTTAGTAAAAATAATAAAGAAAAAAGTAAGACCATTCCTTTTTTCAACGGTGAGCACCCTTTCTTTAAACCCCACTTGTTACTATTAATCAAACATTTCTAAGTATACCATATTCCCAGGGAATTATTTCTTAAATAATTTTAATAAATTAATCTTACTAATCCAACAAAAATGTTTAGTAAGAATTATTGGATAGGAGGGTGTTGTTATTTGTATGAACATGTTGGGTTCTGCACCGCTACGAAAAGAGCATTTTTCGTACAGAAGGTTTCCAGATGGTGCTCTAAAGAAGATTAATTTCTACGCTGTTTATAGTTTGACATGGTGAAAAAGGGAATGGCTGATCAGGAGGTAGCTATGAAAAAACAATAAGTTTGTTTTTAATTATTGCTGCAACTTTAGACGAGTACTTAAACATATTTAATTTCATCCTTTAATAACAGGTGAAGAAAATCACCCTGATTTACAGCTAGTTTCTCTCTAGCTTCGTTAATATCCATCCAAAAATACTCAAGAACAATACCATCGTCTTCATCGGCGCTTTTAACAATATGAGTAAACTGTTGGGGGCAATTCTGTACCTCCATATGGTAAATATGACGATGGTGATATTCATTTCTAGGACTATAAAAATAGATATATTCATGCAACTTACCTATCAAGATTACAGATTTTATTCCAGTTTCCTCGTAAACTTCTCTAAACAGAGCTTCCTCAATAGACTCATTTTCTTCTACTGTACCAGAAGGAACTTGAAGACCAGCATCAGGAAAATCTCTATGCAGATTAACTAATAATTTTCTTTTCCCTTTTTCTCTCTTTGTAATATAAGCAATTACTTTAACTTTTTTCTTCACATCACTAGCCTCCTAATGATTTTACAGTTATGAAATAGCGTCAATGAGGAGTTAAAATTCATCCCCTTTAAAATTAGCAGAAAAAACAGTTAAAATGTACCCTTGTAACCATTTTGGATCTAGCAACAGCTACTCCATCAGATTTTTGAAGAGATCCTATCCCTCTCCCCTTATACAAAGTAACTCCCTTGGCCCGACAATAATCACCTACATTTTCTCAAAGGTACGAAGAAATTCCCCGAGTGTTCACTTTTATATTTGTCAATTCCCAATCATAGAATAGAACCCCAATCTTTCTATCCGTCATCTCTTCCACCTTATCGGCAACTACTCGATCTTGGAGATAATCGATCACCCAATCTCTTGGAACAGTACAACATATATTACACCTTTGGATCGGAACAAGTAATTCCAAACTCTTTAGCTTTGGGGATTTTATCTAAGTTATCGAGGAGATAATTAACAGGGTCTTGATGTTTTTTTCTCAGGGTCACTCCTTGTCAATTCAGCCAATTGCAAAATCCCTTTTTGAATATACAAAACAAAAAGCTACTTGCAAACAAAAGACGAACAAAGAAGAAGTATCCCTGTTCGCCTAAGGTTAACATTTCTTATAAAGTGACTTCTCCTAGAAATAAGTAGAGCATATCTACCTCTACATAGGAAAAGCCAGTGCAAGATACTTAAGAGGTGAGTTCACACTACCGATCAATGGGCACCTACAAGCTCCTGTGTATGCAATGGTGGAGGAACCAACCATCCTTTTTCTTTTTGCAAGCGCATCAAATTCACACCTGCTTGGGCCTTTTTCGTATGGAACTGGCCAAACATCATTCCAATATCCTCCCGAATCGATAATCCCATTGCTTGGCTACAAGCTACCAGTCCAGTAGCTATATCCTGAGCCAAATAAGCGGCAATTTCCGGATCATTATAGCGGGCTCCCACAGGAATTGATTCTACATTCGCAACGGGTCTTTCTGGTGGTGAAGGAGGCAATCCTACACCATTTTCTTTTAATATTTGTTCCAATTGCTCTTCTTCCTGTTTCCCATTGCGGATCATCTCTTTGATAAAACTTTGCAAATCCTGATCTCCAGTGTGATTTTGCAAAGTTTGATATCCAGCAATCTTTCCTTTCATCGCGCTTAAATAGCTCCAAGCAGCAAAAACTTCTCCATAATGCATCGGCTCTTGGGTAGGATTCCCACTCATGATACCCATAATATACCTCCCAATGGTAGTAATGATGTTTTCCATATCTTTATCTTGAGTCCGGCTTTTTGAATTTATGTAATGAAAAAGATGGAGAAATCGAATCGCTTTTGTGTTATGTTGTCCTGGATCTCTTACACTTCTTTCTCCTTTATCTTAAAATCGGATACGACCAGAAATCATGGGCCAAATATGTATTGGGAAAGATTTTGCGTGCCTCTGCCAATAATTCTTCTCCCTCTTCTTCTCCATACCGGGCACTAATATGAGTGAGAATCAGTACACCCACCCCTGCTTCCTGTGCAGTTTCTGCAGCTTGCACAGAAGTTGAGTGATGATACACTGCCGCCCGCTCCTCTTGATCTGCTCGGTAAGTGGCTTCATGCACCAGCACATCCACTCCACGGGCTAAAGTGACTGCATTTGCTGTAGGACGGGTATCACCAAGAATCGCCAATGTACGCCCAGGCTTCGGTGAGCCGACAAAATCTGTTCCTCGGATCTTTCGCCCATCTGGAAGCTGAATAGTCTTCCCTTCCTTTAACTCCTTATAGAGGGGCCCTGGAGGCAAACCCAGCTTTTTCAGCTCATCTACCTTCAAAGAACCGGGCTGTTCTTCCTCTTCGATGCGATATCCAAAGGAAGGAATTCCATGGGCAAGTGATAACGCAGTCACCCTATATCCTTTCTCCTCATATATCAGCCCCTCTTTTAGCTCCTTCACCTCCAATGGATATCGGAGATGGGTTTGGCTAGTAGTAAGAGCTGTTTTTACAAATGCTTCTATACCAGGTGGACCATAGATGGTTAAGGGAGAATCCGTTTGGAAAGAACGGCTCCCCAACAAACCAGGCAAGCCAAAAAGATGGTCTCCATGCAAGTGAGAAATAAAAATCCGCTCCATTTGACTCAGTTTCACAGGAGCATGCAATAACTGATGCTGTGTTCCCTCTCCACAATCGAACAACCAACAACGTTTTTTTCTCCCAAAAAAACGGAGCGCAAGGGAAGAAACATTGCGCTCTTTTGACGGGACTGCTGCCCCTGTTCCTAAAAAGTATAACTCCATGTGTGCTAGCTCCTTTTTATGTATAGAAAAAATTAGCTCTATGTCTTTTTCTATCACACTTAAAGAAGAAATGGAATTCGAACGGGGTTCGGGAAATATTTCCAATACCTTTAGTCAAAAACGTCTCCTCACATCAAAGGCCCCAGCCTTGAAAAAAGGCTGTGGACCTCTGGGACCCCCTAGAATTTCCTTAATCAAATTAAACCCACTCATAAGAGATGAGTCGCGCTGAAGTTTAATCGTATGGCTTCACCTTAATCCATGATATTTCTTCCTTTGGCTCTTCGATTTGGTCCATCTCAAGAATCTTCCATTCGCCATCAACTTTCTGTAAGGAGACACCTAAAACAACATAATCTTGATCTAAAAACTCACTTTCGGCACTACGAGAAAAGCTACTTTTCATCAATTTTACTAGCTGGAAATTGGAAGTAGCTGTCTGAGATTTTTCAGGATTTTCAGCGATATAATAGGCACCTGTCATCCCCGATTTTTCACTCTCTTTGAGGTAATTCATAACCCCCTCTTTCTGCTCTTCTACATCCATATAAGAAGCAATAATTTTGTACCGCTCCTCAACATCTGGCCCATCTTTTTTTGGTGGCTGCGCATAAAAAGCATCCACCACCTTTATAACCGCAACTTGCGGCTCAGATAATTCTGTATGATCGCATCCTGAGAGGAAAAAGAATGAAAAAAGAAGGATTAGAATATAGAAAATTCCCCTTGACACAGTACACACTCTCCTCAGCATTATCTAACTAGTCCCTCATTTTAAATACTTTATCATAGTTAGGCCAATTATTTGTATCTAAAGCCAAATCACCTTTATGGATATTTACCCAAGGCGGATAAGCTTTTTCTTGTTATATCAATACAGGAGTGCAACTCCATCTCCCTTGGAAGACGTTAAAGAAAGTCTAATGTTACCTCGGTTCATTCTTGCATTGAGTAATTAGGAATATTTTGCTATTATGTAACTGTATAAACACTCCTTACAAAAGGAGGTTATAAATGAAAGAACTGTGATCATCACGTGACAACGCTGCCCGTTCTCACTGCAGGTTGTCTCTTCTTTTTTCAATACTTGAAGCGATGATTTGGTATTATCCTCCTTAGCATCATCGTCGTAGTCCTGGGACTTTTACTGCTAAGCTTGGTCACCTTTGGCCTATTAATGGGCTAGAAACGAGAAGGAGCAAAAGAGAATATGTTTAAACGCTGGAGTTCTCTCCTGCGAAGCCGTAAAGGCGCTCAAACTTTTGAGTATGTTGCGATTATTGCTGCCGCCCTGTTAATCGCCCTCGCCCTCTACAGCTTTCTCACCGGCGGTGAAGTAAAACAGACCATCAACACCAAAATTGAACAAATCTTAGCGGGAGAATCAGGTAGCATAACAGCACCCGATGATGAAAATCAATCGACATTGAAGCCCTTAAACATGACAAAAAAAACGCTAGTAATAAAAAAGCCCTCATTGTTTGAGGAAGCAACCAACTTTGTCCTCGATAGTATCCCCATCATCGGTAATATCAAAGCCGGCTATGAAGTAATTTCAGGAAAAGACATTTTTGGAAATGAGTTAAGTACAGTTGATCGAACCATATCCGGTGCAGGAATCCTTATCCCTTGGGTCAAGCATGGTAAACGGGCAATTAACGTAGTCGATGAAGGAATTGATATAGTTAGAGGAGCAGGTAGAGGGAAGCCAACTCGAACTGGATGTGCTTGTCAAACTGGCAAGAACAAAACACCAGATAACGACAAAAAATCAGATAGGGATAAGACACCTAATAATGATAAGACACCAAATAAGGTTGATGTTGGAGACCATTCAAAGTTGGGAACAGGAAAAGTTGGTGACTTTAGCAATATAAAAGGAGCCTCTGTTGATGATATAATTTCGAGAATTCCTAAACATGCAGAGAAAAGAGTGCTGCATCCAGTCGAAGGTGGTGCACAGAGAGGATTTGAATACAAGTGGAAAGAGGATGGGAAAACATGGAGAGTCAGAGTGCATGACCCTGATCCTTCAGCACCTGCAGGGAGTAATGCCTCCGAAAATTGGATCGTAAGAGTGCAAAGAGGAAGGGAATTTATGGATGAAAATGGCGTTTTTCATAAGCAAAATAAGATGAATCCCAGAAGTCCCCATTATGATGAAAAAGTAGCAAATGATACCCATATACCAATCAAAACTCCCCAGGAGTGATTCCAGTGCAAATAGCAAAACTTCTCGATCAAATCATGAAAATGGCTGACAAGAAAAAGGCCGATCAAAAGCTGGGAGAAATTGCGGATATCATTTACTTTGGAGGTCTCGATTCATCGGAATTAAAACAGGTACTACAAAAAATGATTGGCTATTTAGCTAAAGAAAAAGATCAGGTTGTACGAGAAACTTTACTCAACACGATTTTGGAAGCAATCGTAAAATATGATGTGGGTGAAGCGCTAACCTACGATGAAATAATCCCGATCCTAGATAAGTTTAACGAAGAAGAGCTCGGATACGCCTTAGATATTCTCGGTTTTTCTCGCGATGACAATTATCTCCCTGTCCTATCTAAATACTTACAACACCCAGTAAAAGAAATCCGAGAAACTGCTGCGGATGCAATCGAAGAAATCAAGTATCATAACTGATTATTGTACTCTCAGAGAAATTAACATTTTTTTTGCTAAAAGGCCCAAGGATACTCTGGGCCTTTATACTTTTTGAGCTCCCCCTTTCTAATAAAACTCTTTTTCTTTGATCTGTCCTTCACTTAGTTTTTATTTGTTAAAGGCGGCCAAACCTTTTAGTATGTTGCGATTATTGCCGCTGCATTGTTAATTGGCCTCTCCCTTTACAACTTTCTCTCTGGCGGTGAAGTAAAACAGGCCATTACCACCAAGGTTCAACAGATCTTGGCGGGAGTGTCAAGTAGTGTAACCGCACCTAACGATGAAAATCAGTCAGCACCAAAGCCAATCAATCACCAACCAAAAACGATAGAAACAAAAAAACCTTGGTATAGAAATATCATCGATAATTCCTTCTTTCAGGGAGGTACCAACTTTGTACTCGATAGCATTCCTATCATCGGTAATATCAAAGCCGGTTACGAAGCAATCTCCGGAAAAGACATCTTTGGAAACGAGTTAAGTGGAGTTGATCGAACCATATCCGGTGTAGGAATCCTAATCCCTTGGGCTAAACATGTTAAACGGACAGTTAATGCAGTGGATGAAGGAATTGATATAGTAAGAGGAGCGAGTAGAGGGAAGCCTACTCGAACCGGATGTACTTGTCCTAACAGTTCAGGTGTTACAGGGAATAAATTTACTCCAAATGAAGATGGTTACTTTGGTATCCCAGGTCAAGGTAGAGGACATACACGTAACATGACTGGAGGAAATGCCGCTGCACAAGATTTATTTGACCAATTAAGTACAGAAGCTACAAGAGTGGAAAATAGAGGTTCAGTTACTATTGCTTTTATGCCTGACGGACAACGAATCGTTTATCGACCAACTTCTTCCTCCGATGGTACTCCAGTGGTGGAGATTCATGGAACAGGACAATTTAAGCCTCAAAAAATCCACTTTATAGACTAAATACCTCTGATTAGCCATCTACAGAGGAAACCTGAGGAGTATGCCAATGTCCAACAGAATTGAAATGTTTATGTCAGATTATTCAATAGAACGCCTTAGAAAATTGAAAGAAAAAGACATATCTTTTATCAAGCTCACTTCTGCTGGTTTACCTGAAGAAAAAAACAGCTGTCAATATAACATGGCTTTTCTAGTAAGCTTATGTCATGAAGACACTCAAGTTTTGATCGCTAGTAACCCCTATAAAACTGTATGTGACGAGGAATTTCCTAAATTAGAGGTAATAGATAAGAATAAATATAACGGTGACTTTATAGAAGACTTAACTACGTTCAGAGACGCTTTGGGTTACCCATGGGAAAAACAACGAATTACATCAGTCAAAATACTCCATGATCACATCGAATGGGTTGAAAATTCCCAAAGTAACTGGAGTATTGATGCACATATAGGCATACAAGTTCATTTTGACACGGGTTACAAATTTCTCATTATAGCCAGAGACTCTTCTGTTGGATTACTTGATGTGTACTATGGGAAAGATTTTTCTTGGATTCAAAATAAAAAAGACATATTAAGCACCTACTTTATCGATGAAAAAAATGTACAGAGCATAAGAAGGAATATAATCCCACTTTGAACTTTAGTAAAAGGCCCGAGGTTACCCTGGGCCTTTTAGACTTAGATGAAGGTGGTTAAAATGGGACTTGATCTATTACTGTATGATCGAACGGGAAAACTCGTCCGAACGCTGATGATACCTCCCACACTGCATCGAAGGATCTCCCTAGAAACGGAGGTGTGGAGAAGCTACTCAGTTCTACGTAAAATAAAAGACTATTACAAAAGCAATACCACCCTGAATACTGAAGAAATCGACAAGTTCAAAAGTGACCTTCAGCAGATTAGTATATTTTTAAACTCAGAGTACAAAAAGATGGCGTTTCAACTAATATCAGAACTGACAAATTATCAACCCTGGAAAATCAGAATTACAGGTGACTAATAACTACTCCAATGTAACTCTTGTAGACAAAAAAATCGATCAATAACTAAGTAAAATATTCCAGAAAACTGCTGCTGGTGCAATCAAGACCCAAGAAATACTGATGTTTAATTTCGCAAAATCAAAAAATAGCTGCCATAATGGAGTGGATCTAGCCACTCCTGTATATTGCATCATCTACTCAGCTACTATACTTTTCCATCTCCGCTTCATCGATATCAAAATTGGCCGAAGTGCTTTGTACATCATCATGCTCTTCCAAGGCTTCCATCAGCTTCAATACACGTGGGACATCTTCCCCTGTTACTGTGACAGTGTTTTGGGGAACTCGTGTTACCTCTGCGGTGGTGAAGGTACAGCCTTCTGCTTCCAAGGCATTCTTCACATCAGTAAATGTGTCTGGTGTGGTGGTAATCTCAAAGTAATCTTCGGCGGCTTCAAAGTCTTCTGCTCCTGCCTCCAACGCCAACATAAGCAGGTCGTCTTCTTCTAATTTGGTACTGGAACGGTCGATTACCAAAACCCCTTTCCGCTCAAACATCCAGGCAACACATCCGGACTCACCCAGGTTACCTCCGGATTTAGAGAAAATATGCCGGATATCTGCCGCGGTTCGGTTTCGATTATCGGTCAGGGTCTCTACCATTACCGCGACACCGCCGGGACCATAACCTTCATACAACACTTCTTCATAATGCTCACCTTCGCCCCCACCTGCTGCTTTTTTGATTGCCCGCTCAATGTTCTCATTCGGCATATTTTCTGCCCGAGCCTTGGCAATGGCAAGGGCCAACTTATTATTATTGTTAGGATCCGTTCCTCCCTCGCGGGCAGCAACATAAATATTCCGAGCCAACTTGGCAAATAGCTTTCCTCTAAGGGCATCTTGTCTTCCTTTACGATGTTTAATATTACTCCATTTAGAATGACCTGCCATCCTGCTACTTCACCTCTTTATAAACCTGTATCTCGAAGATAACGGAAATCAAAACCAATCGTTCGACCGCTTACCTTTAGAATGATGGGCATCCACCGCTTATAATGATTCCTCTCAATCCGGCCCATTACCTTCTCAATTAAAGATTCTTCAAACCCCTGAGCAATCAGCTGTTTCTTGGAATAACGCAAGTCAACGAGATAATAGAGAAGGGGATCCACTTCCTCATAGGTAAAGCCAAGCTCTTCTTCATCCGTCTGATTTTTCCATAAATCGCCACTCGGCGGCTTGGTAATCACCGACTCCGGTATACCCAAATAAACAGACAGCTGACGCACTTGTGTCTTATATAGATCACCAATGGGATTTATCGCCGAAGCCATATCGCCAAACTGGGTGCCGTACCCTAGCAAGAGCTCTGTTTTATTGCTTGTTCCAATCACCAATGCTTCACGTTCTGCTGACAAATCATAGAGTATCCCCATCCGCTCCCGGGCCATCTTGTTTCCCCGGCGTAAAGGGGTTGCTTCCGGAAACTGTGCGAAATATGCATCGATCTGGGGTGTAATATCTATAGTTACCGACTCAACACCTGTTGCTTTGATCAAAGTTTCTGCATCTTTTAAGCTGGCTGGGTTACTTTCCCGGTATGGCATGCAGACAGCTAGCACATTTTCCGCACCAAAAGCTTGCACAGCCAAGTAGAGAGACAAGGCAGAATCGATTCCTCCGGATAAACCAAGCACCACTCTCTTAAAGCCTGCCTTTGTCACCTCATCATGTAAGGCGTAGGTTAACATCTCAGTGACCAAGGCTTCATCCAATTTCAAGAAGGGGACCTTATCTAACCACTTATCAAACTCTTCCATCACCATTCTCCTTCCCCTGTGCGCCGGCGCCGGATGCGCTGTAATTCTCGAATCGTCAGATCAATATCTTCATCTCGTAACAAAGGCATTTGAAAACGAGCTCGGCGTACATGCTCTAGGTCCAGGTCGACGGTAAGCAGTTGTTCGGTAAACCGTTCGCCTTCAGCGATTTTTTGACCAAAGGGATCAAAAATAGCTGAAGCTCCAAAGAAGGTAGCCCCATCTTCTGTACCCACTCGGTTAGCAAATACTCCGTACATGCCGTGTATCATAGTTTCATGGGCAACCAAGCTGTGCCAAGCCTTTTGGGCACCGAGGCCTGTCTTTCCAATTCCTTTTACTGGACCATTGACTAGTGCCAGCAAACAGATCGCTCCATCCTGAGCCAATAGGTAGGAAGCCGAGGGATGCCAAACATCTTCACAAATGAGTATTCCTAGCCGGCCAAAGCGGGTTGGGAAGCTGCGAAATGAACCTCCACGACCAAAGAGCCGTCCCTCATCAAACATACCATATGTAGGTAGATATACTTTGCGATGCAAATGGCGGATCTTGCCCTCGCTACAATAGATCGCCGCATTGTATAAAATGTGTTCTTCGCTCTCCTCGACAAAGCCAAAAACCAGGTCAAGTTTGCCCTCTGCAGTTGTAGCAATCAACGTCTGAATCTCTGGGGAATCAATTCGCCGCGCAACATCGGAAGTAGCATCGAGAAGGGAATACCCTGTAAGACTGAGTTCCGGAAAGACCAACAGATCCACCTGTTCCGCAGCTGCCTGCTGGATCAGCTGAAGGTGAAGCTCCAAATTTTTTTCCACACTTCCCAACCGTGGAGCCATTTGTGCTACTCCCACTTTCACTTTCCTCACACCCCTCTCAAAAAACATAAAAAAGGCTTATGAAATCATTTTTCATGATACCACAAGCCTTAATCTACTACCAATAAGAAAGGTCCTGTACCATACGCTTCCATGCAGCTCGTTTTTTAATAATCCACTCTAAATAAGGAAGGGTTTTTTCTAACGTATATCCTCTTTTTTCCTGTACCAATCCTAGGAATTCCCGATAAAACTCATTGGGAAAAGCAAGCAACTCCGGTAATAGCGCACTTTCCACAGAACTAAGAGGTCGAATCCTTTCATACTGTGAAAGAATCTCATTCCATACCCACCGCTTCCACCCTTGTTCTGTAAGGGCACGGGATAGCAACTGCCATAGATCTCCCAACTGACAATCATACCCTGCGGTATCAAAATCGATCAACCAACCTCGGCCCTGAGAATCAATTAAAACATTATGGCTCGCTAGGTCGCGGTGTGTGAGAGCATGGGAGGCACCATCTGCATAAATTAATTGGGAAAAGGGCAGCTTTGCCACCCGTTTCAAAGCTCTAACCCCTGCTTTATAAAATGATTCTCCATAAGTGCGTAATAGCTCCCCCTCTTTCCCTGTGATCCGTCTCCTCTGATCCAATAACTGTGAAAAATCTTGTAGACGCTCTACCATCCGCTGTAACAAATGCTTGGAGAAATCCTTCCTTGGAGTTGATAGGCGATAACCGACTAGATGAAAATGGGCCAGTAGCGCTGCTGTTTTTCCTAAATCTTCTCGATTGCGATAATCAGCGTCACGCCCGCTAATCCTCGGAGTAATAATCCATCTATTCTGATCGCTATAGATCGGTGGCATGGCATGAAATCCGCGCTCTCGCAACTCACGATCTACCCTCAACCACCATTTTAAATGTCCCGGACGGGTCACTTCCTTCGCAATCCATTCACCCTCTCCCGTCCGCAATAGCCAATTCCGCCGAAAAGGGACCACTTCTTTTATACGCTGTTGAATAATATGTTCCCATTGTTGCAACTGGTATGTTCCACCCCTTAGTTAACTTTCACTTGAGGAACTGCTTTCCCACACCTCACTCCGATCCCAGCTAAAGCTACTTTTCCCCAATGAACTTTCCGCATCGGGTTCTCTGTAACTCCACAAAGGTCCACCTACTGGCGAAAAGGGATAATAACCGTTATTCGGGAAATAGGGAAAGGGATTCATGGGATAATTATTGTTGTTCGGCGGATAATTGGGTGGGAAAAAGACAGGATCCCACATCCAAGTCCTATTTGGGGATCCCCCAGGAGAAAGAAAGGGCCCTGGAATGATTGGAAGGGGAGGGCGTGGATGAGGAGGGACTGGAATCGGATTCCCGTAGTAAGGGTTTCTTGGCAAATCCCCACATCCGCATCCGGACACCGTTGGCATGGGTGGTAACATCGTGTGCTGCAACTCCCCTTGTTCATCCATACGAGAGGAAAAATCACTTTCTCCACTCATTTCAGACTGACTCGTTTTTTTCAGCGAGGAAAACTTCTTTTGTTCTTGGACGTATCGTTCTTCCTGTTCTCCTTCCTTCTTTATGTCCATTTCTTCCTTTTTTTTCGATGACAAGATCGAAATCCGTCCTGTGGGAATCCATACTTTGATCCCTGTTTCCAATGTATTGGGGTCGCGAATCTGCGGATTGGCTTCCATTAAATCCTCTAATGAGATATCATAGCGTTCGGAAATTTTCCACAATGTATCTCCCTGTTGGGTAATATGGATTTTCACTCCGATACCCCCTAAAACATTCTCACCTCTATACATATGCGCCTACTTGCAGATTGCTTCCGTCCAATTTTGAATAAGATATCTTCGAAATTTTTGTGGTATTATACCGAGGTTCTAACTGTTTTCCCAGCCTCTTCGACACGTACTAGAAGATCACATGATCTAAGGCTTTTCTTTCTTCATCTCTCCTTGAAATATCGACCTTTAAACAAGGAAGTGATATCCTTTAGTCGTAAGTTACAGCAAAAAAATTTAATCTCAGTTCGTTTACAAGCTTCATTCAAGTCAACATCTGGAAACAATAAAGATCAATACCATCGGGGAAATGCTCCATTGCAGAAGTCATTACCTGATCTATATGAGGAAATTTGGCGTACAAGAAACCGCCCCAATTCCAAACTAGAAAACCAATCTTTTACCCTTGGCAAGTTACCATGAAATTTACACCCAAAAGAAGGGAGGTACGACAGGAGAATAATAGGTGTTCCATCTCACGAGGAAAAAACCGAATACCGCCGATATTACTCTACATAAATGAATGGGCCAGTCTCCTGTCGGCAACTTTCATGAAAAAATGGTTTTGGATCGCGTTTGGCATCCTCGCTCTTTTCTCTTTTTCATTATTTGGCTTTGGATTTGCATTGGCGATTCATGAGGTAGTAAATCCTCCTTCTACTCCCCTTACCAAAGCCTCTTCTGAGGAAGAGAGTTCTCCTGCACCGGAACAAGGGGGAATGCTCTTAAGCTTGGGGGACTCGCTAACTCGGGGCACAGGTGACATCAATGGAGGCGGATATGTTGGAGTTTTACGAGAAGAACTACGAAAAAAGTATGGACCGGACACCCAAGTGGTAAATCTGGGGATCAATGGACAAACCTCTGATGACCTGCTTCAACAGGTGAAGCAGCCTAAAGTACAAAAGTTTTTGCAAGAGGCTCGTTGGATTACCATCACCATCGGTAGTAACGATCTAAACCGTAAAAGTGGCGGCATCTTTAAAATCGATAAAAAAGGGGCCCAACAAGGAAAAAAACAGTATGAAAAAAATTTGAACCAGATCTTTCAGCTTATTCGTGAACAAAATCCGGAGGCACCCATCTTTATCTTTGGCCTTTATAATCCCTTTGCCGACCTTCAAAACGAAAGTGAAACTACACCGCTCATCAGAGAATGGAATCAAACGCTTCAAGAGGTGGCAGGGGGATTTCCTCATGTAATCGTCGTTCCTACCTTTGATCTGTTTCAACTAAATACAACTGCCTACTTATATACAGATCACTTCCATCCCAATCAAGAAGGATACCGTCGCATGGCCGAGCGCCTTCTCCAATTACTGCAAGATTATGAGCAAGGGAAGGAGAAAAATCGATGACAAATGGGACAACCCCTATTCTTAAAGTAGAAGGGCTAAAAAAACGAATTGGCAAACGCACCCTTGTACAAGATATCTCTTTTCAAGTGGAAGCAGGAGAAATTTTCGGCTTTCTTGGTCCCAATGGGGCGGGTAAAACAACCACAATTCGAATGCTTGTGGGTCTTATTCGCCCCACAAGTGGCACTGTACATATCGCTGGCTATGATATTCGCCGCCAGTTTTTACAAGCTATTCGCCATGTAGGCTGCATCGTAGAAAATCCTGAGCTCTACCCTTACCTATCAGGTCGGGAAAACCTGGAGCTGTTTGCCCGCATGTCCTCTGTTCCCACAGAACGGATCGATGAAGTAGTACAAATATCTGACCGAATTGAAGACAAGGTAAAAACCTATTCTCTAGGAATGCGGCAACGACTCGGAATTGCCCAAGCATTGCTTGCTCAGCCCAAGCTACTGATTTTAGATGAGCCTACCAATGGTCTTGACCCTGCTGGAATCCGAGAAATGCGCCAATTTATCCGCCGTCTCTCACGTGAGGAAGGAATTAGCATCTTTATCTCGAGTCATATTTTGCATGAAGTACAACTGTTATGTGATCGAGTCGCTATTATTGATCACGGAAAAATGATTTGGACCGGGCCGGTGGATCAGTTACTGGATCGCGATATGCGCGTAGAATGGGAGCTTGAGCCGATTGAGTCGGGAATGAAACTACTCCGTTCCCTCCCTTATGTAACCGCCTGTGAACAAAAGGAACAGAACCGAATTGTTACCCACTTTTCCGAAGAAAAAATTGATGAAGCCAATCGCCTTTTAATCAAGGAAGGAATCGCTGTTACCAGTATTCGACGAGAAAACTATACACTTGAAGATGTCTTTTTGAAAATGACAGGGGGGAAAGCTGGTGAGTGAGATGGCCCGACTTGTCTACAATGAACTACTGAAAATAGTTCGTAAACGGCGCATGTTGGTTGTTGTGTTGATTCTTGCCGTTCTTATCCCGATCTTTACCTACGCCCAAGCAAGACAGGCAGAGGAATTGATGAAAAATGTAGGGACCAGTGACTGGCGCACTCTACTCCAACAGCAGATTGTCGATGCGCAAAACCGGCTTGCCTCCAGCCGCTTGCCTGATGAGTGGCGCGTGATGCTTCGTCTGCAAACTGAGCAGCTACAATTTTACTTGGATCATGATATTAACCCGACAGCACCCGGAGCACCTACATTTGTCCGTAATTTTATTGAGCAATCGGTTGCCCTTTTCTTACCACTTTTGGTTGTCATCGTTGCTTCCGATATCGTCTCCTCTGAACATTCAGGAGGAACGATTAAGCTCCTGCTCACCCGACCTGTTCGCAGGTGGAAGATCCTACTAAGCAAATACCTAGCACTGATCCTTACCGTTTCACTGATCTTACTCATTACCGGAATCCTCGCTTATTCCATCTCAGGACTTGCCTTTGGCTATCAAGGAGCCACTCTTCCGGTCCTGACTGGATTCCAAGAACAGAATGGACAGTTGGTCGTCGATCATGTCCACCTCGTTCCTCAATGGAAGTACATCCTGATGGCCTTTGGCCTCGCTTGGTTTGCCGCAATTACCGTAGCTACTCTCTCATTTATGGTTTCGGTGTTGGTACGTAGTACCGCTGCAAGCATGGGAATTATGATGGCGGCGATCATCTCGGGCAGTCTATTGGCTCAACTGGCTCCCACATGGACAGCTCTAAAGTATCTCGCTTTTACCAACCTGCGCTTGGCTGATTATCTGTCAGGAAAACCACAGATGATCGAGGGGATGACACTCCCCTTCTCCCTTACAGTCCTTAGTGTTTGGTCTTTAGCAGCCGTGATTATTGCTTTTGCCGTCTTCACCCGACGGGATGTGTTGGCTTAAACTCCAAAAAAGAGCAACTTGGTGTTCATCCAAGCTGCTCTTTTTTTATTTTCCCAGCCGTCCAGCAGATAAATAGATAATCTCTTCGTATAAAATGGAATTTATAAATAATTCACCTAGGGGTTTAAGAAGTGGGAATATCGGGTTAGGTATAATTTGCTTTTGATGATACGTATCGTGTTCAGAGTGTTCCTCCATAATGAAAAAAAGGGAATAAGGCATGCCGGTCCGAGGGCAATGGCTTTCTCCATTCATAAATATTGGTTGTTCCAACTTTTCTTCTGACATCTTGTTCATTGCGGTAATAAGCTCTTCCCTTGCACTTTTCGCTTCTTTAAGAAGTTGAGATTTTGTTACACCTGATTTCGCATACTCTGCAGCCACTTTATTCTTCAAATCAAAATCCGGAAAAGTGATCTCCTTTATTTGCTTGGAGATCTCAGACAAGATATGCTGATCCCAAAACATAATATGAGATACAATCTCACTTACACTCCATTTTCCTTCAGCAATTGGGGTTATCCACTTTTCATCTTCAATCTCTTCTAATATTTCTAGCCAATCTGCATAGTGCTTGAGATTATTGATCAGATTCTCTTTTCGACTCAATTCAATTACTCTCCCTTAGATTTTATCTAGTATATCTCAAAAAGTGAAATTTCGCAAACATATGTTCGGTTTGTGGCTGGAAAACATGGATCTACATATTTCAGGAAAATTTCCGCCAAGAGCCTTTTTATTTTCCATTTCCTGAAACAAAACCAATCCCATTCTTAATAAAAGGAAGCACTGATTTGATGTATTCCTCTGGAGTCGTCATCTTCTTGCTGGTTCTTCGCCATTCAACAGAGGCTCCATACAATCCCCAGCTCAACATTACAGCTGTTCCTTTTAACACATTCTCCTCGATCGTTGGATGCTCCTTTACCAGCATTTTATAAAAAATAACTTCCAGCTGTTCTCTTATGATTCGTGCAATCGTTTCTTCGTAGCTCCGATGACAACGATACGATAAAGATTGTTGAAACTTGGTGATGGCTTTAAATAAGTTAATAAATGTTTCTTCATCTAGTTTGCTGTTCTCATAATCGTGATAGTCAAGATTAATAAGTAAAACCTCTAATAACACCTTCTCCAACAAATCATAGATATCTTCAAAGTGATAATAGAAAGTAGCTCGATTAATCATCGCTGCATTTGTAATATCCTTCACAGTAATATCTTTAAAATCCTTTTTCCCAGAAAGTTCAATAAAAGAGTCCATAATCAGCTTGCGTGTGCGAAGAATTCGGGGATCCGTCTTTGTTTGTGTCAAAGTATCCCTCCTGTTTTTCAACAATTTTATCGATGTGTTGGATATACGACAAATCAGCAAAACTATCGGTACTCTTTGTTTTCATTATGGACTATGATTTAGCTAGAAAGCAATGACGTTACTTACAAAGAAGAGGAAATATCGTTAGTAATCGCTAATACTGGATCGCTTCTGGAAATACAAACAACAAAACATAGAAAGGTAGGGATATGGATATGACACGCAATAATCTGATGTGCGATCTAGAAACGGGTGTATGTGGTGTATCGGGAGACAATGAAATAAAAGTCATCGATCTGAACCAACCAAAGAAATTAATCGATTTATATTATGTGACCGACCCGATCTGTTCACATTGCTGGGCACTTGAACCTACTCTTCGCCGTTTGAAAGAGGAGTATGGTCATTATTTTAACTTCCAACCCGTTATGGGTGGTTTGCTAGAAAAATGGGGCGATGGACCAGTTGATCCGGCGAACGGAATCTCCGGACCTGCGGACGTGGCCCGCCACTGGCGTGAAGTTGGTGAATATTCGCGGATGCCAATTGACGGATCAGTGATGATTAACGATCCGGTTCAATCCTCTTATCCACCATCCCGTGTATATAAAGTCATTCAAAAAAAGCATGGGGATGAAAAAGCTTATGAATTTCTGCGCAGGGCAAGAGAAGAACTGTTTGCCTTTAACAAAAACATTTCCGATCCGACTGTTTTAACCGAACTTGTCGATCGCCTTGGACTTAACGGTGAGGCAATTGTCAAAGAAGCCGAAGGGCCAACTGGACAAGCACTGCTAAACGAAGATTTCGCTCTTGCCGCTCGACTTGGTGTCAGAGGTTTTCCGACGATTATCATGATCAACGAAGAAAATAAAGGAGTAAAAATAGTGGGCAGCCGCTCGTTGGAAAGCTATATTTCCGGATTATCGCAGCTACTAAATGGGGAAAAACCAAAAGCGAACCCGCTGCCTTCACTTTCTCAATTGCTAAGAAAAGAAAAGCTGTTGTTCGCAAAAGAAATCGAATTAATGTATGATATCGAACCCTCACTTCTCAAGTCCTTTATTAAAAAAGAACTGCCAGAGGGCAGTTATAAAGAAAAAGAATTGCTTGGAGAAAAATATTTTGTAGCACATTGAATGATTCCACTCTCACTTCTTAAGAAGTGAGAGTTTCTTGTTTTAAAAATACATATTTTGAGCAGATCTCCCACCTACTTCATCGATGAAAGTTTTTGGACAAGCCACGCCCATTGAAAAGAATCATTTAAGTACTTTTTTATTTTACATAATCAGGGAAGTCCGTAATAATACCATCCACTCCCAAGGACTCCAAACGCTTGGCCCATCGCTTGGTCCTCACGGTTCCCGAGCCAATTTTCATGCCCAGCTGATGAGCCCTCTTCACCAAGGTTTGATCAACCATGCGCTTATTTACACTGACAAAGCTTGCATAGCGGGAGATGGACTGGAGCTTTCGAATGGAAACTCCATCTGAATGATAGCCGAGAATCACTCCTACAGGTACAGCAGGGTTTGCTTTCTGAAAACGCTGCACAGCCTGATGATCAAAGGAGAAGACAGCCAACCTCCCGTCCATTAATTTCTTTCCTGAAGCCTTAATCGTTTCTGCTACCTTGGCCTCAATTCCTGGGTACAACTTCGGCTTCTTTAGTTCAATAAGCAGTCCAATTTTCCCACCGTATCGCGTTAACACCTCTTCAAGGGTAGGAATTCGCTCCCCCGCAAATCTTTTATCAAACCAACTACCGGCATCCAGTTTTTTAATTTCGGCAAGGGTTAAATCCTTCACCTTTCCCCTCCCATTCGTTGTCCGGTCCACGGTTGGATCATGGATTACTACTAGGTGACCGTCCTTACTCATCTGCACATCCAACTCTATAAATTCTGCTTTCATTGCGACTGCCTTATCAAAGGCGGCCAATGTATTTTCCGGTGCATAACCGGAAGCACCCCGGTGTGCAATGGTCCAAGGCTTTTGGGATGTTTCTTGCTGACTCTGGGCAGAAATACCAGAGAGAGGAAAAAGAACAAGAGTAAGTGCGAAGCTGAACAACATGAGTAAACGCCATTTATAATTCATAGATCTCCCTCCTGTTAATACTTCTGCCCCGATTGATTCCTGTTTATGAGAAAAAAAAGAAGCCTAGCAGGCTACATATATGAAAAATTCATTTTGAGGAGTTACTATAAAAACAAGGATAAGAGCCAAGCAAACGTACTTGACAACCCAACGCTTTAATTTCATCAATAGCTCCACGCATCAACACATCATCCAGCTCTTTCTCCGCATCGATCACAAAATGATAACTGCCCAAGCCTTTTTTGGTGGGACGGGATTCGATCCGGGAAAGATTAATCTTCCGCCACGCAAAAACTGCCAGTACTTGATACAGCGCTCCCGGAAAATCCGTTGCCAAGGTTACGAGCAAGCTCGTTTTTCGCAACCGTGGCTTAGATGGTTCCCTTATTAAAGGCTTCCCTACAACAATAAAACGAGTGTAATTATTGGCGTGATCTTCAATTCCAGAGCCTCCAATATAAAGTCCGTAGCGACTCCCAGCGGTTCGCGTACCAATCGCTGCCCATACCTTATCAGGATGCTGGCTTACCCGTTCGGCCGCTTCTGCTGTACTATTGGCATAAACCAACTTCGCTTGAGGCAATTCTTTTTGTAAAAAAAGCCGACACTGCGCAACTGCTTGGGGATGAGAGATCACTTGGGTTATTTCTGTCCAAGGTACATCTGCCCATTTTGGATGAACCAAAAGATGCTGTTTTATAGGGTAAACCAATTCACCTACAATCGACAGTTCTACTTGGTGAATCAGCCAATCCAAGGTAAGGTTGACAGACCCCTCAATCGCATTTTCGACTGGAACCACCCCATAATCACATTCCTCTGAGGTAACTGCTGAGAATGTTTCTGGAATGGATGGGCAAGGGATTCGCTCTTCTCCATGGGGAAATAAGATTTGTACTGCTTCATGTGTAAATGTACCTTCAGGGCCTAGATAGGCCACCCTCATGCTCATCACAACCGTCTCCTTGTGCATTTCCAATGACTTTACACTGATTTTCAGTTTCTGTCAATTGCACATTTGCCCCTTCTATACAGGGACGTAACCTGACGATCTCCACCGGAAACCGTCGTTGCTCAAAAAAATCATTCATATAACTTGTCAACCTATCAGGATAATCTGTAAAGGCGATAATGGTAGGTCCTGCTCCACTCAATGCAATTCCCAATGCACCATGCTGATACGCTTGTTGTAATATGTCTTCCAATCCTGGTACCAAGGAATAACGATAGGGCTGATGGAAACGATCTTCCATACCTACCTTTAGGAGATCCCAACGCTTGCTATATAGCGCCGCAATTAACAAATTGGACCGACTACTAGAGAAAACCGCATCGGAGTGTGATATTTTTTTCGGTAACACCGCCCGTGACTGATGAGTGGGTAAGGATTGTTGGGGAATAGCAGCGACGATATCAAGTGAAGGTACAGGCGCCTGAACCAAGTGGACTTCCTGTCCATCCCATGAACCAATCACCACTCCTCCTAGAAGAGATGCTCCCACATTTTCCAAATGCCCTTCCAGCCGGACAGCCATATGCAATAGCTCTTTCTTACTCCACATTTCATCCAACAAATGATTCGCTGCAACCAATCCGGCTACAATGGCAGCACCACTACTTCCCAATCCGCGCCGTAAAGGAATCTCTCCCGAGATCTCTAGCCGTAACGGTGGCATTTTCACTCCTGCCTGCCGATAGGCATATTTCATTACCTGAAGGATCAAATTCTCTTCCTGTTTCAGTCTTTTGTATTCCATACCATGTATCACGACTTCTTCTTGCTTTGCATGCGCTACTTGCAGATAAAGAAATCGATTGATAGCCAGTCCGATGGAATCAAATCCAGGACCCAAGTTAGAAGTGCTACCAGGGACCACCACTTTAAAACTTTCTTTTATAGCCACTCTCCTATCTCTCCTCTCCCAGCAACACCAAACGAAGCGCTTCAATCTCTGCAGGAATAACCTGTGGCTGTTTGGGAACGACTTTTGAGATTATTTCAGGATCTTTTAACCCAGTACCCGTTAAAACTGCAACTACTTGAGCTCCTTTAGGAAGAAGCCCATTCCATTGCATCTTTTGCAACCCAGCTATAGCAGCAGCCGAAGCAGGCTCAACAAAAATCCCTTCTTCTCGTGCCAATTTCTGATATGCTGCTAAGATCTCTTCATCCGTTACACTGGCAATCCTTCCTTTGGTGTCGGTTACAGCTTGGACAGCTGTCTCCCAACTTGCTGGATTCCCAATCCGAATCGCTGTGGCCACTGTTTGCGGCTCTTGAATGGGATGATTAGTAGTAATTGCTGCAGCACCTGCTGCTTCAAATCCCCACAACTCAGGAAGTTTCCCCCCATTTTCCTGCGACCATTCAGTAAAACCTTTCCAATAAGCGGTAATATTCCCTGCATTTCCAACTGGAAGAGCCAAAATATCGGGTGCTCGTCCCAGTTGCTCGCACACCTCAAAAGCGGCAGTTTTCTGCCCTTCAATCCGATGCGGATTGAGAGAGTTTACCAATGTAAAGGAGTCTTTCTTGGTCAACTCCCGTACCAAAGCAAGAGCTTCATCAAAATTTCCCTTTATGGCGATGACTTCAGCTCCATAAACGATTGCTTGTGATAGCTTTCCCAGGGCCACATAACCATCAGGAATCACTACAGCACAACGCAAACCAGCCCTTGCGGCATATGCAGCCGCTGAGGCAGATGTATTTCCTGTTGAGGCACAAATAATCCCTTGACTTCCTTCTTCTAAAGCCTTGGCTACTGCCAACACCATTCCACGATCTTTAAAAGATCCTGTTGGATTGGCCCCTTCTATTTTTAAATAAAGCTCAATCCCCAATACCGATGATAATTTCTCCGCATGTATTAAAGGAGTCTCTCCCTCCCCTAAGGTAATCAAGGGCGTTTTTGCAGTTAGGGGAAGTTTGGAGCCATAGCGATACAAAATACCCTGCTTCATAGACAATAAACCCCTTCCAAATTTTCCATTCCAATCAAGTTTTCCTCTCTATTCACCACGCCCAATGAGTGTTGCTCGTTTCACCCCATCCAGCTTTCGTAATCCACTGATCACTGCCATCAAGTCTCTTGTTAGATTTACTGTATCCACCGACATAGCAATATTCGCCATTCCCTGAAGAGGAATCGTCTGATGGATCGTCAAAATGTTGCCTCCCTGCTCTGCTAAATACCCTAGCATCTCGGACAATACCCCGGTTCGGTGTTCCAAGGTAACAGATATCGTTACAATCTTCTCCTTCATCATCGCATTAAACGCATGGACGCCTTCTTTATATTTATAAAAAGAGCTGCGGCTTAGCCCAACACGCTCAACTGCCTCTTGGACCGTAGAAACTTCGCCTGAATCCAACAACTGCTTCACCTTTATCGTTTTCTGAATCGCTTCCGGCAATATATCCGCCCGTACCAAATAATACGTTTCCTCCAGATTCTCCATCATTTGTCCTCCTATTATTGACATATGTTTTTATAATGTGGACATTATACCGACTAAAACCGAGGGATACAAGCCCTCTCATTTAAAAAGACCCTATGCCTTTCCATCTTCCTAAAATCAATCCAGTTTGCTAGACTGGCTCATCTGTGGTATGACTGAAAGAGAAAAATAATCATGGAGGTTAGCAAATGATTTCGGTTCTATTTGTTTGTCTGGGAAACATCTGCCGCTCACCGATGGCTGAAGCGATTTTCCGTCACCAAGTAAAAGAGGCTGGACTTGCTGACAAGATCAAAATTGATTCCGCAGGTACTGGACATTGGCATATTGGAAAGCCACCCCATGAGGGAACCCAGCGTATTTTAACCCAAAATAACATTTCATATGAAGGAATCAAAGCACGTCAGGTAACAAAAGAGGATTTAGCCAACTTCGATTACATCGTTGCGATGGATGACAGCAACCTTGCCAATTTACAACGCTTAGGACAGGAAACCAAAAGACCCATTATCCGGTTGACGGACATGGTACCTAACACTTCCTACAAAGAAGTGCCTGATCCATACTATACTGGTAACTTTGAAGAGGTATATGAACTACTTACAGCAGGTTGCCAGCACCTGCTAGAAACGATTCGCAAGGAACAAGGATTATCATGATGCAGAAGAAATTTGAAGCTGTTCAGGAGGCACTTTGGAAAATGGGGGATCCGAATCCCCCGCTTGCAATCACGGCGGTCGGAGGCGGGAGTATAAGCGAAGCATATAAGGTGAGGACTTCAGAAGGAACTTATTTTTTTAAATATAAAGCAGAAGCACCCAGCAACTTTTTTGCAAGCCGTATGGACTCCTTGGAACGGAGCCTCGCATTAAAGCCGGAATTAACGCTCTCGCAGGAAGATATCCTAGGATTCCCCGTGTGCTGGCATTCGACATCAACTGGATTCTAATGGAATGGATTGAACCGGGGAGGACAAAGGAGAAAACAGCCATAACCCTAGGGCATGGGTTGGCCCAGCTACACCGGACCACCGCTCCATACTTTGGTCTTAAAGAAGATAATGTCATTGGCGAACTCCCTCAGTCGAATGGCTGGCAAGAAAGTTGGGTTAATTTTTATCGAGAAAAACGGTTACAAGCCCAAGGAGAAATCGCCCATCGGCGAGGGTATCTTCACGGAAAGCGCGCCTCCCGATTATACCTATTACTGGACCGTCTAGACCAGTGGTTGGATGATCCCAGCATCTCTCCAGCTCTCCTCCATGGAGATCTTTGGAGTGGTAACTTTATCACAGATCAAGCGGGAAATCCTTGGCTCATCGATCCCGCAGTCTATTTCGGACACAGGGAAGTAGACATCGCTTTCACGGAACTATTTGGTGGGTTTCCTCCATCCTTCTATGCTGCCTACCAAGAGGCATTCCCCTTATCAAAGGATTACGATGATCGGAAACCCCTCTATCAACTCTACTACCTTCTCGTCCATCTCAATCTATTTGGTGAAGCCTATGGGGCCAGGGTGGACCAGATATTAAAACGTTATGTCGGATAACACATCAATCCCTCAGCTCAAATTCAATCCCTCCGATTCGTACTGTATCACCATCTTTGGCTCCCTTTTTGCGAAGCGCTTCTTCCACACCCATCCGTTTAATGATTTGGGCAAAACGGAGGATACTATCATCGTAGTTGAAATTGGTCATCTGAACCAGTTTTTCCACCCGCGCACCTTCCACTACGTAAACATCATTTTCCCGGCGGATAGTAAAGGGCTCTTCTTCTATCTTTGGACGATAGACAATTCTTTCACTCACTTCTTCCGCTGGGGTAGGCTCGGGTATTTGATCCAAACGATCTGCTACAGCAAAAATCAACTCACGCAATCCCTGGCGGGTTGCTGCCGAAACAGGATATATAGGTACATCAGGACCTACTTCTTCGCGGAAGATACTGAGCAACTCTTTCGCATCAGGAAGATCCATCTTGTTGGCCGCTATGATTTGGGGTCGCTCAGCCAACTCCTGACTATAGGCTTTCATTTCCGCATTGATTTTTCGCCAATCCTCAACTGGGTCTCGTCCTTCTGATCCAGCCATATCAATGACATGGATCAGTAGACGGGTTCGCTCCACATGGCGTAAAAATTGATGCCCCAATCCTACACCTTGATGGGCACCTTCGATGAGTCCGGGTAAATCGGCCAATACGAAGCTACGCCCATCCCCTACATCAACAACACCTAAGTTAGGGCTTAGGGTAGTAAAGTGATAAGCAGCAATCTTCGGTTTTGCTGCAGTAACAGCTGCAAGTAAGGTCGATTTACCTACACTGGGGTAGCCAACAAGACCAACATCGGCTAATAACTTTAACTCCAATTCCACCCAACGGCCTTCACCGGGTTCACCATTTTCAGAGATATGGGGAGCAGGGTTGGCAGGAGTCGCAAAGCGCATATTCCCCCGTCCACCTCGACCTCCACGGGCCAAGACTGCCTCCTCCCCCTTGCGTACCAAATCAACCAAGATCTCCCCTGTTTCTGCATCCTTAACCAATGTTCCAGGAGGTACCCGTACGATCAAGGGTTTTGCCCCTTTCCCATGCTGTCCCTTGGAACGCCCATTTTCCCCGTTATCCGCTATAAACTTTTTTCGGTAGCGAAAATCCATCAAGGTACGTAAACCCTCATCCACACGGAAAATTACATCTCCTCCACGTCCTCCATCACCTCCCGCCGGCCCTCCATAGGGTTCAAACTTTTCTCGTCGGAAGGCAACCATTCCTTTCCCCCCATCACCGCCACGAATATAGATTTTTATCTGATCCACAAACATTGTTTGTCACCTTCCTCTTCAAAGATATTTCACTATAACTCCGGTCATAATCTATCATCAGGATTCCCTTATTCTAAATCAAGAACACAGGAATTCACTATATAGGGAAAAATGGAGGTTTATTTATTCTATGGACACGCCAACATCGACTCCAATCATTTTTCCTTTGGAGGCGAACCAGAATCCCTTTACCTGGAATAAGCTTCCCTTCTCCTCCATACTTTTGTAACTCTTCTCCCAATTTTCCCTGTTTCATTTGCTCAGAGAGATGCTCTTCCCAAATTGAATGATCAGAAACCAGATGAATAAGCGGCTGCCGCCCCTCCATTGCTAAAATAATTTTCATCTCCGGTTCTCCCTCAGGTGGAGGAATCGAGTTAAGTTGAGATGTAATTACCCGAATCAGGTTCACTACTTGCTCTTCTTCTATCTCCGACAAATGAAATGAACTATCAGATAGAATACTCCACTGCCACTCCGGATATTGACTTGGAAGCTGAACCAAAGTAAGTGCCAATAAGGGATACTTTACATCACCCAGCTGTCGCTCGGCTGCCGCTTGGTGAACGAGACGTTGTAGATAAGGTTGAATCTGTTCGGTACGTCGGACCGTTTTAAAGGCCATAAGCACCTGCACATGATTCATCCAATCATGCCTTTTTTGACTTAACAAGGTCAGTTTCTCCCGTGCTATTTGTTTTCTTGCCTCTTTTTGAAGGTAATAAGAAAAAGAAAAAAGCCCGTACACCAACCAGCCTAAACCAAAGAGTGCGATGGGAAGACCAATTTGCCAGCCCCAAGGTTGGATGCTTAAAAATAGTATTACAGCGGCTACTGGACTTAAACGGATCATGCCGGTGAGCCTTTCCCGTTCAATCACAAGTACCTCCTCCATCTTTTCGGTCCCAATTTAACACCAAAAAACCCCGGCTGTGCCGGGGCGAAATTTTTCAATTATGCCTCGATGGATTCTGCATAGATGCTCACTTTTTTACGATCACGTCCCAGCCGCTCAAAACGGACATAGCCATCCATTTTGGCAAACAGGGTATCATCACTGCCGCGACCAACACCCACACCGGGATAAATTTTGGTTCCCCGTTGGCGGACCAAAATACTACCCGCTGTTACATATTGGCCATCGCCTCGTTTCACTCCCAAGCGTTTGGCCTTACTATCCCGACCGTTTTTGGAGGAACCGACCCCTTTTTTCTGGGCAAAGAACTGTAGATTCATTTTTAGCATGGGAAACACCTCCTTCAGCTTTTCTATTTGTCTTCGATCCGGACATGATTCGGCGCATCCGCAGCGATATATCGAAGAGAGGAAACCATCGCTTCCAAAAGAAGCTCTACCTGAGCCAATCTCTTCGCCTCAATTCTTTCTGGGACACGAAGATCAAGATCTCCCTCTGCCACATGGGGGGGATGAAGGCGTACACCAAGTAGCTCTTCCGTCGCATTGGTCAAGCCAATCACAATTCCAGAGACCGCCGCACATACAATATCCTCCCCATAATCAGCAAAGTTGGCATGTCCTTTTATATGAACCCGATAGATCCGTCGCTTTTTGTCACGAAATACATTTATCCGAATCATTTCTTTACATTAAGAAATGCCTTCAATCTTCTCGATCTTTACCTTAGTATAGGGTTGCCGGTGACCGTAGGTGCGTTTGTAGTTTTTCTTTGGCTTGTACTTAAAAACCCTAATCTTCTTTCCTTTGCCATGCTCTTCAACCTTGCCGATAACTGCCGCACCGTCCACCGTCGGTTTTCCAATAATGGTACCCTCTTCTCTACCAATCAGAAGTACCTTTTCAAAACGAACCGTTTCTCCCTCTTCAGCGGCTAACTTTTCTACATAAATGGTATCGCCTTCTTTGACACGATACTGCTTGCCGCCTGTTTCGATCAATGCATACAACGGTACTACCTCCTCTGTCAAGAGACTCGCCATGTTGGGTGGTTCTCCCTTTAACAGACCCAACCTGAGCGGTTGCTTGCTTCGGAAGCAAGCGATGGCTAACAAATGGAATTCTATCATAGTTTCTATCCGGGGTCAAACAAACCTGTGCTTTTTCAGTGAAGCAACTCACCAACTTGACATCGAGGATCCCCTTCATCAAAATAGCGGTGCAACACCGCCTCCTCAGGAATTGCTGCCACTTGTCCACTTTCTCGATCTGTTACGACGAGTACATGATAAGCCTCTTTATACCAGCGCTTTACAACACTTATTAGAGGTTCATCGGAATAAACAGGAAGTTGAATCACAGGAGCATATTCTGGAATTTTCCCCCTCTGTCGTGACATTAAAAAACGGATGTATTGGTACTCCTTTTGACGCAAAGCAATCCAGTTATGATAAAGCAAAAAAACAGCGATCACGATCAGATTCAGATTCATCCCAGAAGTTGGAGATAAAAGTTCCCACGCAAATAACCCTCCACCTACTAAAAGGCCACTTGATAAAGACCATACAATACACTTTCGGTAGGGAATACGGTAGCTAAGAGCAGCCTGCAATACCTTGCCACCATCTAAGGGATAAGCGGGAAGAAGATTAAAAACAGCTAACATCACATTTCCCTGAACAAAATATGTGGTCCAAACCTCAGACCACCAACCCATCATAAAAAAAAGATATCCAATAATGATCATCATTACATTATGAAAGGGACCCGCTAAAGCAACTACGATCTCTTCATGAGCTGGTACCGTACCCCATTCATCCGTCTTTGCAACCCCTCCAAATGGAAGTAATTCTAGGGAGCGAAAGCGCCATTCAAAAGTCCAGGCTGCAGTAATATGCCCCAGTTCATGAATCACAACCAAAACAAAAAGGGTTATTACTTCAACAAACTGACCCGTTACAAGGGATAAGATAATAACCACCCAAAACAAAGGATGGACTCGAATTTGGATCCCTTCCCAAGGGAATCTATTCAACCGCAATCACATCCTGAGGATCGATGAAAGATTCACCACTTTTTCGAGCAATGTAGAGGCTGCCATCTTTCCCTCCTGCTAGCCCGATGGGTTGCTGTGGTTTCACCCATTCCTTTTCCTGAACTTGCGGTTCTTTTAACCGACCATACCAAATTTCATTTCCCTTGGCATGACGAATAATTACCGTCTGACCTAAATCCTCTCTCTCTCCCACAAAAACAACCCAACCTTCAGCTGCGGCAACGGCAGGACGGCTTCCTTCCACTTGAATCAACACACCTTGTCCATCCTCCTGAAAGGAGCGAAGGACTTTACCCCGGACCACTGGCACCCATTTCCCTTCTCTATCAGTATTGGTATTAGGCTCTTCTAGAGAAAAAGTAGGTAGAATCGATCTGCCTGCCAGTTCTTGATACCAAGCATTCACACTGGCAAAGTTAAAGTCACGCTCCATTACTTCACTAATAAAATCCTGGGCTTGACGACTAGCAGGAACATTGGATTGATAGATAAGGTAAATGATTGTTAATAGAAAAAAAGACAGAAACACTTGCCGCCAAAAGCGACTCTCTCCTTTTCCAAGTACTCCACCAATCTGTTTTTTTCCGTACCTCCACAAGGAAGGCTGCTGATGATCCCTTGTTTGGGTCTCCTTCTTATCCCACCGCTCCCACTTGGAACGATTTGTATACATAGGTTTGAATGGCCTTCCTTCCCGTAAAGCACGTAATTTGGCCTCCCGGCGTTTACGGATACCTCGGTTCCAGTCGCGCATGCCTTCACAACCTCTCCACACTTTGTACTATCCTATTCCTGTTTGTGAAAAGGTATGAATCTTGTCCCCTGTCTGATCCAAATGAATAAGGAGGCTTTCCACGCGTATATATGATAAAGAAGCCTAAGGGCTTCCTACCTTCCTTGCTTGGGCCCTCCTCATAAGGAGGGCTTTTTTGTTTTGAGAAAGCGTTGTCTCCATCAGCGATTTAAACTAATAAAACCCGCTATATAAAGCGGGTTTTATCTATTTCACTTTTTCTACCACTGTTGCAATGCCTTGTCCCACACCGATACACATGGTTGCCAAACCAAACTGTACATCACGACGCATCATTTCGTGAATCAGGGTAGTTAATATACGGGCTCCACTTGCTCCTAAAGGATGGCCTAAGGCAATGGCTCCCCCATTCACATTCACAATGTTTGGATCCAACTCTAGTTGTTGGATACAAGCAAGGGATTGAGAGGCGAAGGCTTCGTTGAGCTCCACAAGCCCGAGATCATCGATCGTAATCCCAGCTCTTTGCAGCGCTTTCTGAGAAGCACCTACCGGTCCAAGCCCCATCACATTTGGCTCTACACCATGGACAGCTGTCGCAACAATCCGTACCAAAGGCTTCAGCCCTAGACTTTCCGCCTTCTCCCGGGTCATTAACAATAGCGCAGAGGCCCCATCATTAATCCCAGAGGCATTGCCTGCTGTAACCGTTCCCCCAGGAAAAAGCGGCTGCAGTGAAGCCAACTTATCAATACTCGTCTCCGGTCGTGGATGTTCATCTTTCTCAACAACGGTGACATTCCCTTTTCGATCCTGTATTTCCACCGGAACAAGCTCATCTGCGAACTTTCCCTCTTCTACTGCCTTTTTTGTCTTCTGCTGGCTTTCATAGGCAAACTTATCCTGTTCTTCTCGACTGATTCCACATTTTTTAGCAACTTCTTCGGCAGTTTCAGGCATACTGAGGGTTCCATATTTCTCTTGCAGTTTCCGGTTGATAAAGCGCCAACCAATGGTAGTGTCATACATCTCAACATTCCCACGGGGAAAATCCGTTTCCGCCTTCCCCATTACCAGCGGAGCCCGGGTCATGCTCTCTGTCCCGCCCGCGATATACACTTCTCCTTCTCCGACCATTAATGCTCGATAAGCCTGATTAACAGCATCGAGCCCCGATCCACACAAACGGTTAACGGTTACCCCACCTACGGTAATCGGAAGTCCGGCCAATAAAGCAGACATCCGGGCAACATTTCGATTGTCCTCTCCAGCCTGGTTCGCACAACCCAAGATAACATCTTCAATTTCTGCAGGTTGAAGACTAGGGTTTCTCTCCAAGATTGCGCCGTTTACTCGCACTTCCAAGTCATCCGGGCTGACACTTTTTAAGGCTCCTTTATAACGACCGATCGGTGTTCTTACCGCATCGACAATAACCACTTCGCGGCTTTTCATAGCTTATTCACCTACAAAATTTGGTTTTCTTTTTTCTAGAAAGGCACTTGTTCCTTCCTGCTTGTCCTTGGTACCAAACAGCACTGCTTGTAACGATTTTTCCAAAGCAAATCCTGCAGCCAAATCGGCGGTCATACTTTCATTTAAAGCGATTTTTGCCATCCGCACTGCAAGAGGGGGGCGACTAGCAATTTTCTTGGCCAAAGCATACACCCGAGGCATCAGCTCTTCTGGTTCTACAACATGATTTACCAAACCCAGTTCTTTCGCCTCATTTGCATCGATCCGATCGCCTGTGAAGATCAGTTCCTTTGCTTTAGCCAAGCCCACAATCTTGGGCAAGTACTGTGTTCCACCGCCCGCAGGCAAAATACCAATCTGCACCTCTGGCTGTCCCATCTGAGCCTTGGTACTGGCAATCCGGATATCACAGGCAAGAGCCAATTCACATCCCCCACCTAAGGCGTAGCCATTTATTGCTGCAATGGTGGGCTTATAGGATCGGTAAACACTGAGCAATACATCCTGAACCGCTAAACCATATATATCTAATGGTTTGCGATCATGAATCCACTGAATATCTGCCCCAGCGACAAAAGCTTTTTCTCCTGCTCCAGTAATCACAATTACCCGTACATCATCATTGCTATTTAATTCCTTTATCGCCTTATCCAGTTCGGCCCAACTTTCTGGATTCATCGCGTTATTTTTCTGGGGACGGTTAATGGTGATCGTTGCAATCTGTTCCTCAATTTGTATGAGAAGATATTTGTATGCCATCGATCACTCCTCCCCCTCTTTTTTCGTATAATCATAAACACCTCTGCCAGTCTTACGACCAAGGCGACCTGCCTTTACATATTTCACAAGCAGCGGACTGGGACGAAAACGCTCTCCCAAAGTCTTATGTAAATACTCTAGATTTTTTAATCGAGTATCTAGACCAACCAAATCTGCCAGTTTAAACGGTCCCATTGGATAATTGAGACCCAGCTCGATGGCTTTATCAATCTCCTCTGGAGTCCCCACTCCTTCCGCCAACATATGGAATGCTTCATTCCCTACCAAACTACTAATCCGACTGGTAACAAACCCTGGAAATTCATTGATTACTACCGGCTCTTTTCCCATAGTCACAGCAACTTCTTTCACGGTAGAACATGTCTCTTCACTAGTTTCCAAACCCTTAATGATTTCTACCAGCTTCATCTTGGGTACAGGGTTAAAAAAGTGCATGGCAATAACTTTCTCCGGCCGTTCTGTGTGAGAGCCGATTTCCGTTGGGCTCATTGTTGAAGTATTGGTAGCAAGAATGGTATGGGCTGGAGTTAATTTATCCAATTTACGAAACACTTCAGCTTTAATTTCCATGACTTCTGGCACCGCCTCGATCACAAGATCTACTTGCGGCGCATAATCTTCCAATTGTGTCGAATAGGAAATCCGCTCTTTGGCCTGTGCTGCTTCTGAGGCTGTTAATTTTCCACGGCTGATACCAGTCTCAAAAAATTGCTCTATCTCTTTTTCCGCTTGTTGTAACATTTCTTCTGAAATATCTTGCAAAAAAGTCTGATATCCACCCACTGCACTGGCATAAGCAATCCCGCGTCCCATAATGCCAGAACCTACGACGAGAATACTTTTGATCTGCTGCACAGAGTTTCTCTTCTCCTTTTACTTTTTTTGTGTATGTTCCAGAGCTCCCATCCGGGAAATAACCAAATTCGTTATGCGGAGGTAATCTTAGCGTTCACCTCCTTATCTCAATAACTATTTCCTCAAATAAGTTAGTTGCCAAAAATCTAGTTTTTGGCGATCATTATGTAGACTCTATATAGATTAAAGATACCAAAATCCATACAAACTTGCGAGTGTAAGGAGCATCATTTTTTTGTAACTGTAAAATCCAAAGTTACTGCTCGACTCCTCCAATCAGAAACAATGCTTCATAAAAAAATCAAAAAAAAAGCACCGCATGATAAATGCAAGTACTTTAAGCGAAACCCAGCCATTTTTTCATTTTCGTCACCATCTTTTTCTCCCGATCAAAAGTGAGTAAAGGAATCGATTCACCTTGAATTCGGCGGGCAATATTATAGAAGGCCCGTGATGCAGGAGAGCGAGTACTGAACACCAGAGGTTCCCCCAAATTTCCGGCACGAATAATTTCTTCGTCCTCTGGAACAACTCCTAGTAAATCAATCGCTAAAAGAGCAGTTACTTCATCAATATCCATCATTCCACCATTTTTGATCATTTTCGGACGCAGCCGATTGATAATGAGTTTTGGCGGTGCGATCTTTTCTTTTTCAAGTAAACCAATGACCCGGTCTGCATCCCGGACGGAGGTATTTTCCGCTGTCGTAACGACGATCGCCCGTTCTGCCCCCCGGATGGCATTTTTAAAGCCCCGTTCAATTCCTGCGGGACAGTCGACAATGACATAGTCAAATTGTTCCTTCAACTGGGAAATCAGCCGATTAATCTGGGTAGCCGAAACTGCTGACTTATCCTTTGCTTGGGCTGAAGGCAACAAGTATAGCTCTTCACATCGTTGATCCTTGATCAAGGCTTGGGATAGTAGACAATTTTCTTCGATCACATCCACCAGGTCAAATACGATGCGATTTTCTAAACCAAGTAACACATCCAAATTACGCAGTCCAATATCTGTATCAACTAGGCATACCTTTTTGTCCGACAAGGCGAGAGAGACACCGATATTGCAAGACGTGGTAGATTTACCAACGCCGCCTTTTCCCGAAGTAACAACAATCGCTTCTCCCACACTCTTCTCCTCCTTCCAGGTCGGACCAGCTCCTCTCTTATTGCCTCAGCCTGCTTTCCTTCCATACTTTATCTGGCCACAGTTGACCAAGGTGATTCATTTTATCTACTGCGATCTGTCCATCCAACAAGTAAGCAAACTTGGATCCAAGCTCTGACTCCTCCCATTTATCTGGTGCCCGGGAAATAGCATCGGCAATCCGAAGTTGTGTCGGTCGAAAAATAGAGGCTGCAATGATACACGAATCATCTCCTTCAATGCCAGCATGAGCTAAACCACGTAAGGCACCCAAAATATAGATGCTCCCTGTTGAACGAACGCTTCCGCCTGGATTGACATCGCCCAAAAGTAAGAGATCCCCTCGTTGCTCCAACATCTGTCCAGACCGAATGGTACCCGTCTTAATTTGGATTCCGCGATTTTCATCGAGTAAATAAGGCATCCCTTCAGCCTCGATTTCGCGAATGATCAAATTGCGACGGATTGCAAATAACTGTCGCAATTCAGTCTCTTCTTGCCGTGTGATCTGTCGTTGGCCCAATCGAATGGAAACAGCCGTATCCGGTCCGTCCCAGATGTTGGCTGATTGTTCCAATTTGTATCGAAGTTCATTGAGAATCACTGTAAAGGGACGTACATCATCCAGTAAAAAAAGCAAGCCATTCCTCGTTCCTTTGATGGTCACGCCTGATTTTAGCATCTTACCCATAGTGCGTCACCCCGTCTTCTCTATTTGATTTCGTTCTTAGAGCAAGTTTTTCCTGCTCTAAACCAAAAGTTCCCAAGAAGTGTTACGAGTGCAGTTATTCTATTGAAGCTCGATCATGGCATTAGAAAACCCCTCAAGAAATGGCTCATATCGAAACAACTACACGTTAAATCGGAATAGCTCCTTTTTCTTTAAGGCTTATGTAGCACCCATCTCCAATAATCAAATGATCAACCAGTTCAATACCGATAATCCGTCCTGCTTCCACCAAGCGAGCAGTCACATTAAGGTCTTCCTGACTAGGAGAAGGGTCCCCGCTGGGATGATTATGTATACAGATCACACCGGCAGCACTGCGACGAATCGCCTCTCGAAATACTTCCCGAGGATGGACAACAGAAGTGTTTAGACTTCCTATAAAGATGCATTCTTTATCAATCACACGATTTTTTGTGTTTAGAAAAAGGCAGACAAAGTGCTCTTGGGTAAGATGGCGCATCTCCTCCATCACCAACCGCGCAGCATCCGCAGGAGACCGAATCGCTGTTCGTTCCTCTGGCACCATCTGAGAAATACGCCGCCCCAGTTCAATTCCTGCCAATAACTGAACCGCCTTAGCAGGTCCAATCCCCCGGAACTGGATTAATTCATTAAAAGTCATTCCCACCAATCCACGTAGTCCTCCCGCCTGGGATAAAACTCGTGTTCCCAACTCTACCACAGATTCTGATGATGTCCCTGTCCGTAATAAAATCGCGATAAGCTCTGCATTAGATAACATACCAGCTCCTAATCGAATCATCCGTTCTCGTGGACGTTCTTCTTCAGGAACATCCCGAATCATCACTCGCTTCAATTCTCCCATTTATGATCCCTCCTCAATATCCGGTCAACAAAGAAGGAGGCCCTGGGATGATGAAGACAAAGGTGCATCTTTTATTGCCCGGAGTTCCTCATTTTCTTTACTACAGATCAATAAAAAGCACCTCTTTGCTTCTGAGATGACAGCCTTAAAAACATTTAAAAAATAAAAATTAATTTCCAGGTTTGCATCAATTATATCATATATCCCCCTATTGGGAAATTTCAGTAGTTTACTTTCTATCACTTTAAAACCATCCTTTCACTCAAAGTCTTTTTGCTATAGAAAAGACCATTCAGGCAATTATGCTAAGCAGAATCTTTCTTTTGTAAGGGATAAAGTGACCTATTAGGGCATGGTGTTTGCCTCACCGATCTTGTACAAGAGTACTCTAGCGTCGATCCCATGCCCCAACCTATTTTATCCTAGAGAAAAACTCCATTTCTATATCGATTGGACAAGTTTTTCATATGCCAGCGCGTAGCGAATTAAGCCCTCCTGGATTTGCCAAAGGATTCCGTCATTCCAATTTCTTCTCCCCTGGTCACTGCTTTGTACAACTTGGTCGATTGCTTGCATCATCTGGAGTATATAGGGTCGGCTCTCTTTGGGGATAGTTTCATTTACCTCACCGGCAGAGGAGACAAATTGACGATGCAACTGTGTAAGCTGATTCCAATCAGGAGAAAACGTACCTTCGGTGATGCTTTTGCCACTCGTTTGTTCAGACATCATGGCAAAAATTTGATGTCCAGCTTGAACAAATTGTGATAAAGACTCTTGTTTTGCATCTTTTTGTCCTACGACTGAAATAGAGCCTGTCCCCACTGAAAAATCTTTTAAATAAACCCCAATTCCCTCTTGTTTGTACTGATCCGATAACCGTTGCGCACCTTCTTTATTTTGTGCGACACCTAGGTAAACATTATGTGGTGATTTTTCATCCATCACAGCTGCCCAACCATGCACTCGATAGGCTTCTACTGTGCGCATAGCCCCGGATTTTTCATTATAACTCCCTCCTTGCAATAGGACACCTTTTAACTCAGGCAATGAAAGATTCCCCTCTTCTTTTTTATCGGTTTCTTTCTTTACTTTCGTTTCTGTTCTGTCCTTTTCCTGATCAGCTTGTGGCGTCAAAGGACGAAGATGAGAATCAATAGAACGAGTGGAGGAGGGAGGAGTGTCAGAAAAGAAAATGGAAAGCATAGAAAAACCCATCACCGACCCCAATAGGATCGCCCCCCCAAGAGGAAGAATCAGTTTGATCCAGGAAGGATATCGCTTGTTTTTCTTACTCCCTGGCGTAGAAAATAAAGAAGACGGAGAGCGCCAATCAATCTCCTTCTCTGAATACAACAAGGAAAATAACTTAGTAAAAACTGTTCCTTTATGTTCCTCTTGAAAGAGGTACCCCTCTTTAAAATCTTTTTCTTTCTTCCAATCCTTGTGCTTGTCTTGTTTGAATGGATTTCCTGTAGATAAGGTTTCTTTTTTCTCTTCTTGTTTGTTACTCATTTTTGAGCGAACAGTAACCCGAGGTTGCTCCATCGTTGCATCGTCTCCTTCTCCCATCAGCTACTACTTTAACGTATGTTTTTAATAGAGAAGATAGAACCACCGTTTTCATTTCCAACTTTTACTCTCTTAAACGGGTTACTTTCTTGATCCACCTCATAGGATGTACAACCATCCCTGCATCGCCTTTATACCTTCCAAACTATTAAAACCATAACTAGTAGTTTACCCCACCTGTATTAGACATTTGTTTAAACAAAGGCATAGGTTCAGCTTGGATCGCAATACAGATAAACCTTAATCCCTATTTTATAACCGCTTATTGGGTGAAATGGAAGGTGAGCTCTAAGTTTCGGAGCATTTTATTGGATAATGCTTTGAAGTACTTGACTTCCGATCCAGATGTTCTGGCTATTTATCAAAGCGGGGCATTGGCAAAAGACAACTTTGATAATTATCAGATATTGATTTGCACATGATTGTTAAGTTTGAAAGAATTTATTAAAAAGAAAAAAAGACAGAGCAAAAAATGGGGAGAAGTTTTATATTATGAGGACTTTAATCCTTCCTCTCTTGTAGTTGTTAAAATTCAAAGGGATACTGTATTAACCGTATCTGTTCCCTTCAAATCTTTGTATGAGGTAAGATAGGTGCACTACAAAGGATTTCGACCACTGACGTTTGTTTAGAATTAAGAGCACGATTAAGGACCGGCGCGAGTTCTTCAACATTTTCTACCCGTTCTCCTTCTGCTCCCATTGATTGCGCCAGTGCTACGTAATCTGGATTCATTACTTGGGATCCCTCTGTATTTAATCCTTCAACAATCATTCTACTTTTTTCCATAAAGAACGAATTGTTATTGATAATAATTAATGTTAACGGAAGTTTGTATGTGACTGCCGTAATCAAATCAATGATCGAGTGGGCTGCACCGCCATCACCGGCAATACACACCACTTGACGATTCGGATATGTTAATTGTGCCGCGATTCCTGCTGGCAAACCAAAGCCAAGGGTACGCCACGTTCCCGATACGAGTAATTCTTGCCCACGAAATTGAAAAATCCGTTCCAGCCAAAGCGTATGATCACCTGTATCTACCGTCATCACCGCATTATGACTGATACACTTGCCTAGTTCCGCAAAAACACGAGCTGGGGAAATTTTATCCCATGTCTCTTCAATCTCCGACTGAATTTGTTTGTTCCAAACAGCTTTTTCTTCTTCAATTTCCTTAACATAGGATTGATTGGTTTTCGCTTGGACCTGTTGGGTTAATGCTGGAAGAACCTGCGCCAGATCGCCAACCAATAAATCCTTCACCGGCTGATTTCGTCCGATGTTCTCTGGCTCGGCATCTATTTGAATCATCGGTATTGAACGAGGCACATAGTCTTTTGGCCACCATGTGGCTCCTAGAATCACACACAAATCGGATTTATTAAGCAGTACTCGTGATATTTCTGTCCCAGCCTGGCCAAGACCTCCAATAAAGAGGGGGTGGTCATTGGGGATAAATGGCTTTGCTGGCATGGTTGCCATCATTGGGGCCTGCAATTTCTCCGCAAACTGGATCACTTGCTGTTGTGCATATTGCACACCGCGTCCGGCGAGAATGATCGGTCGTTGCGCTTTATCGATTAAATTTGATACCCTTTGTATATCCCTGGACTGTGGTTGCTGAAATGACCTCGCCGGTGGAGGCGGATAAAAGCCTCCGGTAACAGGTAATGTCCAAATGTCTTTCGGTACGGATAAGTGAGCCACTCCTCCTTTGCCAAGTGCCGTTTTCATTGCGATATTCAATAGCTCGGGAAAGGAGTGACTGTCTGTAACCAAAGAGGAATATTCGGCAAGAGGTGCGATCAACTGCTGCTGATTAATATCTTGAACAGCCCCTGTACCAATTTGTGCCCGTTCCACTTGCCCAGTGATCACCAAAACAGGTGCCTTATCCCGCCATGCATCGGCTAATCCATTGAGTAATAGCGTAATACCGGGGCCAGAGGTTGCAGTGCATACTGCAATTCTTCCCGTCAACTTTGCTTCAGCACTAGCCATTAATGCCGCGTTCATTTCATGTCTGCAAGCGATATATTGAATATTTTCCTGATTTCCCAATTCATCTAATAAAAATAAAATGCCATCTCCAATGACACCGTAAATTCTTTTTACACCCCATTGTGTAAGCTGTTGAATTAGATGTTGGGCTACATTCCTGTTACTTGTCGTTTCATATTGCATACATATCATTCCTTTTATACTCATTGCCACCTTTATTATGTTGGAAAATAAGGAACTCTATACCTCGTCTGAATACCATTTTCAATCAGGTGAAAAGGGATCCCCCAAGGACAATACATTTGCTGATGTCGAACTCCTTTTAAACGAAATTTCCAGAATAAAAAAGAGGATATATGCTTTGAACCGCATATATCCTCTCACCTCTTTTTTCTTACCCTGCCACCATCTTTTTCTCCTATCGATCAGGGAAGGGACCTTTCTCTGTTCCCGGAAGAGGCTCGGGCAAATCTTTATCCGCAGGATATGGAAACCACCAATAAGGTTCGTTGGAATCAGAGGGAAGTGGAAAGTCATTTTTCTTCTTATCGTCTTTCTTTTTCTTTGGCTCCCCCTGTTCCTCAGGTGATACATGAATCGTTTCACCTGACCCCTTGTCTAGTTTAAGTTCTGGTAAGGGAGGAAGATTGGTTAACCTGGGATCATGATACATAAAGATAGAGAGACGAACCCTAGCATTTCCCTTCTTCTGCGTCCCCTCCATTCCCTTGAGGTACAATTCCCATTCCTGAACATGAACAGTGCGAGTTAACTGGCCTAACTCCATGATAAAATACTTCATTTGCTCCTGATCAGCTTCAATAAATACATCTAGCCAAATCATGCTGATCTGTGGAACAGAAGGCAAATAATACAAATCCTCATCCCGCTGAAACTTACTAAAGACACTGTTACCCTCTTTTTTCTGTTCCTTGATCTCTTCTCGGATCAATCGATCCAGTTCCTCAGGCGTATCAGCAAAGCGAACCTTTGTCAGATGTACTCCTGCCATTGAAGCAGCTTCACGCAATTGGAGCAAAAAACGGGGAAGCTCCTCCTCTGTAGGCATCTGCTCTAATAACTGGACCAGTTCATCTTCGGTTGGGGGTAAGGGAGGTTGATAATTGGGATCCAGAAGCTCCTCGTGCTGATCAATATACTTATCCATCTTTTCGACCCGCTTGGTGAGTTCGGTCAAAGTTTGGGATTGTCCATAGAGAATCGGTCCTGATATCCCCATGATCAATACAATCCCTGCTGTAAGGATACTTAGTAAAAATAAACCCGATTTCCACCAAAGGGGGGATCTGTCCCTCATTCATCCTCCCCCTTTGATTCCAAAAACTCCCGGGCGGGTGCCTGCAATGTCAGATGAAAATAGACAACACTGGCCGTTTCTGGTTCTATCCTCATACCACTTAATGTATCCCCCTGCTCAACTCCATCGAGGGAAAATGCTTCTACCACTGCCTTTCATTTGTTATTTTTTGAGTTTGCCAATCCAACGATTGAGCAAATAAGA
>CALJVA010000057.1 GCA_937975135.1 uncultured Thermoactinomycetaceae bacterium | reverse complement strand
TTGCAGGCATTGCAAAAACCTATGAATTTAACATGGAAATACTGGAGGAAATTGTTCGCACAGATGAAAAACAAAGATATTCATTTAATGATGACAAGACGCTCATTCGAGCGAATCAAGGACATTCTATTTTAATAGATGTGGAACTTGAAGCGATAGAACCCCCGATGGAACTTTGGCATGGAACAGGAGAAAAGTATGTAGACTCCATTGATCGACAAGGGCTTATTCCTAAAAGTAGGTTATATGTACATTTGTCGAAAGATATTGATACAGCTATTAAAGTAGGACGGCGTCATGGAAGACCGGTTTTATATCTTGTGAAATCTGGTGATATGCATCAGGATGGATATCAATTTTTTCAATCTAAGAATGGAGTTTCGTTAACGAAAGAGGTTTCAGTAAAATATTTGATAAAACAAAGAACAATGCTATATAGATTGTGACAATCTATGCTTATAAATAACAGGTGATAAAAACCCCTTCCCCAAAAAATGAGAAGGGGTTTTAGTGTTAAATATAAGCAAGGTTAACCTATTAAGAATGATGGATCAAGACCATTTTGACTAGAGAAAATCTTTTAATGATCCTTATTTAAATGACTTAGCTTATCAGGATTTGCTACCATATAAATGGATTGAATTTTTCCTTCCTTAAACTCAAATGAAACTACATAAGCCAAACAACCATTTATCATAACCATAATTCCTGGTCCACCATTCACCTTTTTAAAATTGAACACGGTATCCTTTGGATATTTTTTCACTACACTCAAGAATAACTGTATAATTCGTTCCGCAGTATAAATCGGCTTAAGTGCAGCCGCAACTTTTCCACCACCATCTGCATAAAAAACAGCATCCTTCTGAAGCAATTTCATCATTTCCGAAACTTCGCCCTTTTGTAACGCTGCGGTGAACCTTTCGACGTAGTTACGTAATTGCTGATCTTCTTTTTGGTAAACATTTGGTTGATAAACAAGGCTTTTCTTGGCTCTATGAAAGATTTGCCGACAATTTGTGTTGCTTTTATCCACGATGGAGGCGATCTCATCATAATCGTATTGAAAGACTTCCCGTAAGAGAAACACTGCTCTTTCAACCTCGGATAACTGTTGTAACAACATGAGATAGGCAGTGGAGATCGACTCCTTCATAAAATAAGAATCAACCGGGTCATCATGATAATCCCCCACAATCGGTTCAGGAAGCCAAGTTCCCACATAAGTTTCTCTCTTGTGAGCAGCAGACCTTAAGTGATCAATGCAACGATTGGTTGTAATTTTACACAAATAAGCTTTTACATTTGTGATCGACTTAGTATCTTTATGTTTTTCAAAAGTGACGAAGGATTCATGAACAATATCTTCTGCATCCATCACACTCCCTAGCATTCGATAAGCAAGTGAAAAAAGCAGTGGCTTGTATTCTTGATAAAGCTGTTCCAACTCTATTTTCTCCTGATTCATGTTAACACCTGATCCTTTTTTAAGATGTGTAAAGCTGCGCGTTTCGCGCTTGCAACAGCTGCATCAACCAATAATTCCTCGTCCCCTGCCCAATCACCTGCTATAAATAAACCCTTTATCTCCGGAACCGCCGGACCCGGTTTTTCTCTCCTACCGACATGAGGAAAGTTATGCATAACGGTGATCTTGGGTAAATATTGCTCTTCGACCACTTCTTTTTGCCAGCCTGGGTGAAGTAGATTCATTGCCTCTTCTAATTGTTGTTTATCGAGTCGAGAATCTCTCAAACCCCCGTTTAAATCATGATATTTCACCAAACTAACGACGATGGTTCCATCATTACTCAGTTTCGCAGCTCTAGATTGATTGGTGAAGAAAAGGGGTTGATCAAGCCCCAGCACAAATTGATGTTTTGGCTTGGGTAGTGTTTTTAAACCTAAATCATAACAGGATGCTGTAACAGAAATGGCTTCCTCCCTCCAACAATAAAGGGAAGATTTTTCAACATGAGGTACAAGTCGACATGCATCGTTTGGAGGTGTTGCGATAATTACATTTTCAACATTAAGGGATTCTCCATTCGTTAAATTCACTTGTTGAACTTGGCCATTGTGATCAATACGATTAACACTCGTCGATTCAAGCAGTTTCACACCGTAGCGGACCGCTTTAGATCGTAATGCTGTTACCATCGATTCCCAACCATTATCCACATAGAGGACACCTTCTTTTAATACCCTCTGGATCTGTCTTAGAACTGGACGGGCTAGCTGCAAATTCGGAGCATACGTGTAAGTGGTTGTTCTACAAAAGGCATAAAAGAAGTGACGCACCATCGGATCAATAATTTCTCTCTCTGCCCAAGCTTGCAGACTTTCCTTTGGAACCGATTGCACATCCATTTTACTGAGATGAAACATCAGTTTTGCAAGTCGGATTTTCTCTAACCCATTCAGAAATTGCTTTGAAAATAAGGAACGAAGACCCATCGGCACTTGATAAACCTCATTTTTCCAAATCACCTGTGCATCAATCGATGGTTCGCCGCCTTTAATTGTAATCCCCAGCTCATCAAAGATCTTCATGGCTTCACCGCTTTTAAAAAGGGCATGTGCGCCTAGGTTCATAAGAACACCATTTTTATTGTTGGTCATCGCCCGTCCTCCATAGCGGTCGGACTTCTCAAGTACCACTACCTTCTTTCCTTCCTGACCCAGAAAAAGAGCTGCGGTTAATCCCGCAATCCCACCGCCTACAATGGCTACATCAAATTGATACATTTAACTCCCTCCTTACTCTTATCACTAATTAAGACGAATTGGAGGGGTTGATTGTGACAAAAAACCTCTTCCCATTTTTCCTGGGAAGAGGTTGTAGATGTAGATCTTAACGTTTTGAGAATTGTGGTGCACGTCGAGCGGCTTTGAGACCGTATTTCTTACGTTCTTTCATCCGTGGATCACGGGTCAAAAATCCAGCTTTCTTAAGCGTTGGGCGTAGTTCTTCATCTACTTTCAACAATGCGCGAGCGATACCATGACGAATTGCACCAGCCTGACCGGTAAATCCACCGCCGTCAACATTTACCAGTACATCATAGCGGCCAATCGTATCTGTCAACACCAAGGGCTGTCGGACAATTGCTTTTAAGGTTTCAAGACCAAAGTAATCATCCAAGTCCCGTCCATTAATCACAATGCGACCATCGCCGGGTACTAGTCGGACTCGTGCAACCGACTTTTTGCGACGACCGGTTCCATAATATTGAACTTGGGCCACAGTCGATTCCCCCCTTTACCTACTTTAATCCACGCAGTTCCCACTTTTTCGGCTGTTGGGCCTGGTGGGGATGTTCAGGGCCTGCATATACCTTCAATTTCTTTAGTTGCTGCCGTCCCAATCGGTTTTTCGGAATCATCCCTTTAACCGCTAATTCAACAAGCCGTTCTGGTCTTTTTTTGCGCATTTCACTCGCGGTGATCATTTTGAGGCCACCTGGCCAGCCTGAATGGCGATAATATATTTTTTGTTCTTCTTTATTTCCCGTCAATACTACTTTTTCAGCATTGATTACAATAACAAAGTCACCTGTATCCACATGAGGCGTAAACTGCGGTTTGTGCTTGCCGCGAAGTAGTACCGCTACTTCGGAAGCTAGCCGACCGAGAGGTACGCCCGCAGCATCAACCACGACCCAGTTCCGCTCCACTTCACGCGGCTTGGCCATATACGTGGTTCGCATGATTTCTCTCCTCCAGTCGAAGACGCAATATCCCGTCAAAATTAAAAAAACTTGCGCCGAATCTGATTCCACCGGGGCTAATAGTGGAAAATACCAAACTTCATCATACAAGAAACAGAAGATAATGTCAAGATTTCGGTAGAAGTAAAAAAACATTGAAATGAGAAGATACGCCTCGATTTACCTATGAAAAGAAATCAGGTATTTATTATTATATTACTTAACTTATTTTTACTTTTACATCTCTTTAATCCTAAATCAATTAGTTATAGGAAAAATGACTCTAAGATTATAAAGGTTTTATTCGTTTTGCATAGAACTATAATTAATTGTGATTTCTTTTATTATAAAACATAGAAGGTGATTTCATTGCGCTTTGAAGATTATGCCCACGAACCAATCCCATTATCACAACGAAAAGGTTGGCTCTCTCTCGCACTAATTTGGATTGGTGGTGGGATTGATCTCGTAGGCATTCTGCTCGGTGGTCAATTGGCTATGGGACTTCCCTTGAAAGAGGCAATCCTCTCAGTCATTATTGGCTCTCTCATTTTGGTTTTCGTCGGTTCTTTATGTAGCTATGTTGGATATAAAACCAGCTTGTCTACAGCTATGCTTTCTCGTTTTGTTTTTGGTGAATATGGGGGTCGTTTGGTCGCCCTAATTATCGGCATTACAGGACTAGGGTGGTTTGGTGTACAAACAGGATTTTTTGGCATTACCGGGCAAGTGATTCTTTATGAGTGGATCGGATTGGAGTTACCGATTTGGCTGATTGCCCTGATCGGTGGTCTTCTCATGATGACAACAGCAGTAATTGGATACCGAGCCATTGAGTTTTTAAGCTTTTGGACCGTGCCGATTATGATTGGAATCTTGGTCGCCTTGATTTTTGCAGTACTTCCTGACCGAGCATGGGATACAATATTTCAATACCATGTTGAAAACAATCCTTTTTCGTTGGGTTTTGCCATTTCATTGGTTGCGGGAATCTATATTGTTGGGGCCATTGCTTCTCCGGATGTTGCCCGCTGGGCCCGATCGACCCGTGACGCAATTATCGCACCCATCGTTGGATTTTTTGTCGGAAATAGCTTAATGCTCTTTATTGCAGTGATTATTGCCAAAGCAAGTGGTACTGAGGAACTCGTAAAAGTAATGTTTAGCATCGGTTGGGGAGGATTTGCCACCTTCCTTTTTGTCTTTGGTGCATGGACCACCAACGACAATGGTCTCTATTCCACTGGACTTGCTCTATCAGTGGTTTTTGATAAAATGCCAAAGCACATTCTTACACTGATCGCAGGACTCATCGGTACCTTACTTGCTGTGGTAGGTATCTATAATCAATTTATTCCGTTTCTCACGATCCTTTCAGCCTTTGTCGCCCCCATTGCTGGCATCTATACCGTAGAGTTCTTCTTGCTGGATCGAAGCAAATTTCAGCTTACCCATTTAAGAGACATTAAGCTCCCTCCACTCTATTGGCAAACGATTGTTGTCTGGTGCTTAGCTACATTGGTTGGGATGGCTACCTCTCCAAAGGAAGAGTACGGTTTTGAACTATTTACACTGACACAGATTCCTGCATTGGATGCTATATTGGTAGGGGCAATTTTACAATTTATCGTGGGAAAGTTTATGCTCTCACGAAAGAAAAGAACACCCTTATCTGCCTAACTCTATTAATCTTTGCTATGAACTATCGTGTTCAATAATTGAGCAGTCTGTTATAAGCAATAACAATTTTAATAACCTATTTTCCACATTGGGCATGGGAATTTTTTATTTAAATGGAAATCAGTCGATTCCCATGTCCCACCTGTTCATACACTCGATTTATCTGATTAAATTGATGTTTGGAGGAGTATTAAGATGATCCGTATTCTCCCTTTAGATGAACAGCCGGAACTTATCAATAGATTGCCAGAGATTCATGATGGTACTTTTCCTAACTATTTGATAGAAGGAGACAAGATTAACCATTACTATTGGTCTGAAGTAGGATTACTAGAAACTTTCCCGGAATATCAGTTTGTCCTCATTGATGAGGAAAATCGCCTTTTAGGGAGTGGACATACCATTCCTCTTTATTGGGATGGTACTCCTGAAGGATTGCCCTCTGGATACGATACCGCCTTAATCCAAGGATTTGAAGGCAAACAGAAGCCTAATGCTTTGTGTGGGCTATCAATCATTATCTCTACTCAATACCGCGGCAAAGGACTTAGTCAACGGGCAGTCCAAGCAATGAAAGCGTTGGCTCAAAAAAAGAAGTTTGACTCAGTCATTCTTCCTGTTCGCCCCACACGAAAAAGTACTTATCCCCTTATACCCATGAATCGCTATATCAGATGGAAAAATAAAGAGGGTTTTCCCTTCGATCCTTGGCTACGGGTTCATGTAAAGCTTGGAGGTGAAATTGTAAAAGTTGCACCCCAGTCCATGGTGGTAAAGGGAAACCTCAGACAGTGGGAAGAATGGACCAAGATGATCTTCCCTGAAAGCGGACAATACATTGTTCCTGGGGCCCTGCAACCCGTTGAAATCAATGTGGAAGAAGATTATGGACGATACGATGACCCCAATGTCTGGATGATCCATCGTGTCTAAAAACAGGTAGAACCGTTCTTATTCCACCTCCCCTTTAGGAAATCTAAATCTAAGTAACTCCCAATTCACAAAACGAATGTAACCAGTTATGATTGAAGCAAAATATTCCTTGTACTGAGGGGTGGGAAAAATAGAAAGACAGCTAAGACAAAGTCCACATAGGCAAAGATTAAGACAAAGGCAAAGTCAAAGACAAAGGCAAAGACGAGAAGCCGAAAGGAAAGAAGAAGAATCATTTATCGGAGACCTTGTAGAAGAATTAATTGAACGGTTTTTTAACATAATCCTTGACCTTCTCAAGTTAATTTGGAAAATCATCGTTTTCTTTTTCAAGATAATTTGGCATATTATCACTCTCCCTTTTCGAATCATCATAGGCATCTTTAAATTTTTTGATGATTAAAATGATAAAAAGCTGGAGAAGGACTCTCTCCAGCTTGTTTTGATGGTACTTTAACGAACCCAAGATTCATATCCAACTTCCATCATACAAAGTCCTTCAGGAGGAAATGTTTTACCAGCTTTTCTCCGATCCTTAGCTGCTAAAATAGCAGGAATCTCATCTGGCTCCCGCTGACCACTCCCCACTTCCACCAAGGTCCCTACAATAATACGCACCATATGGTGAAGAAAGCCATTACCAATGAGCGAAATCGTGATAAGCTCTGAGTCTCCTTCTACATCTACCTGGTACAAGGTGCGGACTCGATCCTCAACAGTAGAACGAGCCACAGAAAAAGATGTGAAATCATGGGTCCCTTCCAGGTACTTCCCTGCTTTACGCATACGGGCCACATCCAGTGAACAATGCAGATGGGTTCGAAAGCGGCGAGTAAAAACATCAGGAATAGGACGTCGATCGATGGTATAGCGGTAATGTCTCCAGCAAGCATCATGCCGAGCATGAAAAGAAAGTGGCACTTTTTCCACCTTGAGGACTACCAGATCACGGGGTAAGGAAAGGTTTAGAGCACGTTGCCAGCGATGAAGAGGCATCGGGTTTTCTGTGAGAAAATGAATGACTTGCCCTTTGGCGTGTACCCCTGCATCTGTACGGCCAGCTCCAACGATTTGTATCTTTTCTCCAGTGATCCTTTGAATCGTCTCCTCAAGTGTTCCTTGCACAGTCCGTCTCCCAGGCTGGCGTTGGAAGCCATAAAAGTCTAGGCCGTCATAAGCGATTGTCATTTTTAATTTGTGCAAGGCAACCTCTCCTTCTGCTAAAGTTTCTTTACCATGAATCACCTTAAGTCCCCGCTGATTTTTCTCTGCCTTCAAAAAGGGGGGTCCATGATTTTCCCCTTTCAATTATGTTCGCAACCAAAAAAGGCTGCTCATAAGAAGAATAAAAAGGACCAAAAGCCCGAAGTCAATCCTTGTATATTTTAATTCCCGCAACCGGGTTCTCCCTTCACCTCCGCGATAACAGCGGGCTTCCATCGCCAATGCCAAATCCTCTGCTCGTCGGAAAGAGGCAATAATCAAAGGGATTAATACGGGCATAAAGCTTCGGATCCGCTTTAATGTACTTCCCTGGGTAAAGTTAGCTCCCCGTGCCTGCTGAGCTTTCATAATTTTCAATGCTTCCTCCCAAAGTGTTGGAATAAAGCGAAGGGCAATCGACATCATTAATGCCAATTCGTAAACAGGAACACGAAAAAATCGCAGTGGAGATAAAAGTTGTTCCAAGCCGTCAGTAAGATCAAGAGGGGATGTTGTTAAGGTAAGTAAGAAAGCAGTAGTCAATAACAAAAATATGCGCAGCGAGATGAAAACCGCTTTATAAACACCTTCTTCATCAATCGATACAGGCCCTAATTGTACTAGAGTTGCACCTCCTTTGGTTACAAAGAGGTGAAAAATAATGGTAAGTAATATTAAGAAAAAGACCGGCTTTAAACCGGAAAAAAACATCCGTACAGGAACTTTGGATAGGAATAGACCAGAAAGGGTAATCACTGTAAAGAGTAGATACGTAAGCGCATTATTCGCCAAAAAGATCGTAATCATATAGGCAAAAACAAATAGCAGCTTAGCACGAGGATCCATTCGATGTAAAAGAGAGTGTCCTGGAAGATATTGACCAACTACTATTCCTGAAGAGAGATTCATGGTCCCTCCTCCTTCCACCGCTTAGCTAAAGCTGCGGCCAATGCTTCAGAGGTAAACAAATCTAATGGTAACGGTGGATTTAAACCTTCATTTAACTTCTGAATCAATTGACTCACTTCGGGAATCCCCAACCCCATCTCGATCAATTTGTTTCCAACAGAAAATACCTGCGAAGGAGGACCGGAAAAAACAAGGCGTCCTTGATTCAAAACATAGATCTGATCGGCATAAGGGGCAATTTCACCCATATGGTGACTTACAAGCACAATAGTGGTTCTTTTTTTTCTGCGTAGATTCTCTAAGGTTTCGAACAATTTTTTGCGCCCCATAGGATCTAATCCAACTGTTGGCTCGTCCAAAATTAGTATGGCTGGATCCATAGCTAGTACCCCTGCAAGTGCCACTCGACGCATTTGCCCACCACTCATCTGAAAGGGAGAGCGAGATAACCACTCCTGCTTCAAACCTACGATTTCTGCAGCGTGCATCACCCGCTCCTCAATCTCACTTTGCGTTAGACCTAAATTGCGTGGTCCATATGCAATATCTTCCCATACGGTTTCAGCAAAAAGTTGGTGTTCGGGATATTGAAATACAAGTCCAACCTGCTTATAGCTGGGAGGGGAGCGATCAAGCCCAATATATACCTCGCCTGCAGTCGGAGATAAAAGACCGGCCATGATCTGAACCAAAGTAGATTTTCCAGAACCAGTAGGTCCGATGATACCCACAAAACTTCCTGTGGGAAGTGTCAGTGTGATTTGCTGTAAGGCTTCCCGCGCAAATGTGGTTTCTGGAAAATAAGTGTATCCTACTTTTTTGAGAACAAGTTCCATACTGATTCCACCAATTTCTTCATACTATCAATCTCAGTATCGATAGGGACTCCCAGGTTTCGTAGACGATTTGAAAGATCGAAGACCAGCGGTACCTCCAGTCCCATCTCTACTAGTTTTTCTACATTCTGAAAAACTTCCAATGGAGAGCCATCCAACGAAACTTGTCCCTCCGAAACTACGATTACACGTTCAGCCAACAATGCCTCTTCCGCAGCATGTGTAATATGAATTATTGTTGTTCCCTCATCATGGAGCTTCTGAATCATATGCATCACTTCTTGTCTTCCTGAGGGATCCAACATCGAGGTTGATTCATCAAAAACAATTCCTAAAGGACGCATTGCAACCACTCCGGCAATGGAAAGGCGCTGTTTCTGCCCACCAGACAAGTGATGAGGCGGTATTTCCTCCAATCCTGTTAAACCTACAGACTGAAGCGCCTCGTTGATCCTCTTTTCGATCTCCTCTCGCGGTAGTCCAAGATTCTCCAATCCAAAAGCAACATCATCCCTGACTGTTGGAGCAACAATCTGATTTTCAGGGTTTTGAAAAACCATTCCTATTGTACGACGAATGAACCAGGCAGATGCCTCATTATTTGCTTCATATCCATTCACTTCGACTGTTCCCAATGTTGGAAGAAGCAATCCGTTACAGAGTCGGGCTAACGTTGATTTACCGGAACCATTCGGACCCATAATCGCTATATGTTGACCAGCAGGAACTTCGAGATCGATCCCCCGGATGGTCCATTGCTCCTGTGGCACTTGATCGGGAAAGTAATCAAACCACACATTTTGCATCTTAATGATTGACTGCACCTTACTCTCCTCATCCAATCGCTACACTTTTTTTGCAAAAAGAAAAAAGGGCAGATACCAAGACCACTTTCGGTCCCGCTCCCCCCCTTTCATCACAAACAGTCCAAGTCATATGGATTAGACTGGACTTCTATATAACAACGAGCCACCCAAGGCGTTATCTCCTTATAAAAGGGTAACCTACGCCTTGAGTTTGCTCATCGTTAGACTAGTTCCAGAAAAACCATTTCTGCACCATCGCCACGACGCGGGCCAATTTTAATGATTCGGGTGTAACCGCCCTGGCGTTCTTGGTAACGTGGTGCAATCTCCTCAAACAGTTTTTTTACTGCGTCAACTTTAGTATGAGTTGCTTTCTTTCCATCCTGTTCTGTTTGAGAGCGATGTTTTCGGACAAAAGACGCCGCTTGACGGCGTGCATGGAGATCGCCCCGTTTGCCAAGCGTTATCATTTTTTCCGCAATGGACTGCACTTGTTTAGCCTTGGCTTCCGTGGTTCGAATCCGTTCATGAATAATCAAATCGGTAACCAGATCACGAAAAAGGGCTTTTCGGGCGGCGGTGTCTCGCCCTAACTTTGCATATGCCATCAAGTCTCCCTCCCCTACTCTTCTTTACGTAATGAAAGTCCCAGCTCGGCCAATTTCTCTTGGACCTCTTCCAAAGACTTTCGTCCTAGATTTCGTACTTTCATCATATCTTCTTCTGTTCTCTGTGTCAGCTCTTGTACTGTATTGATTCCTGCTCGTTTGAGGCAGTTATAGGAGCGAACAGAAAGATCCAGCTCTTCGATGGTCATCTCCATCACTTTTTCTTTCTTGTCCTCTTCTTTCTCTACCATAATCTCCGCATCTTGTGCCTCTTCGGTTAGGCTTACAAACAACATCAGATGCTCTGACAAAATTTTTGCTCCCAAACTTACTGCCTCATCAGGATGGATACTACCGTTGGTCCACACTTCTAAGGTCAATTTATCATAGTTGGTTACTTGCCCAACCCGTGTATTTTCTACTTGGTAGTTTACCCGTTCGATTGGAGAATAGATCGAGTCTATGGGAATAACCCCGATTGGTTGATCCTCACGCTTGTTCTGTTCAGCCGGTACATATCCACGCCCTCGATTCGCAGTCATCCGAATCCGGAGCCGGCCATCATCAGCTAAAGTAGCGATATGCAAGTCTGGATTCAGTATCTCTACATCACTATCTGCGCGGATATCACTTGCTTTTACTTCACCCTCACCTTCAACATCTATTTCTAGCACTTTTTCTTCATCAGAATGAATCTTTAGTGCTAGACGCTTCAGGTTGAGGATAATTTCAGTCGTGTCCTCAACTACTCCAGGTATGGTAGAAAACTCATGGAGTACCCCATCGACCTGGATTGAGGTTACGGCAGCCCCTGGCAACGAAGAAAGTAGAATGCGACGCAGGGAATTTCCAAGTGTCGTACCATATCCGCGTTCCAAGGGTTCCACAACAAATTTTCCGTACCGGTTATCTTCACTAATCTCCGAAGCTTCCACTTTCGGCTTTTCGATTTCAATCATACGGTTTGAAACCCTCCTTCAGAGCGCCGCGTTCCGGGCGAGAATAGGATTGATAAAAACAGGGAAACGGCCTTAGCCGTCCAATCCAGTATATACACCTTTTTACCAATGTAAACCAATTCCCTGCCCCGGATTCTTAAAAGAGATTAGACGCGACGACGCTTTGGCGGACGGCACCCGTTGTGAGGAATAGGGGTCACATCCCGAATCAGGCTAACTTCCAATCCTGCTGCCTGCAAAGAGCGAATCGCCGCTTCCCTTCCTGCACCCGGTCCTTTAACTGTAACCTCAACGGTTTTCATCCCATGATCCATAGCCGCTTTCGCAGCCGCTTCCGCTGCCATCTGAGCAGCAAAGGGTGTGCTTTTACGAGATCCCTTAAAACCTAGCGACCCAGCACTAGCCCAAGAAACAGAGTTACCTTGAGGATCCGTAATGGTAACAATTGTATTGTTAAAGGTGGAACGAATATGGGCAACCCCAGACTGGACATTTTTACGTGCACGACGTTTCACACGCTGTGACACAGTTTTTCGCTTTGACATGATGATTTTGTCCTCCCTTCATTACTTTTTCTTGCCGGCAATTGCTCGACGTGGACCTTTACGTGTCCGTGCATTTGTTTTACTACGTTGACCTCGCACAGGCAATCCTCGTCGGTGACGCATCCCACGATAGCATCCAATCTCAATTAAACGTTTAATATTTAAAGCTACCTCACTACGCAGGTCACCTTCAACAGTTAGATTTTCATCAATATAGCCACGCAACTTCGCAACTTCTTCTTCCGTTAAGTCACGTACCCGTGTATCTGGATCTACTCCTGTTGCTTTCAAAATCTCATTTGATTTAGAACGGCCCATCCGCTAAATAGACGTTAGGGCTATCTCTATTCATTTCTCCCGTGGCAGATCAATTCCCGCAATCCTTGCCATCTACTCAAGCACCTCCTGTCTTATCCCTGTCTTTGCTTGTGTTTCGGATTTTCACAGATCACCATCACACGACCTTTGCGACGGATCACCTTACACTTTTCACAAATTGGTTTTACCGAAGGTCGTACCTTCACAGTTATTCCCTCCTTCATACTTCTTCACCAGGGAGTCATCACTTATAACGGTATGTGATCCGCCCACGGGTCAAATCGTATGGGGAGAGCTGGACCGTCACTTTATCTCCAGGTAAAATTCGAATAAAGTGCATGCGAATTTTCCCTGATACATGCGCCAGAACCTTATGACCGTTTTCCAGCTCTACACGAAACATAGCATTTGGTAACGGCTCAATGACAGTCCCTTCCACTTCGATCACATCTTCTTTGGCCATCGTTCACTCTCCTTTCCACTTTCCTTGGTTTTGCTTTCGACAATACTGGTTCAGGGCATACCGAAGCTTAGCATTGGTGACCCGACCTGTCTCCGCTAGTGAACGGGCCACTTCGTCGGCCACTTGGTTCGTGGGCTGGATATGTTTGATGTTTTTCTTTTTTGGGCGATCCGCTGTCCGCTTGTCTCCATCTGCCAACAAGACAAATCCTGGGCCGCTATAACCGATGACGATTGCTACTTTGCCTGCTTCTCGCCCTCGCAAAATATGGACGATCTGGCCCAGACTTAATCGCCTCCCGGCATCCATCCCATCCATCCCCTTCACCTTTCAAATTGTGGTCAGGATCTCATGGCCATTTTCCGTGATCGCAATTGTGTGCTCAAAGTGGGCACACAAGGCACCATCTTGTGTTACAACTGTCCATCCATCATCTAGCGTGCGTACATAGCGACTACCTTGGTTAACCATCGGCTCAATGGCCAAAGTCATTCCCGGTCTTAACCGCAATCCCCGACCTCGAGGCCCGTAATTGGGAACACTGGGCTCTTCATGAAGGTTTTGTCCGATCCCATGACCGACATATTCACGAACAATGGAAAAGCCTGCCGCTTCTACGAAGGTCTGAATGGCATTAGAAATATTTCCTAACCGTTCTCCCGGTTTTGCCTCAGCCAGTCCTTTGTATAGAGAGGCTTCTGTTACTTCCAAAAGCCGCTTTGCTTCTGAAGAGATCTCGCCTACTGGATAGGTCCAGGCAGAATCACCATGATACCCCTGATAGCAAGCACCTATATCAATGCTTACAATGTCGCCCTCTTGTAATACACGGTCTCCTGGGATCCCATGGACAAGTTCATCGTTGACGGAGACACACACGCTTCCTGGAAAACCGTTATATCCTTTAAATGACGGCGTTGCACCGTGATCCCGAATGACCTCCTCTACAAGTTGGTCAATTCGTTTTGTTGTTATCCCAGGACGGATCTGGCTTTTAATTTCTTGGTGGGCCAAAGCAACAATTCGCCCGGCTTCACGCATACGTTGCAACTCGCTGGCTGACTTTAGAACGATCATCGTCGCCAACCCCTCAACAGCGATTCGATTTGCGATTTTACTTGCTGAATCGGTAATTCGCCATTGATCGTTCGTAGATAGCCTTGTGCATCATAGTATTTTAATAACTGCTCTTGCTGAGCGAGATTTACCTTCAATCGCTCTGCTACAGTCTCCTCTCGGTCATCCTCTCGCTGATACAAAAGACCATTACAGCGATCACATCTGCCTTCTTGCCGCGGCGGGGCAAACACTATATGGTAGGTAGCCCCGCAATCGCCGCAAATACGTCGACCGCTTAGCCGGCGTATTAGTTCACTCTCCCCCACCTGGATATAGATCACGTGGTCGATCATCCGCCCCATACTCTTGAGCATGGCATCCAAGGCTTCCGCCTGAGGAACCGTCCGAGGAAAACCATCGAGCAGAAAACCGCCATCGCAATCAGCCTTGCCCAACCGTTCACGGACAATACCAATTGTCACCCGATCAGGTACCAACTGTCCGCGCTCCATGTACGACTGGGCTTCTTTGCCGAGTGGGGGTCCGTCTCTGCCGGCTCGCCGGAACATATCTCCTGTCGAAATATGAGGAATTCCTTCCTGTTCGACAATCCACTCGGCTTGCGTTCCCTTGCCAGCCCCGGGCAGACCCATCAACACAAGATCCATGATCATCCCTCCCGGTGGCGTATTTTTAACTCATAAATCCTTTATAATGTCGTTTGATCAACTGACTTTCAACGGTTTTCATCGTCTCCAATGCTACTCCAACTACAATCAAAAGTGAAGTTCCACCAATTTGTACTGAAGTAGGTAGTCCAGCAACTGCGGTGAAGAAAACGGGTAGAATCGACACGGCAGCCAAGAATAAAGCACCTGTTAATGTTAAGCGGTTCATAACTTTGGTAAGGAATGTGGCTGTATTTTTCCCTGGACGAATTCCTGGTATATATCCTCCATTTTTCTTCATTTGATCCGCCAGCTGAACAGGGTTTATCTGAACAAATGTATAGAAATAGGTGAAACCAATAATGAGTAGTACATACAGGACCATTCCGAGGGGAGCATCAAAAGCAAAGTTTTTGATAATCCAATCGGCAACAGGTGCTCCTTGCCAGAAACTAGCGATGGTCGAAGGGAACATCAAGAGTGACATGGCAAAGATTACTGGAATAACACCCGCAGCGTTCACTTTCATCGGAATGTGTGTCGACTGTCCACCGAACATCCGACGTCCTACTACTCGTTTAGCATATTGTACTGTAATCCGACGTACTCCTTGCTGGATAAAGATTACTCCAGCTACAATCAAGACCAGAACAACCGCAATTACCGCTATTTTAATTATATTAAGTGTTAACTGTTCTCCTGCAGTGGCAAACTGGGTTTCATAAATTTGCTGTACAGCACTTGGAATTCCAGCAACGATCCCAGCAAAAATTAGTATCGATATGCCATTTCCAATTCCTTTTTCAGTAATCTGTTCACCCAGCCACATGAGGAAGGCAGTTCCAGCAGTCATTGTTAAAGCGATTAGCGCATAGGTAAAGAACCCTTTATCTTGAATAAAACCCCCAGGTACGATACTAGACCCAATGTTATCAAATCCGATCGAAACCCCGATGGATTGGATTAAAGCTAGAACAATCGTACCATATCGGGTAACTTGTGCCAACTTCCGGCGGCCCACTTCACCTTCTTTGGCCCATTGTGCAAACTTGGGGATCACGTCCATTGTAAGCAACTGCACAATAATTGAAGCAGTGATATAGGGCATAATCCCCATCGCAAAGATAGAGAAGTTAAGAAAGGCTCCACCAGAAAACGTGTTTAACAGATCAAATACTCCGCCAGCGGCAATCTGCTTCAGCGCTTCCGGATTTGTATTGGGTACCGGTATAAAGCTTCCGATTCGAAACACAACCAGCATCAGCAAGGTGAAAATGATGCGTTTTCGGAGATCCTCTACCTTCCATATGTTCCCGAGGGTTTGAAACATCAAAGCACCTCCGTCTTACCGCCGGCGGCCGCAATTTTTTCAGCGGCAGTGCGAGAAAACTTATGTGCTTTCACGGTTAAGCCTACTTTCAACTCACCGTCGCCTAGCACTTTTAAGCCGTCCTTTAAGTTTTTCACAATTCCCTTTTCCTTCAATAGCTCTGGGGAAACCACTGTTCCCGCTTCAAATCGATTTAAGGTGCTTAAATTCACCACAGCATATTCCTTGCGTGTCGGATTGGTAAAGCCGCGCTTGGGCAGCCGGATATATACTGGGTTCTGTCCGCCCTCAAATCCTGGTCGTACACCACCACCTGAACGAGCTTTTTGCCCTTTGTGTCCACGTCCGGCAGTTTTTCCTTGCCCAGCGGAAATTCCCCGACCTACCCGTTTGCGCTTGTGTCGCGAACCGGGAGCCGGCTTCAGCTCATGTAGCTTCATCCTCTGCACCTCCTCTATTTCACTCACTGCCGATTACTCATCAATTTCTTTTACTTCCACCAAGTGTTTTACCTTGTTGATCATGCCACGGATCGCTGGATCATCCTTTTGAATAATGGTCTGTTCCCGTTTCCTTAGACCCAGGGTTCGCAGGGTGACAACTTGCGGCTCCGGACGGCCGATCGGACTCCGTTTGAGTGTGATCGCCAATTTTTTGGCCACAGTCATCCCTCCTTATCCTAACAGTTCTTCTACGCTTTTTCCGCGCAACTTCGCCACTTCTTCTGGCTTTTTCAACTCTTTAATCCCAGCCAATGTTGCACGAACCATGTTGATTGGGTTACTGGAACCGGTAGATTTGGTTAGGATATCACCTACACCTGCTACAGTGAGTACATCACGAACAGGTCCGCCTGCAATTACACCTGTACCCTTTAAAGCAGGCTTCATCAATACCCGTCCAGCACCGAAACGGCCAATTACTTCGTGAGGGATGGTGGTTCCTTGCAGAGGAACACGAATCATGTTCTTTTTCGCCTCTTCAATCCCTTTACGAATTGCATCAGGCACCTCCGCTGCCTTCCCAATCCCTGCACCAACCATGCCCTTTCCGTCACCTACGACAACCAATGCACTAAAGCTAAAGCGACGTCCACCCTTTACAACTTTAGCCACACGGTTGATACTCACAACTTTTTCTTGCAATTCAACACTTGTATCGTTTTTTGCCATCTTCTTTTTCAAAAGTCAAGCCCTCCTTCCCGAGCTCCTTCTGCTAGAGCCTTGATTCGTCCATGATATAAATAGCCACCTCGGTCAAATACTACTCGCTTCAATCCTTTTTCTCGGGCACGCTCTGCGATTTTCTTTCCGACACGGCGTGCCGCTTCAATATTACCACCATACTCTTTGCTTTCGAGGGTTGAGGCAGACACCAACGTGTGGCCGCTGACATCATCGATCAACTGAGCGTAAATATTTTTGGCTGAACGAAACACATTCAAGCGAGGACACTCTGCTGTGCCAACAACTTTCCGGCGTACCCGAACATGACGCCGCTTCCGGTTTTTATTGCGATCCACTTTGTTGATCATGCTGCTTTCACTCCCTTCTTAACAAACGATTTACTTCCCGGTTTTTCCTTCCTTACGTCTGATGTGCTCATCACTATATTTGATCCCTTTACCCTTGTAAGGCTCAGGTTCGCGGAAGGCACGAATGTTGGCTGCCACAGCACCCACTCGCTCTTTATCAATCCCTGAGACAACGACTTCAGTAGCGGAAGGCACCTCAATCTTGATTCCTTCCTCTGCTTCCACCTCTACTGGATGGGAGTAACCTACATTGAGTACCAACTTATTACCACGCATTTGAGCCCGATACCCAACACCGACCAACTCAAGCTTCTTGCTAAAGCCTTCTGATACACCCTTTACCATATTAGCAATCAAGCTGCGGGTAGTACCATGCAAAGCACGGTGTTGCCGGCTATCACTGGGCCGTTCTACCAAAACTTCGTTTTCTTCAACTTTTATTTTCATTTCTGGATGCATGGTTCGAGTTAATGTACCCTTTGGTCCCTTTACAGTAACCTCATTATCCTTTACCGATACTTCCACCCCTTTTGGGATGGCGATCGGCTTTCTACCGATCCGAGACATTATTTCTCACCTCCGTCCACTTGGCATCTTACCAGATATATGCAAGAACTTCGCCGCCCACCTTTTCCTGGCGTGCCTCCCGATCGGTTTTTACGCCTTTGGAAGTGGACAGAATTGCAATCCCTAGGCCGCGAAGCACCCGTGGAATTTCATTGCTTTTTGTATAAACACGTAATCCAGGTTTGCTTATACGCTTAAGACCCGTAATTACACGTTCATTGTTTTTTCCGTACTTCAAGAAAATGCGAATAATCCCTTGCTTATTGTCTTCGATATATTCCGCATCACGGATAAATCCTTCCCGCTTCAGTATTTCTGCAATTTCCCACTTGAGTCGGGAGGCAGGGATCTCTACACTTTCATGACGCACTGCATTGGCATTTCGGATTCGCGTCAACATATCAGCGATCGGGTCTGTCATTACCATACTTGTACCCTCCTTCCTTACTCACCAACTTGCTTTTTTCACGCCGGGGATCTGCCCTTTATAGGCTAGCTCCCGGAAACAAATCCGGCATAGGCGGAATTTGCGTAAGACAGAGTGTGGCCGTCCGCACCGCTCACACCGGGTATAAGCCCGAACCTTAAACTTCGGTTTGCGCTTTGCTTTTGCGATCATCGATTTCTTGGCCAAGGAATTCCCTCCTTTACCCTAGATAGCCTAAGCCTACATTATTGCTTGCGAAAGGGCATTCCCATTTGCGCAAGCAATTCACGTGCCTCTTCGTCTGTTTTGGCCGTGGTAACAATAATAATATCCATCCCACGAATTTTATCCACTTTGTCGTAATCGATTTCCGGGAAAACAAGTTGCTCTTTCAATCCGAGGCTGTAGTTTCCACGGCCATCAAAGGATTTTGGTGATACACCACGGAAGTCCCTCACACGGGGCAGGGCAACATTGATCAGCTTATCTAGAAAATGATACATCCGCTCGCCCCGCAAGGTTACCTTACAGCCAATCGGCATCCCTTCACGAAGTTTAAAACCGGCAATCGATTTCTTAGCCCGGGTAACCACAGGCTTTTGCCCGGAGATCAATGTTAAATCCTCAATGGCGCCGTCCAGCACTTTGGGATTTTGTACTGCTTCCCCTACACCCATGTTAATAATCACTTTTTCAACCTTTGGAACTTGCATGGGTGTGGTGTAGGAGAATTTTTTCATTAATGCCGGTGTTATTTCTTCGCGCATCTTAACCTTTAGCCTGGCAGTCACATAAGATCCTCCTTTCAACAAAGATTACTTATCCAGAATTTCACCCGATTTTTTCGCATAACGCACCTTAACAGGACCTTTCTTACCTTCAATTACTTTATATCCAATTCGTGTTGGCTCTTTTGTTTTGGGATCTTCCAACATCAGATTGGAAATGTGAATTGGTGCTTCTTGTTCGATAATGCCCCCTTGAGGGTTTTCCTGGGAGGGTCGTGCATGCTTTTTCACTAAATTACAACCTTCAACCAGTGCACGCTGTGTTGTAGGAAAAACTTTGAGTACACGCCCTCTCGTATAATGAATTTTTCCGTTCTCATCGCGAATGGGTCCATCTTTTCCCCGCATCACGATTACTGTGTCCCCTTTTTTAATATGCAACTTATTGGGACGCTTGGCCTTCGCTTTCATCTCAGCACCTCCTTATACCTAAGCTCAGCGGATTATAGTACTTCCGGCGCCAGTGAAACGATTTTCATAAAATTACGTTCACGGAGCTCACGGGCAACGGGTCCAAAAATCCGTGTACCACGCGGTGCTTTATCATCACGAATTACCACAGCAGCGTTATCATCAAATTTAATGTAGGAGCCATCGGGCCGACGAGTTGAGCGTGAGGTACGCACAATCACAGCCTTAAGTTTGCCGGTCGTTACTTTCATACAACTATTCTATCCATTTCGTGCAGACCAGTTGAGCATGAGGTAAGCAACACCACAGCATTAATGACCCACTCTCTCTTAACAACGCCACCGGGTGTCGCCTGCTTGACCGAGGCAACGATAATATCACCAATTCCTGCTGACTTCCTTCTGGATCCACCCAAAACTTTAATACACATCAACTCTTTTGCACCGGAGTTATCAGCTACGCGTAAGCGGCTTTGCGGTTGAATCATCGGTTTCCCTCCTTCCCTTTCTTAGAAAGAGCGTTGCATCCAATCTTTCCCGCTTCATTGAGTCTCTCATCCACTCTCCACGAAAAACATGATGAGAAAAGAACTGTTAAATAATCACAGCTTTTTCAACAATCTCTACAAGACGCCAGCGCTTTTCTTTCGAAAGGGGGCGTGTCTCGGCAATCCGTACAACATCGCCAACCTTCGCGCTGTTCTCTTCATCGTGAGCTTTAAACTTCTTGGTTACCTTAACACGCTTTCCATAGAGCGGATCACGCTTGTAGGTTTCCACGGCAACGACAATCGTCTTTTCCATTTTGTCACTGACCACTTTGCCAATGCGTACTTTTCTTGCTTTCCGCTCACTCATCCTTCTTCCTCCTTTCGATTCCCAGTTCGCGTTCCCGTAGCACAGTTTTCGCCCGGGCAATATCCTTGCGAACTTGGCGGATCCGGCCAGGATTATCTAGTTGACCGGTAGCCGACTGGAATCGCAGGTTGAACAGTTCTTCTTTGAGCGACTTAAGCTTTTGTTCAATTTCCGCGGTGGTCATTTCAACCAGCTCTTTAGCTTTCATCGGCTCCACCCGCTTCATCATGTGCTACGAATTTTGTTTTGATCGGCAGTTTATGGGCTGCCAAGCGCATTGCTTCACGCGCAACCTCCTCCGACACACCCGCCATTTCAAACAAGATTTTCCCAGGTTTCACAACAGCAACCCACTTTTCCGGAGAACCTTTACCGCTCCCCATTCGAACTTCTAAGGGCTTTTGTGTTACTGGCTTGGATGGAAAAATACGTATCCATACTTTCCCACCCCGACGGATGTATCGAGTCATTGCAATCCGCGCTGCCTCGATTTGGCGGTTGGTTATCCAGGCTGGCTCCAATGCTTGTAGACCATACTCTCCAAATGTTACTTTGGTCCCGCCTTTGGCCCGCCCTCGCATCCGACCGCGTTGTTCCTTACGGAACTTGGTGCGTTTGGGCATTAACATTTTTTACTTACCCCCTTCTGCGTGTTCCTTTTTCTTCGCTGGGAGTACTTCACCGCGATAGATCCATACTTTAACGCCAAGACGTCCATATGTGGTATGTGCTTCTGCTGTACCATAATCAATATCTGCACGTAACGTATGAAGTGGCACTGTCCCTTCACTATATCCTTCTGTTCGGGCGATATCTGCGCCACCTAACCGTCCACTAACTTGAGTACGTATTCCTTTCGCTCCTGCACGTAGGGATCGCTGAATCGCCTGTTTCATAGCACGGCGAAAAGAGATACGCCGCTCCAATTGCTGAGCGATATTTTCTGCTACTAATGTAGCATTTAGTTCTGGTACCTTAATTTCATTAATGTTGATGTGCACCTTTTTATCTGTCAAACGCATTAGATTTCGCCGCAGCGCTTCAACTTCTGCGCCGCCTTTCCCAATAACCATTCCTGGCTTTGCTGTATGAATGGTTACATTAATTCGGCTGGCAGCCCGCTCAATCTCAATTGAAGCGACAGCAGCATCCTTCAACTGTTTTTGGATAAACTCACGAATCCGAATATCTTCGTGAAGCAGGTCTGCATAATCTTTTCCAGCATACCATTTGGATTCCCAATCGCGTATGATTCCCACGCGCAATCCAATAGGATTTACTTTTTGACCCAACGGCTCATCCCTCCTTATTTTTCTGATACTACAACTGTAATGTGGCTAGTCCGTTTGTTAATCCGGCTAGCTCGACCTTGGGCTCGAGGGCGAAATCGCTTCATGATTGGCCCTTCATCTACATATGCCTTCTCAACGAAAAGTCGCTCTGTAGACATATTGTTGTTGTGTTCCGCGTTAGCAACCGCAGAGCGCAGCACTTTTTCGATGATTGGTGAGGCCGCGCGCGGAGTAAAGCGCAATATTGAAAGCGCCTCGTCCACCGATTTCCCACGAATCAAATCGATCACCAGCCGCGCCTTGCGGGGAGATATCCGCACATAGCGTGCAACGGCTTTCGCTTGCATCCTTTCGACCTCCTCTCACGCTTCCATTTCCCTTATCGCTTCCGTGTCTTTTTGTCATCACCAGCGTGACCACGAAAGGTACGGGTAGGAACGAATTCGCCCAACTTATGGCCAACCATATCCTCTGTTACATAGACCGGCACATGTTTACGACCGTCATGAACTGCAAATGTGTGACCGACGAATTCAGGGAAAATGGTCGAGCGACGGGACCAGGTTTTGATTACCCGTTTTTCGTTTTTTTCATTCAGCGCCTTAACCTTCTTCAATAGATGATCATCGGCAAAAGGCCCTTTCTTCAGACTGCGACCCATCCATCCAACCTCCCTTCAAAAATGGCTTCCACCACTTATTTCTTACGACGGCGGATAATATATTTATCCGAAGGTTTGTTTTTCTTCCGTGTCTTGTAACCAAGTGTTGGCTTGCCCCAAGGAGTAACAGGTGACTTCCTACCAATCGGAGCCCGACCTTCTCCACCACCATGTGGGTGATCTACAGGGTTCATCGCAGAACCACGCACAGCAGAACGTTTACCTAACCAGCGTGAACGACCTGCTTTTCCAATCGTAATCAACTCATGGTCCAAGTTACCTACTTGCCCAATAGTTGCTCGGCACTCACTTCGTACCATGCGTGTTTCACCAGAAGCGAGGCGTACAATGGCATAGCCATTTTTCTCCTTACCGAGTAGTTGTGCTTGTGCGCCAGCAGCACGCACCAACTGACCTCCGCGTCCTGGTTTAAGCTCAATGTTATGAATGACTGTTCCATCAGGAATATTGGCTAAAGGTAATGCATTCCCTACTTTAATGTCGGCATCAGGACCAGACATAACTTCACTGCCTACTTCAAGTCCTTTCGGTGCCAAGATATACCGTTTTTCACCATCCGCATAGTGAATCAAAGCGATATTGGCGGAACGGTTTGGATCATATTCAATGGTGGCAACGCGACCGGGGATTCCATCTTTATTCCGTTTGAAATCGATGATCCGGTACTTTCGTTTATGTCCACCACCATGGTGTCGTGTCGTAATGCGCCCTTGGTTGTTACGGCCTGCCTTTTTTTTCAAGGGAGCTGTAAGCGATTTTTCTGGTTTATCCGTAGTAATCTCTTCAAAGGTAGAAACCGTCATCTGCCGGCGCCCCGGAGAAGTCGGCTTAAAATGTTTAATACCCATCTGTCTCCCTCCTTTTCAAACAGCATTACACCTCAAATATTTCAATCGGCTTGCTGTCTTTAGTTAATGTCACGATCGCTTTCTTCCGCTCAGGACGTCGCCCAGAGTAGCGACCGAAAGTTTTGATCTTACCACTAGTACGGGTTGTGTTAACCTTGGCTACTTTTACACCAAAAATCTTTTCGACTGCATCTTTAATCTCTTTCTTATTTGCCCGAATATCCACTTCAAATACATATTTTCCTTCTTCCGTCAAATCCGTTGACTTTTCAGTAACAACAGGATAACGGATGATATCACGTGGATCCTTCACTTAACTGAGCACCTCCTCTACGCGGGCCACCGCATCCCGGGTAAAGATTACCTTATCATGATACAGTACATCGAGAACATTAAGTCCATCTGTGCCGATCACCTTGACCCCTGGAAGGTTTCGTGCAGATAGGTAGACAACTTCATCAAGGGAGTTCCCCACCACTAATGCTTTCTTGTCGGCGCCCAAGTTTTTTAGGATCTGCACCATTTCACGTGTTTTTGGCTTTTCCATGGTAAGCTGATCCAGCACGACGAGCTCCTCATTACGCACCTTAGACGAAAGAGCAGATTTAATGGCTAGGCGACGTACTTTTTTGGGCAACTTATAAGCATAGCTGCGTGGAGTTGGTCCAAATGCTACTCCTCCACCTACCCAAATGGGCGAGCGAATGCTACCGTGACGTGCCCGTCCAGTTCCTTTCTGCCGCCATGGCTTTCTCCCGCCACCACGAACTTCACTGCGAGTTTTCACAGCATGTGTACCACGGCGCTGTGAAGCCTGCTGCATCACAACTGCTTCATGTAATACGTGTTCATTCGGTTCAATCCCAAAGACTGCTTCAGATAATTCGATCTCGTCTACTTTATTACCACTCATATCATAAACGGTCACCTTCGGCATGCCAATTCCCCCCTTCTATTTAATCTTTACTTGCTTTTTACTGCTGATCGGACCATTACATAGCCATTTTTGGGGCCAGGAATGGCGCCTTTGATCAACAGAAGGTTGCGATCTGCATCTACCTTGATTATTTCAAGGTTTTGAATGGTAACCCGTTTACCGCCCATGCGTCCTGGCAAGGTTTGTCCCTTAAAAACCCGTGCAGGATCCACTGCTCCCAGTGAACCTGGGCCTCGATGATATCGAGAACCGTGACTCATTAATCCTCGGGCTTGGTTATGCCGCTTAATACTTCCAGCAAAACCTTTTCCCTTGGAAGTAGCAGTCACGTCCACCTTTTCTCCTTCTTTAAAAAGATCAGCCTTTATTTCTTGTCCCAACTCATAATCGGCTGGGTTCATGCCGCGAATCTCACGGATTAAGCGCTTCGGCTTAGTATTCGCTTTTTTGGCGTGACCGATCTCCGGCTGGTTTGCTCGGTGCTCTTTTTTGTCCTCAAAGCCGAGCTGTACTGCTTCGTATCCGTCTTGTTCCATCTCTTTTTTCTGGAGAACTACACAAGGCCCTGCTTGAACTACCGTTACGGAAACAGCAGTACCATCAGGTGTAAATACCTGAGTCATCCCCAGCTTTCTACCGAGTATTCCTTTCACGCCCAACACCTCCTAACAAGCAGTTTCTATCAATATTACAATTTGATTTCGATATCAACACCAGACGGCAAATCGAGCCGCATAAGTGCATCCACAGTTTGTGGCGTTGGACTTAAAATATCGATCAATCGTTTGTGTGTACGCATCTCAAATTGCTCACGAGCATCTTTGTACTTATGTGTTGCGCGTAACACAGTATAGACAGATCTCTCTGTTGGTAGTGGAATAGGTCCAGCAACACCTGCACCGGTGCGCTTTGCCGTCTCGACAATTTTCTCAGCTGATTGGTCCAGCGAACGGTGATCGTACGCCTTCAGCCGAATACGAATTTTTTGTTTTGCCATCTATGCCCCTCCTTTGCGTCCATTTTACAATGAACTACTCCGCGAAAATTTCCCGCTCACCCATGGCAAAGGGGCCGGGTGTGTCGGCAACCTTCCGCATCATCGCCTCTAATGACCAACATTCCCTATTATATAGAAATTAAAAAGCATATGCAAGAAGAAGTTGAATTTAACGGTTAAAAAGCAGTTCGGCTTCCATTATATCACCTCGTTGCTTTGTTTTGTAAATACCCACACAGTTTAAACTTGATTTTCCACAAAAAAAGAGATGAGCCCGATCTGGACCCATATCGTTTATCAATGTCATTTTTTCTCTCAGAGATCAAACTTTGTACAGCAGTACATAAATACTTAACGGTTTCGATCCACTATTCGTGATAGAAAGCTCTTCTTCGCCGGTACAATGGAAGGTATCCTGCTCAGAAAAAGTAAAAGTTTTCTTCCCTAGTCGGCCTGAACCACTTCCCTGAAGTACAGTGATCACAACCTCTCGACCAGGGTGTGGATGTGGGGGTAACTCTTGTCCAGGAAGAAAGTTAAGCACAATCCCAATGCTTCGCTCTGTGGAAAAGAGAACCTGTTTGGTAAACTTTTGTTCATCAAAGATTTGAGCGGATTGTAACGAAGCTATCTTCAATTCACTCACTCTACTCCTCCACCTTGATCAATTTCGTTACATTGCTTGGAAGCATCTCTGCTAAATAAATATTTCCCTCAGGATCCACATCCAAGCCATGAGCATAGGTACCCATAGTACGACAACGTCCTATCAATTTTCCTTCAGGAGAAAACTTACTTAACCGGGGGGTTTGATCTGTAACATAGATAAAACCTTCTGTATCAACGGCGATATCCATGGGGTGATAAAGATGGCCAATTTGTCCGATATAATGGCCTTCTTGATTAAAAATCTGCACCCGATTATTCTCCCGATCCGTAACCAAAATACGTCCTTCTTTGTCAAAACAGAGGGCATGAGGTGTAGAGAATTGTCCAGGTCCCTCGCCAGGTTCTCCCCAAGTCTTGATATGATTCCCTTGTGCATCAAAATGGTGGACACAGGAATTTCCATAGCCATCAGTAATAAAAAGGTCGCCATTGGGTGCAACGGCTACATCGGTGGGATGATTAAAGGGCTGTCCAAAACGGGGGCGCATGGAATCACCGATCACTTGTAACAATTCCCCATTAGAATCAAAGATCAAAAGGATATGATCATCCCAATCAGCTAAAAAAACCCGGCCATCCTCAGCAATATGTAGCGCGTGTCCACCATCTAAAAGTGGATGTTTCCACTTTTTTATCCGTTCCCCTTCATAAGAAAACACGATAATAATTGGCTCCTGTCGCTGTAGAATATATACTTCACCTGTTGGCGCGAGGGAAAGATGGGAGATCTCCGAAAAAATCCTGCTTTTCTCTTGGTTGGGCCAAGGTCGCTTCACATCGTATAAAGCATCTCCTAAAGTAACCCGTTTTAGTGTAGACAAGGTAAATTCCTCCTTTTTGATAATGTAAAAAAAAGAGGTGACTCGTCGCATCTTGCACCATTTGGTTAACAATGGGCCTTTTGCGATACCAATCACCTTCTTTTTCCTAACCTAAGCAAGGAATGTACATGCTGTGAGTTTTTCCACAAGGCTAGCATTGCTGCAACTTTTTTCTTGAACACGTGCAGCAAGCCCTCCCTTCTCTCTATCTCATGCAATAATGAGTCTGATTCCCTTTCATTGCTTATCTCCGTCACAGGAAATCCTTATTTATTCCACAGATCAGCAATGCCTTGTAGGGAGAACCAGCCGGTAACCACCGTAACAATTACCGCCAAAATCCCAAAAGCAATCAACCATGTGGGGTGACGGTAGTCTTCACCAACAATTTTCTTGTTCCGGGAAGCAAGCAAGATGGAACCCAAAGTAAGAGGTAAAATCAAACCGTTTAGTGAACCAGCGATCACTAGAATGGTTACTGGTCGACCAACAAGGGCATAGACCAAAGTAGAAAAAGCGATAAAACCAATAATGATCCAGTTATTATATTTCTCGAAAAACGGGTGGAAGGAGCGCAAAAATGAAACACTGGTATACGCACAGCCAATAATCGATGTGAGGGCTGCAGAGAAAAGAACAATCCCAAACATTTTATAACCAACGTTTCCGAGGGCAATTTGGAAGACAGAGGCAGCTGGATTATCAGGATCCAGTGTATTACCTGCGACTACTACACCCAAAACAGCTAGGAAGAGAAGTACTCTCATTACACCCGTGGTTAAAATACCCAAGTTGGCGGCAGTGCTAACCAATCCAATATTTTCTTTCCCTTTGATCCCAGCATCCAATAACCGGTGTCCTCCTGCGAAGGTAATATAACCTCCCACAGTTCCTCCAACAAGGGTAATAATCGGCAGAACCAAGGCCCCTATGTCTTCAGGGAGAATGGCCCTGTAGACGGCCTCACCAACAGGAGGTTTGGTAGTAATCATCACATAACCAACCATTGCGATCATAATTACTCCCAAGGACATCGCTACAAAGTCCATTGCTTTCCCGGCATCTTTTACACTAAAAACAATAATCGCGATAATCCCTGCGATAATTGCACCTGTGGTAACATCAATGCCAAAGAGAACGTTAATACCCATTCCTGCACCAGCAACGTTTCCAATGTTAAATGCCAGGCCACCTAATACAATTAAGAGGGCAATAAACGAACCCAAGTGAGGTACTACCGCATTAGCGATATCTTGTCCTCTCTTCCCTGATACAGCAATGATTCGCCAAATGTTTAACTGAGCACCGATATCAATGATAATTGAAGCTAGGATTGCAAAGGCAAAACTCGTCAAAAACTGTTCTGTAAAAACCGTTGTTTGTGTAAGAAAAGCAGGGCCAATCGATGACGTTGCCATCAAGAAGATGGCACCCCACATGATTCTACGACGGGATTGAACCTGGGTCATGAAATTACCTCCTCAAATATTTAGAACATTAAATCATTATTAAGAATGGTTATTACGAAATTGTTGTGCTAGAGCTCCAATCTGGTGGTGGCAGGGAATACTTTTTCTATTGCTACTTCTGAAACTCAAGGAGAGTAAAGGATCCCCTCGCCACCATATCTAAATCAAGTGTAAAGGCTCCTTATTCAATCGCAGCTTGTAAAATTTCTGCTTTGTATTCATGCTTTAAAGTTCGATTTAAAACGGGATCATGCATGGTAAATTCGTAATGATCGCCGAACTTTAAGGTATTGGTCACTGTGTTGATGGTACCCGATAGAAAGACACTTCCATCCCTTTCAATCTCCATCTGTTTGAAAACATCCTCCCACTTCTCTGGTGGAAGAAGGTCTGCACAGGTTCCCTTTTGATATAGCTGGCGCTGGCCATCAGCGGTCATCCAACATTCGAGCTCTATCTGATCCCAATGATCTTTTACATCGGAGTAGCGCCATACTTCCTTCGGAATCAGGTTTGGATAAGCTTGTTTTGACATGGGCACACTAAAAGTTTCCAACTTTCGATCCGTATGATCACTACCCACCGTTACGAATAATTCTCCTTTAGCCCAAATCAAAACATACTCAATCTCTCCACTTGTCTCCCCATGCTGCACTTGAATATGAGAAGAAGTTGTGATTCGGTCATTGGAGAGGGGATAGAGTGTCGGTGTTGTTTTGGGTGTAGGCACACCCAGCTTCGCCAACTCATCAATATGTTCCTGTACTTTTGCTTGGTCACTTCCTGCATATCCTGCGTTATAAATCCGCTCTACATCCAATTCAATCTGTTCGTCAGTTCCTTGTACTTCTAAAAGTAATTTATTTTGCACAGCCATCCCTCACTTGAACAATTGGTTTCAGTATAGTTCAGGCACCCGACTGGAAAAGACAGGCACTTCCTCTCTGATTTTTGGTACCATCTCCATCGATAATGTAGCGGTGATTGTTTCCTCTTTCTCTTGGCTACCCACCGCCACCTGGTTTCCCCAGGGATCCGTCACCATTGATGTACCACCATAAGTAACTCCATCATGAGTACCCACATTGTTACATGTAACCACATACATTTGATTTTCAATCGCACGGGCAACCTGTAAAGCCATCCAATGGTCTCTTCTTGCTGTTGGCCATTCTGCAACTACATGCATGATTTCAGCACCATCTAAAGCTAGTTTACGCGCTAATTCGGGAAAGCGGAGATCATAGCAGATGATCACACCCATCTTTACACCATCTAACTCAAAAATCTCTACTTTTTTATGGCCACCTTTTAGATAACGGTGCTCATCTAACATCGGAACAAGATGAATCTTATCGTACTCATAAACTAGATTTCCCTGTCGATCAATAACCATACTGGTGTTATAAAAATGCCCATTCTTCTTGGTTGCGACTGAGCCACCAATAATATTTACACCATATTCGCGCCCCAGTTGTTGAAGAAAGGAACGGCTTTTTTCACCATTATGGTCTGCTAATTGTTCAAGTTCAGGTAAGGTAAAACCAGTGTTCCACAGCTCAGGAAACACAACAACGTCTGGCTTTTCTTGACTTACCGTCTCTTTCATCCAATCACTGATCTTTTCCCGATTTTTCTCCGGTTGTCCCGGAACAACCTCCATTTGATAAATTGCGTATCTCATGTTACACCTCCATCAAACTTGTCTAGATCTCCTCCCCCTGACGTATTTTTCGATAAGACATCTCCGTATTCTTTAAATGCACAATCATTTTTTCTTTACTACGGATATAGTCTTTCTCTTCGATTGCTTTTACAATCTCTTGATGCTCCTTTATAACTTCATCCATACGTCCATCAACCAAAATAGCCTGATGACCGATGAGCCGTGTAATGTTATGAAGATAATTCACCATTTCCTGTACCAATTTATAACCGGCAATTTCCATTAGTCGATTGTGAAACCTTTGATCCAACTGGATAAACTGGATCCTGTTTTGTTCTTCCACAGCCTCTTTCTGCTCTTGTAGTATTCTCTTCAACTGGATAAGACAATCGTTTGTAATCGTTTTCACAACTTTGTTTAATACTTCTCCTTCAATCACTCTCCTTAACATGAAGACCTGTTCCACTTCAGTCTCGCTAAATTCCCTTACTTTAACCCCACGTCTTGGTACTGCGACCAACAATTTGTCATTGATCAAATCATTAACTGCTTCACGAACTGGAGTCCGGGAGATCTCTAAGGTCTCGGCAATTTGAATTTCCGTATAATACTGTCCAGGTAATAGCTTTCCTGTTAGAATCGCCTCTTTTAATAGTCTGTATACTTTTTCCCTGACAGTTTCTTGACGGATGACTGAAACGTTACCAAGGTCTATCATGATTCACCCCTTAATTAATAATGTATTCTGTATACATAGTACAGGATACTTAACAATTTAGTCAAAAACATTTTTAGGAAAAATAAATGTATATTATAAATATAAAAATCCCTTTCCTTTTTAAATAATAGGAAAGGGAAAGTGAGTTACTGTAATTCCTTTATTACCCGTTCACGAAAAGAGTCATTGTAAAAAAGCTCAGATAGAAACTTATCAAAGTTTCGCCTTACTTTTAGCCGTTCAATAATACCTTTTTGATTGGAAAGAAAAACAATTTCCATCTTATTTCCTTTATGATCCTCTCCATATACCGCTTGCGTTAAGATAAAAATTGTGGATCCTCCCTTTCCCCCCAGATGTTTAAAATGCTTTTTATTATCTGGATGTTGCTCCATGGGCCATTCCATCAAATCTTCCAGTGTTTCTTGTACCTTTTCCGGAAAATAATCGCGCTGATTGATTCGTTGCATCATCCATCCATAATCCTCTACATTAGAGGCGGGTAAACGATCTGACCATACCTGTTGAACATTCGGAGGTGGAATCACCGATTCTTCTTTATTTGGATAAGTATTTTCCTTTAACTGCTCATGGATCTGGTTTGCCAGCGAACGGTATTCTTTTAATGATAACTTTTGCATTTGGTTAATGATTTCCTCATCGGAAAGCTCATCCTCTTGTTGGTGTTGAATAAAATCTGGAATCAACATGGAAGCAGTGATTGGATAAAGGGGCTGATGATTTTTTAACTCCAATTTTTCGATCCGTTTGTTCACATTATCTAGACCAAGACGGTCCATCAAATAATCTGTATTGGCATTGGAGCTATGGGCAATCATGCCTTTTGCTACCTCATGGAGGGGAACCTTCTCTTCACGATCCACTAAACCTTTTTTATCCATCTCCTCCAGCCAATTCTGATGGGAACCACCATCAGTATCTTCCAAGTAAAAATGATCCACCTCTGCAAGGGGTACTTTTTCTTGCGGATCGATTTTTCCTTCGGCTACTTGATAGGCATACTCAATTGCGACAATGATCTTCGCAGTACTGGCCAAAGGCATCTGTAGGTCTGGCTGCCGCTTGACAACCTCTTCACCGTTATAAGAGATCAAAAAGGCCACTTGTTCCGGCTTGTTTTTAATATAGTGTATTAAGTAATCAGGATCCTCTTTACTAAAGTAAAAGTAAGCCCAGATCACCACCCCAACAAGCAAAATAACGGGGATACTAATCATGAGAAGAAGTCTTCTTGTCCTCATAGCACACCGCCTCGATTTATTTTCCAACAAAGATCTATGAGTATATCCTATTATATCATGGTGAAATTTCCCTGAGAGCTACATAAAAAAACCCCCATACTCTGGGGGTTTTTTTTACTCTATAATTTTGGTTACAGCTCCTGCACCAACAGTACGACCACCTTCACGAATTGCGAAGCGGGTACCATCTTCAATTGCAATCGGAGCAATCAATTCTACTTCAATCTCCACGTTGTCTCCAGGTACAACCATCTCGGTACCTTCAGGCAACTTTACTACGCCGGTTACGTCAGTGGTCCGGAAGTAGAACTGGGGACGATAGCCGTTGAAAAATGGGGTATGACGGCCACCTTCCTCTTTGGTCAAGATGTAAACTTGGGCGGTAAACTTAGTATGAGCACTAACGGATCCTGGCTTGGCCAATACTTGTCCACGCTCGATCTCTTTGCGCTCTACACCACGCAGCAAGGCACCGATGTTGTCACCTGCTTGTGCTTGGTCGAGCAACTTACGGAACATCTCAACTCCAGTTACAACAACCTTGCGGCTTTCTTCAGCCAAACCGATGATTTCTACTTCGTCGCCCACTTTAATTTGTCCACGCTCTACACGACCAGTAGCAACGGTTCCACGACCGGTAATGGAGAAGACGTCTTCTACTGGCATGAGGAAGTCTTTATCTACATCCCGTTCTGGAGTTGGAATGTACTCGTCAACTTGTCTCATGAGCTCCTTAATGTTCTCTGCCCACTCACCAGTTGGGTCTTCCAATGCTTTCAAGGCAGATCCCTTAACTACTGGGATATCATCACCAGGGAATTCATATTCGTTGAGAAGCTCACGTACTTCCATTTCCACAAGCTCAAGCAACTCTTCGTCGTCTACCATGTCCACTTTGTTGAGGAAAACAACAATGTGTGGTACCCCAACTTGACGGGAGAGCAAGATATGTTCGCGTGTTTGAGGCATTGGACCATCTGCAGCAGAAACAACGAGAATAGCACCGTCCATCTGTGCAGCACCAGTGATCATGTTTTTCACATAGTCTGCGTGTCCAGGACAATCAACGTGTGCATAGTGACGATTTTCGGTTTCATATTCTACGTGCGAGGTAGCAATGGTAATTCCCCGCTCTCGCTCTTCTGGGGCTTTGTCGATTTGATCATATGCTTGTGCTTCTGCACCACCTGCTGTAGCCAAAACGGTAGTAATTGCAGCAGTTAATGTGGTTTTACCATGGTCAACGTGACCAATTGTTCCAATATTTACGTGAGGTTTTGTACGCTCAAACTTGGCTTTTGCCATCTCGGATAATCCTCCTTTTAATACATGTATCTATATGGTAGAAAGTCCGGAGCGAAGGACTACGCTCCGTCACTCTCCATAAACCACTGAAATAGACATTACTCTCCACGTGCTTTGGAGATAATTTCTTCGGCAATGTTTTTGGGAACTTCCTCATAGTGATCAAATTGCATCGAGTATGTTCCCCGTCCTTGAGTACGGGAACGGAGCGGTGTGGCGTAACCAAACATTTCTCCCAGCGGGACCATGGCTCGGATCACTTGGGCATTGCCTCGGGAATCCATACCTTCTACCCGACCCCGGCGGGAATTTAAGTCACCAATCACATCCCCCATATACTCTTCAGGAACCGTTACTTCTACTCTCATAATCGGCTCCAAGAGAACAGGTTCACACTTAGATGCGGCCTCTTTCAAAGCCATTGATGCGGCAATCTTAAAGGCCATTTCAGATGAGTCAACATCATGGTATGAACCATCAAAAATGGTTGCCTTAATATCTACCATTGGGTAGCCGGCTAATACACCATTCTCCATAGCCTCTTCAATCCCTGCTTGTACAGCCGGGATATACTCTTTTGGAACTACCCCACCAACAATTTTGTTTTCAAACTGAAAACCTGCGCCTTCTTCCAGTGGCTCAAACTCGATCCAAACGTGACCGTATTGTCCACGTCCACCGGACTGACGAATGAATTTCCCTTCAACCTTCGCAGACTTACGGAAGGTTTCCTTGTAGGCAACTTGCGGCTTTCCAATATTCGCATCTACCTTAAATTCCCGCTTCAGACGATCAACAATGACATCGAGGTGAAGCTCTCCCATTCCTTCAATAATGGTTTGTCCTGTTTCCTCGTCTGTGCTGGCACGGAAGGTAGGATCTTCTTCAGAAAGCTTAGCAAGCGCCATCGACATCTTATCCTGGTCCGCTTTGGTCTTCGGTTCTACAGCAACGCTAATTACTGGCTCAGGGAAGACCATGGATTCCAAGATAATCGGGTTTTTCTCGTCACATAGTGTGTCCCCAGTTCCTGTATCTTTCAAACCTACTGCAGCTGCAATATCTCCTGAATATACCACGGAGATTTCTTCTCGGTGGTTCGCATGCATCTGCAAAATCCGACCAATTCGTTCCCGTTTTCCTTTGGAGGTATTGAGAACGTAGGAACCGGAATTGAGTTTCCCAGAATATACCCGGAAGAAGGTTAGCTTCCCTACATAAGGATCGGTCATAATCTTAAATGCCAAAGCTGCAAAGGGCTCATCGTCACTAGAGTTCCGAACTGCTTCTGTTCCATCAGGCAGCTCTCCTTTAATCGCTGGAACATCTAGTGGTGAAGGCAAATAAGCAACAACCGCATCCAGTAGGAGCTGAACCCCTTTGTTTTTATAGGAAGATCCACAAAGAACCGGAATAATCTCCACACCAATGACGCCTTTACGGATCGCAGCTTGAATCTCTTCTTTGGTGGGCTCTTCTTCTTCTAGCAGCTTTGCCATCAAATCATCGTCAAGGTCAGCCAAAGCTTCCAATAGATTGGTTCGATGTTCAGCTGCTAGTTCCTTGTATTCATCGGGAATTTCCCTTTTCTCGGTCTGAGTGCCCAAATCATCCAAATAGTAATAGGCACTATTGTCAACCAAGTCAATGACACCAGTAAAGGTATCCTCTGAACCAATAGGGAGTTGGATCGGTACTGCATTGGCTCCGAGGCGTTCTTTCATCTGTTCAACGGTACCGAAGAAATCGGCCCCGACGATATCCATCTTGTTTACATAAGCAATTCTTGGAACACGGTACTTATCTGCCTGTCGCCAGACAGTCTCCGATTGAGGCTCTACGCCACCTTTCGCGCAAAAAACCCCAACCGCTCCATCTAACACACGCAGGGATCGTTCCACTTCGACGGTAAAGTCGACGTGCCCCGGAGTGTCGATAATATTAATCCGGTGACCCTTCCACTGAGCGGTAGTCGCGGCAGAGGTAATGGTGATACCGCGTTCCTGCTCTTGCTCCATCCAGTCCATGGTTGCCGCACCTTCGTGCGTTTCACCAATTTTATGGACGCGGCCTGTATAAAACAGGATCCGTTCCGTGGTCGTCGTCTTCCCAGCGTCAATGTGGGCCATGATCCCGATGTTGCGCGTGTCCTTAAGGGAGAACTCACGTGCCATCGGAAATATCCCCTTTCATCTTCACAGAGTCATACACAATCACCAGCGATAGTGAGCAAATGCGCGGTTAGCTTCGGCCATTTTATGCGTATCTTCCTTCTTCTTAACGGCAGCCCCTGTATTGTTGGAAGCATCGATGATCTCCGCAGCAAGACGCTCTTGCATTGTTTTTTCACCGCGAAGACGCGCATAGTTCACTAACCAGCGAAGCCCCAGACTGGTACGGCGCTCAGGTTTTACTTCCACTGGCACCTGATAGTTGGAGCCTCCAACTCGCCGTGCTTTAACTTCAAGCATAGGCATTACGTTTTTTAATGCTTGTTCAAAAACTTCCAAGGGATCTTTTCCTGTTCGCTCTCGAATAATTTCAAAGGCTTCATACAAAATCCGCTGTGCTTTTCCTTTTTCTCCATTGTACATTAAGCGAGTAATCAGACGAGTAACCAACTTACTGTTGTACAGTGGATCAGGCAGCACTTCCCTGCGGGGTACCGGACCTTTTCGTGGCATGCATGTCCCTCCTTTGCTGTATGTTTAAGCTTGAATGCTTATTTTTTGGGCCGTTTTGTTCCATACTTGGATCGGGCTTGCATGCGGTCTTGCACGCCTGCGGTATCCAGTGCTCCCCGGACAATGTGATAACGAACCCCTGGCAGGTCTTTCACCCGTCCTCCTCGGACTAACACTACAGAGTGCTCCTGTAGGTTATGACCGATACCTGGAATATAGGCTGTCACTTCAATTCCATTGGTTAGACGAACCCGAGCAAACTTACGCATTGCGGAGTTTGGTTTTTTAGGGGTCATCGTTCCAACCCGGGTGCATACTCCACGTTTCTGTGGAGAGCTTTGTTTGATCATTTTCTTACGAAAGCTGTTGTAGCCAACTTGAAGCGCTGGTGCGTTGGAGTGACTACGCTTTCGAGTACGACGATGACGAACAAGTTGGTTAATTGTAGGCATCGTTCCACCTCCTTCAATATGATTTCAAGACCACAGAACCAGGCGGATCATAAATTGGCGTAAAAAGTGGTGCAAAATGGTTGGGAAAAAAGAACTCCAAAGTCCATTTGCAATCCCTTAATGCGCTTTACGCTTTGAGTATCCCAACTGTGGCTGCACCCACTTGGATGCCGCAAGCCTTACCCAATTCCTTCATCGAATCAACATACCGAATGGTAATGTTTCGATCTTGGCACATTGCGATCAGCCCTTCGGTAACGTGTTGGTCCGCATCTTTTGCGACATATACTTCCAGGACTTTTCCCTGTTCAATCGCTTTTTTTGTTTGTTTGGTACCAACCGTCCGCGCTTTCGCTTGCTTCACTTTATCATAAGACATATTTTATCGCCCTCCAAAGTGAACATTACCAAGCACACTATCGTATCTTATCACCTAGATACTAACATTGTCAATAAGGCGCGAAGAAGAGATTTTTTAGTCTTCACACAATGCTATTTTACTTAGATAAGGCTGACCTGAAGCCTTTTTGATCTTGAAGACGTGATCCGCTAGAAAGGTTACTGCTATTTTCGGTTTTGACCGCTAAATACCCTCAAAAGATCCAAGCATATTAAGCTTCAAGCTATTGTGAGGCACAAGAAAAACCCTCACAGGTGATTCTGAGACAATACACACAGCCTGCACGGAAAAGTATGGGCCGGACATAGGAATGACAAGGACCCTGATCGGGGAAAATTGATTAAATTCCTATGTCCTCCCAACCTTTCACAATGCACTAGGAGAGATCGTCTGCGTAGCTTTGCAGTACATTTCTTGTTTCCACTCTTAGTCAACCATGACCTTCTCTTTAGCCTCTTGCTCCTCGGAATCTTCCTGATCCAGAGTAATCCGTAAGGAACGATAATGTGCCATTCCCGTTCCTGCAGGAACCAGCTTTCCGATGATCACATTCTCTTTTAATCCAAGCAGTCGATCTACTTTTCCTTTTATCGCTGCATCGGTCAAGACTCGTGTAGTTTCTTGGAACGAAGCAGCTGAGAGGAAGGATTCCGTCTCCAAGGATGCCTTGGTAATCCCCAAGATCACTGGACGTGCAACTGCTGGCTCTTTCCCGTTCAGGAGAACTTCCCGGTTAGCTTCTTCGTATTCGTGCAGATCGACATAGGAACCGGGGAGAAGGTCTGTATCCCCAGAGTCGGTGATTCGCACTTTACGCATCATCTGGCGAATCATTACTTCGATGTGCTTATCATTAATTTCTACACCTTGGAGTCGATAAACTTTCTGTACTTCTTGCAGGATGTAATCTTGAACTCCTCGGACTCCCTTGATACGGAGTAGCTCTTTGGGATCAATCGAGCCTTCGGTGAGTTCATCCCCAGCTTCTACACGATCACCGACGGATACCCGAAGCCGTGAGCCATAGGCAACAGGATATACTTTGGTCTCCACTTCACCTTCAATCTCAATCTCTCGCCGATCTTTGATCTCACGAATATCGGTTACCGTACCTGATATTTCGGTAATGAGAGCCTGCCCCTTTGGATTTCGAGCTTCAAACAACTCTTGAATTCGTGGGAGACCTTGGGTGATATCGTCTCCAGCTACACCACCTGTATGGAAAGTACGCATTGTGAGCTGTGTTCCTGGCTCTCCAATCGACTGTGCTGCGATAATTCCAACTGCTTCGCCTATCTCAACCAGTGTTCCTAAGGCAAGGTTGCGACCATAACACTGGATACATACGCCATGCTTTGTTCGACAGGTGAGAACAGAACGAATTTCAACCTCTTCGATCCCAGCTTCGACGATCTTCCTGGCGATTTCCTCATCGATCATTTGTTTCCGTTCGACAAGCACTTCGCCTGTCTCTGGATGACGTATCGTCCGGAAGGATATCCGACCAACAATACGGTCGTACAGTCCTTCAATCACTTCACTACCGTCAGCAATTTGTCGTACCTTTAAGCCTTTGTCTGTTCCACAATCTTCCTCACGAACAATCACATCTTGGGCAACATCTACTAAGCGTCGGGTCAAATAACCAGAGTCAGCCGTTCTTAATGCCGTATCAGCCAACCCTTTACGTGCCCCGTGTGTAGAAATAAAGTATTCTAGGACAGAAAGCCCTTCACGGAAGTTCGATTTAATCGGAAGTTCAATAATTCGTCCAGAGGGGTTCGCCATCAATCCACGCATCCCAGCTAGCTGGGTAATTTGTGAAACGTTCCCCCGTGCCCCTGAATTGGCCATCATATAAATGGGGTTAAACTTACCTAGCCGATTCATTAATACATCTGTAATATCATCTTTGGCTTTACCCCAGATTCCTATGACCCGATCGTACCGTTCATCTTCTGTGATCAAACCACGACGATATTGGCGCATTACCCCTTCTACACGTTGCTCAGCTTCTTCCAAGATCTCCTTTTTCTGTTCCGGCACGACCACGTCGGAGATCGACATAGTAATACCTGCCTTAGTTGAATAGGAGAAGCCTAATGCTTTTACGTGGTCAAGAATGATCGCCGTTTTTTGCGTTCCGAAGCGGCGGAAACATTCAGCAATAATCGTACCCAGGAATCCTTTTTTAATGGCATCAATATCGGGCAAGGTTTTTACATACTCTGGGATATTTACGCCTTTATCTAAGATGAAATAATGATCCGAAGGACCTTGAGTCAAATTTTTCATAGAGGGCTCATTGATATACGGAAACGATTCTGGAAAAATCTCATTAAAAATGAGTTTTCCAGGTGTAGTAATAAAAAGCCCCTTCATCTGTTCTTCTGTAAAAGTTGTTTTCTTTAGACTGCGAACTGGAACTGCAATACGGGAATGCAGTGTTACAATCTTTTGGTGATAAGCTCGAATTGCCTCATCAGGTGAAGAAAAGACTTTTCCTTCCCCTTTAGCTCCCTCTTTTTCCAGGGTTAGATAATAGCAGCCAAGCACCATATCTTGAGATGGGGTTACAACGGGCTTTCCGTCTTTCGGGTTTAAAATATTTTGCGCAGCAAGCATCAACAGACGCGCTTCTGCCTGTGCTTCTGCCGACAATGGCACGTGAACTGCCATTTGGTCCCCGTCAAAGTCCGCATTGTATGCGGTACAAACAAGGGGATGAAGCTTGATGGCCCGTCCTTCAACCAACACTGGTTCAAAGGCTTGGATGCCTAACCGGTGCAAAGTGGGAGCTCGGTTGAGTAGAACAGGATGTTCTCGGATGACCTCTTCCAGTACATCCCACACCTCGGGGTGAACTCGCTCTACTTTTCGCTTGGCACTCTTAATATTATGAGCAAGCCCTTTTTCTACCAACTCTTTCATTACGAAGGGTTTGAAAAGCTCCAGAGCCATCTCCTTTGGTAAGCCACATTGATAGATTTTTAGATCGGGACCTACCACGATAACTGACCGACCGGAATAATCTACTCGCTTTCCTAACAAATTTTGCCGGAAACGACCCTGTTTTCCTTTCAACATATGGGAAAGCGACTTCAAGGGTCGGTTACCAGGTCCTGTAACAGGGCGACCACGCCGCCCGTTATCAATTAAGGCATCAACAGCTTCCTGCAACATCCGTTTTTCATTTTGCACAATGATGTCTGGAGCCCCAAGGTCAAGAAGCCTCTTCAAGCGGTTGTTCCGGTTGATCACCCGACGATACAGATCGTTAAGATCTGAGGTGGCAAACCGGCCACCATCCAGTTGTACCATCGGACGCAGTTCTGGAGGAATCACGGGTAATACGTCGAGCACCATCCATTCGGGCTTGTTTCCAGACTGCCGAAATGCTTCTAGTACCTCCAGTCGTTTGACAGCCCGGTTTCGCCGCTGTCCTTGCGCCGTTACCATTTCCTCTCGGAGCAAATTAATTTCCCGTTCGAGATCGATTTCTGCCAGCAAGCGCTTAATCGCTTCGGCACCCATCATGGCCACAAAAGTGTCGCCATATTTTTCACGATAGCCGCGATATTCCTTTTCAGAAAGAAGTTGTTTCTTTTCCAATGGTGTGGGCCCAGGATCCACAACCACATAGGAAGCGAAATAAATCACTTCCTCCAAGGAACGGGGGGACATATCCAGGACGAGTCCCATCCGGCTAGGAATCCCTTTGAAATACCAAATATGGGAAACAGGAGCGGCTAACTCAATATGGCCCATACGCTCACGACGAACTTTGGCTCGAGTGACTTCTACACCACAACGGTCACATACTACACCTTTATAGCGAACACGCTTATATTTTCCACAGTGGCATTCCCAGTCTTTCGTTGGACCAAAAATCTTTTCGCAGAACAGCCCCTCTTTTTCAGGCTTTAAGGTACGATAGTTGATTGTTTCTGGCTTTTTCACCTCACCCCGCGACCATGAACGGATTTTATTGGGTGATGCGAGGCTAATTTTCATAAACTCAAAGTTATTGACGTCCAACACAGGGCATTCCTCCCTCAGGGTCATCCTGCTTGTCGCCTTTATATTCTTCCTTGTTGATTACGAAGAAGATCGATCTTTATCCACCTTTTGTACTTCAATTGTAAATCGATCGTCCGCGCTCTCTTCATCCTCTTCAATTTCCCGGATCTCTATTTCCTGTTCATCCTCTGCAAGAATCTTGACATCCATTCCAAGGCTCTGCAGCTCTTTGATCAGTACCTTGAACGATTCGGGAACACCCGGTTCAGGCACATTTTCTCCTTTAACGATCGCTTCATAGGTTTTAACCCGTCCAACAACATCGTCCGATTTTACAGTCAAAATCTCCTGCAAGGTATAAGCTGCACCGTAAGCTTCCAACGCCCACACTTCCATCTCACCAAACCGTTGACCACCAAATTGCGCTTTTCCGCCCAGTGGCTGTTGGGTAACAAGTGAGTATGGTCCAGTAGAACGAGCATGGATCTTGTCATCCACCATATGAGCAAGCTTAATCATATAGAGAACGCCTACGGTCACCCTATTTTCAAAAGGTTCACCTGTTCGTCCATCATAAAGAATGGTCTTTCCATCCTCTGGCAGTCCTGCTTCTCTCAATGCATCCCATACATCATGTTCATTTGCGCCGTCAAAGACAGGTGTCGCCATATACAAGCCCAACTGTCGAGCTGCCATTCCTAAGTGAACTTCTAGTACTTGCCCAATATTCATTCGAGAAGGTACACCCAAGGGGTTGAGAACAACTTCTACAGGGGTTCCATCGGGCAAAAATGGCATATCTTCCTCTGGCAATACACGGGCAATTACCCCTTTATTCCCGTGACGCCCTGCCATTTTATCCCCTTCAGAAATTTTTCGTTTTTGGGCAATATATACTCGAACTAGCTGATTCACACCAGGAGGTAATTCATCCCCAGCTTCCCGGGTAAACACTTTCACATCAACGACAATGCCACTTGTACCATGAGGAACACGTAGAGAAGTATCCCGCACTTCACGTGCTTTTTCTCCGAAAATTGCATGTAAAAGGCGTTCTTCAGCCGTTAGCTCAGTGACTCCTTTTGGTGTAACTTTTCCAACCAAGATATCTCCGGATTTGATCTCAGCACCAATTCGGATAATCCCTCGGTTGTCTAAGTTTTTCAGAGCATCTTCTCCAACGTTAGGAATATCACGCGTAATCTCTTCAGAACCCAGCTTCGTATCCCGTGCTTCACATTCATACTCCTCAATATGAATTGAGGTATAAACATCTTCTTTAACCAGCTTTTCACTTAGCAGAATGGCATCTTCATAGTTATAGCCTTCCCAAGTCATGAAAGCGACCAGGACATTCTGTCCGAGAGCCAGTTCACCTTCTTCAGTAGAAGGGCCATCGGCGAGAACATCTCCTGCTTTAACTCGCTCCCCTTTTTTAACGAGTGGTCGTTGGTTCACACAGGTGCCCTGGTTTGAACGAACAAATTTTTGCAGCTTATACTTGTCCACATCACCTTTGATTATACGCCCATCTACTTCTTCTTCATGTCGTACATGAATCTCTTCTGCAGTAACCCGTTCAACTACTCCGGACCGTTTAGCGATCACCATCACACCAGAGTCCCTGGCTGCTTTATGTTCCATACCGGTACCCACAAGGGGAGCCCTTGGTGTTAGAAGTGGCACGCCTTGGCGCTGCATGTTTGAACCCATCAGAGCACGGTTGGAGTCATCGTTTTCAAGAAAGGGAATACAAGCTGTAGCTACTGAGACTACCTGCTTAGGGGAGACATCCATAAAGTCGATTCGCTCACGGGGGACATGTAAAATTTCTTCTTTATACCGGGCCACAACCTGTTCATCTACAAAGCGGCCTTCCTCATCCAACGGAGCGTTGGCCTGCGCAATATAATAGGCATCTTCTTCATCGGCAGTTAAATATACAACTTCATCGGTGACCCGTCCTGTTTCTGGATCTACCCGTCTGTAGGGTGTCTCAATAAACCCGTAGTCGTTAATTCGTGCATAAGTAGAGAGGTAG